>JAISUG010000049.1 GCA_031272185.1 Lachnospiraceae bacterium
ATCTTATCTTGATGCGAATCAAGAACGCGCAAGAGCGTCAATTCTACGAAATCGAGGCATACAATCAGCAGTGGGATTACCGTAGGTTACAGCGTGAATACAACAGCAGTCTTTATGAGAGGCTGGCGCTTTCACGCGACAAGGATGCTGTCATGCGCCTGTCCACCGAAGGACATATCGTCAGAAAACCGCAGGATATGTTGAAGAACCCGCTTGTGTTGGAGTTTGCCGGGCTTGATGAGAAATCCGAATACAGTGAGGATGACCTTGAAACAGCTCTTATCAATAAGCTCCAATCCTTCCTGTTGGAACTTGGTAAGGGATTTTTATATGAAGCAAGACAGAAGCGTTTTACTTTTGACGAGGACAATTTTGGGGTTGACCTGGTTTTTTATAATCGGCTGCTCCAATGCTATGTGTTGATTGATTTGAAGACAGAAAAGCTCAAGCATCAAGACCTTGGTCAGATGCAGATGTACGTTCACTATTTCGACCGCCATGTTAAAAAAGATTTCGAGAAGCCGACCGTTGGGATACTGCTCTGCAAGGAAAAGAGCGACAGTGTTGTTGAGCTGACTCTGCCAGAGGGGGAAAATATCTACGCATCCGAATACAGTTTATATCTTCCAGATAAAGCATTATTGCAGCGAAAGCTGAACGAGTGGACTCAGGAATTTGAAGATGCCCAAGAGATACTTGAGATTGCGCGGGGAACCGCCAAAGACGACGATGAGTAAGCGGAGGTGAAAGCCAATGCGCTGATAACAGATTGATAGCAAAAAGTCAGCGAAAGCTGAATAGTGAATGTGAAGCAGCAAAAATTGTTACCAGTTGAAAATGCCGGCGCCGAGCTATCCATTGATCGCACCATACAAAACTACCGCCGCCTTGGATGCGGCATCGGTGACTTCATCGAGATGGCCCTGCGCGACGGTGAGCTAAAAGAAACGGGGACCGACTTCGACATGATCATGCCGCCCCTCTCCCGCTTCGGGGGCGGCGACCGTGACGCAAGGAAACAAGGCATCATAGAGAAGCTGCGGGCGTTCTTCGTGAAGTGCTTGGGATTGGTGTAGGGGGGTGTCGCCCCTCCCCATTAGGCAAATCTTAAGGAATCTTTAATCAAGAATCGTTGCGCCTGTCCAGTCGAAATGCTATACTTAATGGAATGCGAAGTGGGAGATACCCATTTTGCGCACCCCCGGCTGTTTCGGCCGCCCCATCTTTCATGCAGGGCATGGGGCATTTACGGCCATCGGGTACATACGGCCGCCGGGCATATACGGCCGCCGGGCATATACGGCCATCGGGCACATACGGCCGCCGGGCATCACGGGCGAAGGCGGGTTCGCCACAACATTTGGTTTCAGGGAGTTGATATGAAGCGCAGCAAGCAAGACCCACTAAAGACATTGAAAACTACTTTGCAGACAGTGATACTCATCGGCGTGATGCTCATCCTGGCAGTGTTCCCGCTGGTCTACGGCGATTACTATTTCGATATCCTATCGGTGAAGTACCGGTTCTTCTATTCCGTGGTGTTGGGCATGGCGGCGCTACTGACCGCCATCATCGGCGTCTATGGCATCTATGACGTGTTTTCGGGCGAGGGCAAGCAGATCCACGCATTCTTCGACGAGGGCAAGGGCCTGTTCGGACGCCTGCACCCCGCCAACCCCTACCTGGCCCTGGGCGCGTTCCTCCTGTGCGCCACATTGTCCACCGTCTTCTCCCCTTACCGCTTCGAAGCATTCTGGGGCAATGAAGGTCGCTACACCGGCCTGTTCCTCCTCCTGGTGTACGGCATAGGCTACTTCATCGTAAGCCGCTTCTTCCGCTATAAAAACTGGATAGTCGACCTGTGCCTGGCGGCCGGCACGCTGGTGTGCCTCTTCGGCATCACCGACTATTTCCAGATGGACATCCTGAAGTTCAAGGCTTTGATGGTGCCGGAGCAGCGCCAGATCTTCACCTCCACCATCGGCAACATCAACACCTATACTTCATATGTGAGCCTGTTCATGGGCCTTAGCGCCACGCTTTTCTGCGCCGAGAAAAAGATCGGCCCACGCATGATCGCATACTACTGTTTGATGGTCATTTCTTTTTTTGCGCAGATCATGGGGCAGAGCGACAATGTCTACCTCGCCCTGGCCGCACTCTTCGCCATACTCCCCCTCTACCTTTTTGGCACTTGGGGCGGCGTGCGCAGGTATTTGCTGGTGGTGGCCACATTCCTGGCGGTGGTGTGCGCCATCGCCCGGATCAATGTGGTATATGCGGGTGTGGTGCTGGAGCTCACGGGGCTCTTCCCCACGCTGGCCAAGCTGCGTATGCTGCCGTACCTTACGGGGTTGGCCTGGTTGGCATGGG
Organism: Lachnospiraceae bacterium; assembly: GCA_031272185.1. Taxonomy (GTDB): domain Bacteria; phylum Bacillota; class Clostridia; order Lachnospirales; family Lachnospiraceae; genus JAISUG01. Next base: position 2,374 of record JAISUG010000049.1, read on the forward strand.
CCATATGGGCGGTGGCGGCACATTATAAAGGGTTCCTTTCATGGCTGCGGGCCAAAGACGCCGGAAAGGCCCAGGGCAAGGCCGGTTCCGGCCAGGCTCCAGGCAGGCCCGGCATCGCCGGGGATGCAGTTCGCAGGGGCGGCGCCGTTATCGCCGCACACGCCGGCCGCCAAGGGGCCAAAACCTCCGGATCCGCACCCACAGGCAACACAACAAGCGCTGCCGGATCCTCTGGTTCCGGCCGAAAATCAAGCAAAAAGCACGGCAAAGCCGGCGGGCAAGCCATCACACAAGCATCAGCCGCCAACCAGATCCGGCACACCGGTGGCCTCACCGAAACTGTCAAGGGCGCAAGCACCCTCGTAGCCCAGGCGGACCCCCCAAGCGCCGACGAAGGCGCGGTTGCTGCCAAACCTGCCCCCGCCCTCCCGGGCAATGTGCTGCGCATCGCATGGCTGGCGCTCCTGGGCGTTGCCGTCGCGGCGGTGGTCTTCATCGCGCTGGATGCGAACCTCTGGGGCCATGCCTCCCGGTACGGCGCGATGTCCGAGTACCTGGTATTTGACGACGAGTGGGGCACCCACCGCATGTATATATGGAAGCTGGGGCTGCGCGACTACGGCCGGTTCAACTGGTTCCAGAAACTCTTCGGCTACGGGCCCGACACATTCGGCATCCTGTCCACCACCATAACCTCGGAATTCCGGGAGATGACCCGCCGTTACGGAGAGTACTTTGACAGCCTGCACAATGAATACCTGCAGTATTTCGTCACCATTGGCCCCTTGGGCCTGCTTTCGTACCTCTGGCTGCTTATCACCTCCTGGCTGCAGATGGGCAAGCACTACAAGGAAAACCCCTACCTCGCGGCAATCCTCGTGGCGCTGGTATGCTACGGCCTCCAGGCCACGGTAAACATCAACCTGCCCATCGCCACGCCCGTGATGTGGGCCCTGATGATGGTGGGCGTCGCAGGGGCGAGGTGCGAGGCGGCCGCGGACATGGAAACCGCCAAAACCGCCCCGGCAGCCCAAAACCAAACCAAAAACCCAAACCAAAGAAAGTGACCGCAAACGAGGATTCGCAGACATGCAGACCCCCAGGGCATCGGAAGCACTGCAGTCGGAGGTATGGTGCAGAAATGCAAAAAATGGAACAATATAAAAGATTCATACGTTTCTGCACGTCCGCCTCGCTTCTGGCGCTGGAGGCCTTGATTTATTGGTATTTCTGGAAAAACTATTTCTCGGTGGCGGCGGGGACCCCGTTCTACCGAAGGGGCGATTGGCTCATGCTGGCGGTTTACGCCATCTTGCTGATGTTCTTTTCCAAGATGTACGGGGGGTTCCGGGTGGGGTATTTCCAGAAGGGCAATATCCTCTTTTCCCAGATACTCACCGTGCTCATGGTCAACATCATATCCTACCTGCAGACGGCCCTCCTGGCCAAGCACTTCCCGGGCCCGCAGTATTTCCTGGTGATGAGCGTGCTGGATGCCGTCGTCATCATACTGTGGACATTTATCGCGGATGCCTGGTTCCAGCGCATGTTCCCCCCCAGGAAGATGCTTCTGATCTATGGGAACCGCCCCTCCCTCATCCTCATGGACAAGATGAACGAGCGCAAGGACCGCTATGAGATAGTCAAGACCGTCCATGTGGACGCAGGGATCGACCGCCTCACCGCGATGTGTGACGGGTACGATGCGGTGATCATCTGCGACGTCCCCAGCGAAACCCGCAACAACCTCCTCAAATACTGCTTCGCCAGGTCCATACGGGCCTACATGACCCCCAAGCTGTCCGACATACTGATCCGCAGCGCGGAGGAGATACATCTCTTCGACACGCCGCTGCTTTTGGCGCGCAACAGCGAGATTTCCATCGAGCAGCTGGCCATCAAGCGCATCATCGACATCCTGCTCTCCCTTTTGGGGATCGTGGTGCTCTCACCTGTGATGCTCGTGGCCGCCGTCGCCATCAAGTGCTGCGACGCAGGTCCGGTGATGTTCCGCCAGGAACGCCTGACCATAGGCGGCAGGCCGTATATGATCTTCAAGTTCCGCAGCATGATCGTGGACGCCGAAAAAGACGGCATCCCCCGCATGACCACGGAACACGACTCCCGCATCACGCCGGTGGGCGCATGGTTGCGCAAGCTGCGCATCGACGAGATCCCCCAGCTGTTCAATATCCTGCTGGGCGACATGAGCGTGGTGGGGCCCAGGCCGGAGCGCCCGGAGATTTTCGATTTCTACAGCAAGAACATGCCGGAGTTCGACTACCGCCTGAAGGTGAAAGCCGGGCTGACAGGCTATGCCCAGGTCTATGGCAAATACAACACCACGCCCTACGACAAACTGAAGATGGACCTGAACTACATACAGAACTACTCCCTGCGGCTGGACATGAAGCTCATCCTCCTCACGTTCAAGGTGCTTTTCATGAAAGACAGCTCCCAGGGCATCGCCCAGGGGGAGACCACGGCGCCCATCACACCGCCGACCCGGTCCGAGAGGAAAAAGGACGAGGGCGCGGCGCGCTGGGAGATGCCGCCCATGAAGTGGCGGGGAAAGGCTGGGAAATGATGCAGGCAGTGATAATGGCGGGCGGGAAGGGGACGCGGCTTTCGGCATTGACCAAGGACGCCATACCCAAACCCATGGTACCGATACTGGGGAAACCCCTGCTGGAGTGGCAGGTGGAACAGCTCCGGGGGTACGGCATCACCGACATCATCATGGTCATCGGCCACCTGGGCGAAAAGATCCGCTCACACTTCGGTGACGGGGGCCCCTTCGGGGTGCGTGTGCGCTACATCGAGGAGACACAGCCTCTGGGTACCGCAGGGGCTTTTTATTATCTGAAAGAGATGCTGTGTACGGGCGAAACCCCTGCCACCGATGCCCCGGCGGCATCTGCTTTGCCTGTAACAGGGATGAGTGCCCGGTCTGTGGATCCTCCTGCCACCGATGCCCCGTCATCTGCTTTGCCCGTAGCAAGCACAAGCACCCGGTCTGCGGATCGGCCTGCCACCGATGCCCGTGCGGCATCTGCATCTGCCAAGTCAGCTATGACCGGCGCCGTACCTGCCGGATACTTCCTCCTCCTCTTCGGCGACGTGTTTTTCGACGTGGACCTGCAGCGTATGGAGCGTTTCCATGTGGAAAAACATGCCAGGGCCACATTGTTCGTCCACCCCAACAACCACCCATTTGATTCGGATCTGGTCAGGCTGGATGACGACGGGCGGGTGACAGGTTTCGATTCCAAAAACAACAATCGCACATACTGGTACGACAACTGCGTCAACGGCGGCATATACATTTTGGACCGGGACATCTGCGACCTGGTACATGAACCTGTGAAAACAGACCTGGAAAAAGACATCCTGTTCCCGCTGGTGGAGTTGGGACAGGCCAAAACCCCATCCGCCTACCAGGCACAGCCATACCAGGCATCCGGGGTTCGCGCCGCTGCGGGCACGGCGCCTGCAAATCCTGCTACTGCGGACACGGCGCCTGCAAACCCGGCCGCTGCGGGCACGGCGTCGGTCTATGGCTACCGGTCCCCCGAGTACATCAAAGACGTGGGCACGGTGGAAAGGGTGGGCGAGGCCATCCGGGATATAGAGAGCGGCCTTGCTACAGCGAAATGCCTGAAGAACCGTCAGAAGTGCATCTTCCTGGACCGCGACGGCACCATCAACCGTTTGAACGGGCTGGTATACCGGGAAGAGGATTTCGAACTGGAGCCCTGTGCGTCCGGGGCCATAGGCAGGATCAACACCTCCGGCTACCTGGCTATAGTCGTGACCAACCAGCCGGTGGTGGCCAGGGGTCTGTGTACCATCGGAGACGTGGAGAACATCCACCGGAAGCTGTCCACCCTGCTGGGCAAACAGGGCATCTACCTGGACGATGTGCTGTTCTGCCCCCACCATCCGGACCGTGGCTATCCCGAGGAAAACCCCCTCTACAAGATCCCCTGCGACTGCCGCAAACCCGCCACCGGCATGATAGAAAAAGCGGCGCGCCGCTACCACATCGACCTGTCCGCATCCTGGATGGTGGGCGATACCACCATGGATATCCAAACAGGGAAAAACGCGGGGCTGGGAACCGCATTGGTCCTAACAGGGGAAGCCGGACGGGACGGGAAATACGGTGCCACACCTGACATGGTGTGTGCGGACCTGGCCGATGCGGTGGAGCGGATCTTGGCCGGCAGCTGATGCATCTACACCCTCTCCCACCATCCGGTCTGCATGGATGCCAACACGATGCCCCATGTACAAATATCCTGTGCCCTTGGAACGGACATATCCCCTGTATCGGCCGCAGTTATACCCTTGTTGCCCCCTGCGTCATCAACCAGGGGTACGCCCTCGCCTTGCACGCCCTTGTCATGCACACCCTGGCTATGAGCGCCCTCGCCTTGCACGCCCTTGCCTTGCGCATGCGTGTCATGTACACCCTGGATATGAACGCCCTCGCCTCGCACGCCCTCGCCTTGCACCCCATGCATACTGCGGATGCATGCCGCCACTTCCCTTGCCGTTTCCCTATCCCGCTCCGTGTCAGCTTTGTTGAGCAGTATGCGAAACGCCTGCCCCCCCACATGCTTTCTGCTTCCCTTTTCATCGGTCAAGATGAGGGCCATGTCCTGTGGCGTGATGATCTCATCCGGGCCCTTCCCAAGCATTTCCATCGCCAATTCATGCCGGAAACACTTCTCCCCAAAGGGCTGCCCCACGGCATCCATCCCGGCGACAGCCACCACCATGCTGCGGTACGGTGGCACCGGCCCTGACGCACTGAACTTGCCGGGATTTGACCCCCCATCCCCACCGGTGCTCCATGGGGCAGGTGCTTCTACCCGCCCTGCCTCCCCATCCCCACCGGCGCTCCATGGAACAGGCGCTTCTACCCGCCCAGCCTCCTCATCTCCACCGGCGTTTTGTGGGGCAGGCGTTTCTCCCCGGCTGGTACTTGCCGCATCCCAAACGGCGGACCTGACCGGTATGATCACCGGCTCGTAATCCGCAGGGACCTTTAACGGCAAATGCTTCGCCCCGTCCGCTTCCACCAATACCACGTCAAAAAACTGCGCCAGGCCGATGATCTGCGCCGGGGAGAGCCCCAGCAGTTTGGCGGCAGGTTGCCCGATGCCATTGTCATATCCCGGCGGCTGCAGCTCTTTCACCACGACTACGGGGGTTGGCGCCGATCCCAGATTCGCCGCGCTTGGCATCTCGTCTCCCAGAAACACCACGGGGCAGCGCACCTTGGCGCCGATCTTGGTGCTGGTGGTCACCACCACCTTATGGCCGGCCTGGGCCAGCTCCTGGGCCAGCAAAAACATCAGCGTGGTCTTGCCGCCGCCACCCACGATGGACACGATGATGGGGAACCCATCAGGCGGGGAGAGTGCATCCCACAACCGACAGGGGCAGCCCGCAAAAACCTGGCCGCCCCTCTCCATATTCCGTGTCCCTATATCGACGCCCGACACCATCGTCTGATCAATCCCCTTCATTCGCTCGGTCCGCTCAAACCGTCACCACCACTGCAGCACCATCACGGAGTTTCTGCTGCTGGTTCCCTTCATTCGCTCGACCAACCCAAAACAACACCGTCCCGGCCGGCCTCATCACCTTTCCGACCGATCACACCTGGTTGCGGCGGTCGCGGAATCCGGCGTGATTTCAACCCAAAACAACACCGTCCCGACCAGCCTCATCATTGGTTGGACCGGCCTCACCCCCGGTCCAACCTCCCCACGAACTCCCCGATCTTTCCCAGGGCCAGCTTCAGGCTGTCCAGGGAATAGGCGTAGGAAATCCGCAAAAACCCTTCCCCGCAGGCGCCAAACGCCGTGCCGGGCACCACCGCCACTTTCTCTTCTGCCAGCAGCCGGGTGGCAAACTCATCAGATGTCATGCCGAAACGCCTTATGCTCGGGAAGGCATAAAATGCGCCGAAAGGCTCGAAACAGACCAGCCCCATCTCCCTGAAGGCCTGCAACACGAACCGGCGCCGCTGGTCGTAGGACTCCCGCATATGGGCCACGTCGCCGTCGCCGTCACGCAACGCGGCGATGGCCGCATACTGGGAAGTGGTGGGCGCGCACATAATGGCGAACTGGTGGATCTTCAGCATCTGCTCCAATATGACCCCGGGTGCGGCCGCATACCCCAGCCGCCATCCGGTCATGGCGTAGGCTTTCGAGAACCCGTTGATCAGCACCGTGCGGTCACGCATCCCCGGCAATGCCGCGATGGTCACATGTTCGCCGCCGTACGTGAGCTCCGCGTATATCTCGTCGGAAATGACGAAGAGGTCATGCTCCTCCACCACCTTGGCCACCGCTTCCAGGTCCTCTTTGTTCATGACGGATCCGGTGGGGTTGTTGGGGAAAGGCAGGATCAGCACTTTGGTCTTGGGCGTGATCTTTTCCAGCAGTTTCGCCGGGGTGAGCCTGAACTGGTCCTTTTCTTCCAGCTCTATGATGACAGGCGTCCCCCCTGCCAATACGGTGCAGGGCAAATACGAAACATAGCTGGGCTGGGGTATCAGCACCTCGTCGCCGGGGTCCAGCATCGCCCGCAGCGCGATGTCGATGGCCTCGCTCCCGCCCACCGTCACCACCACTTCCCGGACGGGGTCGTAAGTCACGCCAAACCTCCGGGTCAGGTACCGGCAGATCTCCTGCCGCAGCTCCTTAAGCCCGGAGTTGGACGTATAGAACGTGCGCCCCTTTTCCAGGGAGTAGATGCCCTCCTCCCGGATGTGCCACGGGGTGTCGAAATCCGGCTCGCCCACCCCCAGGGATATGGCGTCCTTCATCTCGCTGACGATATCGAAAAATTTGCGTATGCCCGAGGGCTGCACCGTCACGATCTTTTCTGACAATGGGTTTCTCATGGGGTGATCAGCATCCTTTCGTCCTGGGGCGTCTCCGCGATAATCGTGCCATGATCTTTGTATTTCTTCAGCACGAACAATGTGGCGGTGCTCAGCACCTGGTCCAGGGCCGAGAGCTTCCCGGACACGAAAAGCGCCACCTCTTTCATGGTTTTGCCTTCCACGAACACGGCCAGGTCATAAGCCCCCGACATCAGGTAAACCGACTCCACCTCCGCATACTGGTAGATCCGCTCTGCGACGCGGTCGTACCCCATCCCCCGCTGTGGCGTCACCCGCACCTCGATGAGCGCGCACACTTTCTCCTCGCTGGTGTTGTCCCAGTTGATCAATGTGTGGTATCCGCAGATGATATGCTCCTTTTCCATCCTGGCGATCTCGTTGGCCACCGTGGCCTCCGTGACCCCCAGCATGGTCGCCAGGTCTTTGAGTTCGATCCGGCTGTTCTTTTCGATCATGGCCAATATTTTCTCGCGCATATGCGTTCTCCTCCCTGTTACTCCAACCAAACCAATACCTAATCATACCGCAGCAAGCAAGGCCTGACGCCCTGATGCCGCTGACCCTCCCCAGCCTACTTCCGCTTGCATGGGTGCGCCCCCGCAGTCCCTGGCGCCGGCCCCGTGTCACTGACATTTATGCCGCCCGGCAAATACCCACCATAAATATCCACCGGGACCATCACACCTGGCGCATGCGACGTAGCGCCTGGCAAACACCCTTCGCCCCCGGCCCCACTGCCGCACCCGAACCCGAACATCCTGCTCCCAGCCACGTTGCCGCACCCGGAGCGTGACATGCCGGAGCTTGCATGGGTATCCTTCGCCCCCGGCCCCACTGCCGCACCCGCGCCCGAACCACCTGCTCCCAGCCACGTTGCCGCACCCGGAGCGAGACATGCCTGAGCTTGCATGGGTGCCCTACGCCCCCGGCCCCACTGCCGCACCCGAACCCGAACCACCTGCGCCGGGCCCTGCGGGGCTCACCGGAGAGGCGCTCTGGCCTGATGGCGTTTCCGGGGTGGGCGCCTGGGTGGCGGGCGTATCAAATGACGGTATCCCGCCGCCGGTGGAACCGCCTGCCGCCCCCCCCATGCCCGGGCCTATGGGCCCTGACTGGGCCGGCTGGGTTTCCTCTGCCTGGGGCGGAGCCTCCACCACAGTTTCCGGAAGCGCTGCGTCGATAGGGGGTCCGGAACGGACGATGGCCTTGGATGCGTTGTAGTTGTCCGTGTGCAGGATGAACCGCTCCTGTTCCACGCCGTCCACTTCTATGCTTTTCCACAAGCGGGAACGATACCCCCGGTGTGACTCCTGCACGGTTTTCGTGGCGCCCGGGGCCATGGTGAGGTCGATCTGCACCTCCGGCTCCCCCGCATCCCAGACGCTCAATGTCTCGGATATAAAGGAGATCTTGCGGTTGGATGGGCGTGTTTCCTTGCCGTATATGGTGAAATACAGCCGCCTGTTGGCCGTGTACCCCTCCACATAGATCGGTGTGTCATAGACATTTTTGAACTTCAGGTCCTTGTATGTGCCGGCTATGGCCGCATCCTCCGACGGCTTCACGTAGGACACCACCATGGAGTGGTTCTGCCTCTGCACCACCTCCAGCTCCGCCCTAAGGACCGCATTGTACAATGTGGTGGCGATCTGGCACACCCCGCCGCCTATGGAATCCACCACCACGCCGTTTTCGTATGCGCCTGCCGACATGTAGCCATTGTCCTTGGTAAATGGCGCCATGCACTCATAGCCGCTGAGCGTCTCCCCGGGCATCAGCACGTGGCCATTGATCTTCGACGCACCCACCGCAAGGTTCGTGGATCGGGATGCGCCGCTGGAAGAAAACCCCGTGGAAAATGTGCCCAGCACGTCGGTGATGGTTTCCAGCATCTCGGTGGTCACTTTCGGCTGCGCTTCCTGGGCCACCGCCGCCGCCCGCACCGGCAGCCCCAGCCCGTCTTTGGTGGCTTCCAGGATGGCCGCTTTCGTGGCCTCCACGTCCACCTGGACGCCCGGCAACCCAGGGGTGATGATGAACTGCTGTGTCTCCCTGTCACGGGTGATGGTCGCATCCTGGGGCTCCGCCATCAAGCCCTGGCAATGTGTTTCTATGAACCACTCCACCCCGTCGCTGCGGATGTCCGTCAAGATGGGGACACTCACCGGATGCGTCAGCAAATCCTCGCTGCGGAGATATTTCTCTATCAGGTTCCCGGTCAGGTACGGCGCCAACGTCTCCCTCACCACGCCGGGGTTGGACCACGAAAAACCCACCTCCCCCGCCGTCGTCTGCACGTCCGTGCCCCCCACGGTCAAAGTGATGGTCTGCGCATCCAGCATGTCCACATATTCACGGGCATACTTCTCGGCTTCCTCCAGCGACATGCCGCCCACGTCGCGGTTGCCGATGAAAATCCCGTTCGGCAATGTGTCTGCCATCACCACGATGGGGCATGCACACCAAATCGCCGCCCCCAGTGCGGCAGCGGCCAAAGCCCACAACCCTTTCTTACTATTCATGAAACCTTGTCCTCGTCCCTAAACCCGATGGATCCCTGTCATTCGTACGTCCCGATAAACTGTCCTAACCCATGTCCCAATGATGTCGGAAGCTAGCCGGCCATGCCACACTTACAGCCCATGCGCCGTCTGGGTTTGCCGGCCCCACCCCAGATAAAGCCGGAAGTTTTCCGGCCATGCCACACCCACGGCGAGACATAGCACGATACCTGTCATCGTCGGCCGCCGGCCTGCAGTCAGATTCCCGACAACCCACTGACGACGATGGATGCGACCATGGCCAGTATCAGGATGATCCCGATGATGGCCCAGAATAACCTTTTGGTCCTGCGTTTCCTGAAATCGAACATAACCCTTACCTCGATGAAGTCACCACGGCGCCAGGGGCTGCCCTAATCTCCGGCACTGGGGGCCGCCCTAATCTCCGGCACTGGGGGCCGCCCTAATCTCCGGCACTGGGGGCCGCCCCAATCTCCGGCACTGGGGGCCGCCCCAATCTCCGCCGCCCGCTGCCGCATCTTTTCCCCATGTATTGTATGCCATTTTCCCAAAACGTGCAAGCACTGTTTTGTTATAATTTCATTAAAAACAATATTTATTGACATCCGCCCCACTTTCGGGTACAATAAACCCCATTGAGTATGGTTCCCGGGCAGTTGCAGCCTTCGCCTGAGCCATGCGGCCGCACGTGGCCCGTGTTATCATGGTTTCCACCGGCCGCAAGGGTTCATGCAGGCATGGCGCACACCTGACACACCGCCCGGTACAGTTTCAAGAAGAGGAGTGAGCGTTTTTTAATGGACCCAAGTGACAGTATACGGTCATTGATGCCCGGCGACGTAGTGAAGTTTGTGATGTTGTTCGTTCTGCTTTACCTGTCAGCGTTTTTTTCCTCTGCCGAAACGGCGCTGACCACCGTTAACCGGATTCGTATCCGCAACCTCGCCGAAACCGGCGACAAGCGCGCCAAGACCCTTATGAAGATCATCGAGGAGCAGGGCAAGATGCTCAGCACCGTGCTCATTGGGAACAATGCGGTAAATATCTCCGCGTCTTCCCTGGCCACGACCCTCGCCATCAGGCTTGGCAACCGCTATGTCGGCATTGCCACGGGCGTGCTGACGCTGGTCATACTCGTGTTCGGCGAAATCACCCCCAAAACCATGTCTACCATCAAGTCCGAGGCCATCTCCCTCAGGTACGCAGGGGTCATCTACGCCTTGATGACCTTGCTCACACCGTTGATTTTCCTGGTGAACCATCTGTCTCACCTGGTGCTTTATATGATGCGGGTGGACCCCCATGACCGCAACGAAGCCATGACCGAGGACGAGCTGCGCACCATCGTGGAGGTGAGCCACGAGGACGGCGTCATTGAGTCCGAGGAAAAAAAGATGATCAACAATGTGTTCGATTTCGGTGATTCCGTCGCCAAGGACGTGATGGTCCCGAAAGTGGACATGATATTCGTGCAGGTGGATTCCACATACGACGAGTTGATGAGCGTGTTCCGCGCCGAGAAGTACACTCGTTTCCCCGTCTACGACGAAACCACCGACGAGGTCATCGGCATCATCAACATGAAAGACGTGCTGCTGCTGGAAAGCAATGACGGTTTCGACCTGCGCAGCTTCCTGCGCCAGCCCCTCTACACCTACGAGTTCAAAAAGACCGCGGAGCTCATGCTGGAGATGCGCCAGACGTTCAACAACATCGTCATCGTCCTGGACGAGTACGGCGCCACCGCCGGCCTCATCACCTTGGAGGATATGCTGGAAGAGATAGTGGGCGAGATCCGGGACGAGTATGACCAGGACGAGGTGGACAATGTAATCGAGATATCACCCCATGAATACATCGTCGAGGGCTCCATGAAGCTGGACGACCTAAACGAGTTCCTGGGGCTGCACCTGGAATCCGACGACTACGATTCCATCGGCGGCCTGGTCATAGGGCTTTTGGACCACCTGCCCGAGGACGGCGAGGAAGTGGAGTGCGGGGGGCTGCGCCTGGCCGTGGACCACATGGAGAAAAACCGCGTGGACAAAGTACACATCTACATCCTAGACCCGGCATCCGAGCGGGAGGGGGAAAGCGAAAAAGAGTAGGATTATCTGCACAGAGGGAGACCCGGCATTACAGCCCACACACGGCCACCCCTTTTAGCCCCTTGGCACTATCATTCACATTGGCAACACGTTGAGATTCGACAGTGGCAGGCCGGCGGAAATAAAAAAAATGGCGATCCGCCACCCAACAACACGCTT
>JAISUG010000052.1 GCA_031272185.1 Lachnospiraceae bacterium
GACCGAGACGGGGGGCCGGGCGCGGGCGAAACGGCAGGGGCGGGGGACGCCGCCCGGAAAGTGGGTTGTTTCCTGGGAATCGACCAAGACGAAGATGCTTTGTATGCGGCGAAAGCACATTTGACGCCGTATATGGAATATATATCAGCAAGGGGAGATACATCCGTTGGTGGAGATACACCCGCAGGCGGGGATACGTCCCCAGGCGGCTACCTACCCGCCAACGAAGATACTCATGTGGAGGTTGATGTGCACACGGTCGCGGCGGATGTTTCCGTCCGTGGCACCAAGGGCAGCATTTACATTGTCCATGACAACTATGAACACATACCGGATATCCTGGAGAGGCTTGCCATAGGCAAGGCGGATGGGATACTGCTGGATCTGGGGGTTTCCTCTTTCCAGCTGGACACGCCCGAAAGGGGGTTTTCATACCGGGACGATGCACCCCTGGATATGCGGATGGACCGGACCGGCGCCCAGACCGCGGCGGACCTGGTGAACACACTTCCGGAGAGCGCATTGTACCGTATCATCAGGGACTACGGCGAGGAGAAATTCGCAAAGAACATCGCCAAACATATCGCAGCGGCGAGGGAAGAGGGGCCGATAGCGACCACCGGGCAGCTGACGGAGATAGTCAAGCGCGCCATACCCATGCGGGTGAGGGCGGTGGGCGGGCACCCGGCGAAGCAGACGTTCCAGGCCATACGCATCGCGGTGAACAGGGAACTGGACGTATTGGAAAGCTCATTGGATGGGCTGGTGGACTGCTTGAAACCCGCAGGGAGGCTGTGTGTCATCACATTCCACTCGCTGGAAGACAGGATAGTGAAGAATAAATTCAGGGAATGGGAGAACCCCTGCACATGCCCCAAGGATTTCCCGGTGTGCGTGTGCGGGAGGAAGAGCAAGGGGTTTGCGGTGACGAAAAAGCCCATCGCTGCGGGTGGGGTGGAGACGGCGGCCAACCCCAGGGCGAAGAGCGCGAAACTGCGGGTGTTCGAGAGAATCGCAGGGCCGGCGGGGCTTTGACCGCAACCCCAGGGCGAAGAGCGCGAAGCTGCGGGTGTTCGAGAGGGCGGCCCAGTGACACGTGGATCGTTTGGAAGCGGGCAGCCCGGCCCACCAGGCGGCAAATCACAAGTCGGCGCGGATGACCCACCCGATTTGCCGGGGTACAGGGATACTTGGTGCAAAGGGGATGGGGGCCGGCAAAAAAGGGCGGGCGGCCGCCATGGAGAAGCTTGAAACAAATTGATGATATATTAGGCGCACATTTCAGCCCACCCGGCGGCGCCTGAGCCTACAGTCCGCGCGTAAGCGGATTCCCCCATGAGCGGACCCCACTGGGGTTTGCGGACAGGGGGCGACCAAGAGGCTGTGCCGCCGGGGGCAGAAAGGAGCTCGGAAAGGAGAGGGCGGTGAGAAACAACATGATGACCCATGGCAACCTGGCGCTTTCGCCAACGCCTGAACCTGAAGAAAAGTGGGAAGATCTGCCCAGGAGGCGGTTGGACAGCCATATGAGGCTGCGCCGCAACCGCGAGAAAGCATCCAAGATAAACGGGCTGTATGCACTGTTTCTGGCAGGCGCGATGGCGGTGATACTCTACCTTTGCGTCAGCTACATCCGCATACAGTTTTCACTGTCGTCGGACCTGGCGACGATAAGGGCCATGGAAAAGCGGTTGGAGACGCTGACGGCGCAAAATGACGCCCTGCAGCTGCAAATCGACACTTCGGTGGATTTGGGCAGGGTATTTTCGATAGCCACGAGGGAACTGGGCATGGTGTACGCCAACGAGGACCAAGTGGTGTTTTATCAGCAGACGGAAAGCGAGTACGTGCGACAGTATGAGGACATCCCGAAATAACGGCGTATGGAAAATATTTTCCAAAGATATGAGGCAGAAGCTGGCGATCACCATATTGGTGAGCACGCTGGCTTTGCTGTATCTGATTTACGCCATGTATGGGATCGTCCACGCCAAAAGCGAGGAGTACGAGCGGATAGTGCTGACCCAGCACGCCACCTATGACAGCAGGACGCTGCCGTACAAAAGGGGGGCCATCACGGACCGCAACGGCACATACCTGGCGGTGAGCCAGAAAGTGTACAACCTGATCCTGGACGCCAAGGTGATGTGCCTGGAGACCAAGACCAGCGACGGCCAGGCCAAAAGGCTGTACCTGGAGGCGGCGCTGGACGCATTGGAGGGGGCGTTCGGCTATGACAAGGAGGAGGTGCGTTCGCTGGTGCTGGGGATGACGAATTCTTCCTATTACCGTTATGCCATGCGCCTTTCCGAGGAAGACAAGCTCCGGTTCGAGGAGGCGTCGGCGGCGGTGAACCAGGCGCGCATCGACGCCAATACCGACGAGAGGGTCAAGGGCGTGTGGTTCGAGGAGGACTACAAGCGGGTGTACCCCCAGAACAGCCTGGCTTCGCTGCTGGTAGGTTTTACCAATGCGGACGGGGTAGAGGGCACCACGGGCATCGAATTGTACTATGACGATACGCTGGTGGGCACCAACGGCCGGGAGTACGGGTACCTGGCTGACGAAACCAACGTGGAGAAAGTCATCAAATCGCCTGTGAATGGGAGCTCCGTGGTGCTGACCATCGACGCCAACATCCAGAAGATCGTGGAAAAACACGTGAACCGCTGGATGGACGAGATGGGCAGCGAGAACATAGGGGTCATCGTCATGGACCCCAACAATGGCGAAATATTGGCCATGGCCACCCAGAACCAGTTCGACCTCAATGATCCCAGGAACCTTACGGGGTATTACACGCAAGAGGAAATCATCGCACTGGGCGAGGGCAGGGCGCTGACCGCCAATCCTGACAAGGATGTCTCCGAGTATACGGCGCAGGAGATCTACAGTTTGGGCGAAGAGGTCGCCAGGAACAAGCTCTGGCGCAATTTCGCCATAAGCGACACTTTCGAGCCGGGTTCCCCCGCAAAGGTGTTCACGGTGAGCGCTGCGCTGGAGGAAGCCGCCGTCTCATCGGAGTCGCATTTCCTGTGCGACGGGCACCAGCAGGTGGGGGACTATGACATCAAATGCACCGCATATGCCAAGGGCGGCCACGGGGATATCGGCCTCATGGATACGTTGACACTTTCGTGCAACGATGCCATCATGCAGATCGCATCCAAGGAGGGCAAGGACACGTTCCTGAAATACCAGCGGCTGTTCGGGTTCGGCGTCCCTACGGGGATCGACCTGCCGGGGGAGCCTGATGGGGCTTTCTTTGCGAAAATGGTGTACCACGAGGACAACATGTACGCTACGGACCTGGCCACCAATGCATTCGGGCAGAATTTCAACTGCACCATGCTGCAGATGGCTTCGGCGTTTTGCTCGGTGATAAACGGCGGCCTGTATTACCAGCCGCACGTCGCCAAACAGATACTCAACGATCAAGGCACCCTGGTGCGGGAGTTCTCGCCGCTTTTGGTGCGGGAGACGGTGTCGCCGGAAACCAGCGCATACCTGCGGGAGACGCTGCTGGCCACGGTGGAGACAGGGACAGGGAAAGCCGCAGCTGTGGAAGGGTACCGGGTGGGCGGCAAGACGGGGACTGCGGAAAAATACCCCCGGGAAGATAAGAACTACCTGCTGTCATTCGCCGGTTTTGCGCCTTATGACGACCCCGCCATAGTGGTGTATGTGGTCATTGACGTGCCCCATACGGATGACCAGGCGCACTCAACATACGCCAGCGAACTGTTTTCCAAGATCACCAAGGAAACGCTGCCATACCTGAACATATTCCCCGGCGACGGCTACACCGTGCAGGACATACTGGCGGACATCGCCGCCCAGGACCTGGCAGCGGCCGAGGCGCAGGCTTTGGCGGATGGTGGGGCTGCGGGGGCCGGAGGGGCAAGCGGGCAAGCGGCGGGGGCCGGTGCAGGGACCGCAGGTTCCGGGACCACAGGTTCCGGGACCACAGGTTCCGGGACCGCAGGTTCAGCGGGTTCCGGTGCGGGCGTTTCCGGCGCAAACGGGTCCGGATCCGGGACGGGATCGGGCGGTGCGGGGTCGTCGGGCAGCGCGGGGGCGTCGGGCTCTGGGGCAAGTGCGGGAGGCACGTCAAGCGCCTCGCAGACGAAGCCGGCGCAGACGAAAGCTGCGGAAACGAAAGCTGCGGAAACCAAGGCTGCGGAAACCAAGGCTGCGGAAACGAAAGCTGCGGAAACCAAAGCTGCCCAAACCAAGGCCGCGGAGACGAAAGCTGCTGAGACAAAAACGGAAGAAACCAAACCGCCGGAAACAAACCCGCCGCAAGGGCAAGGCACGGGCGACGTGGAACAGGCGCCGCCCCAAGGCGGGGATAGAGGGGGCGCCGGGAACACGGAGGGCGGACAAGGCATCTCGGGGGACGGCGTGACGGAAGTCAACGCCACGGGGAATACCTCCCCGGCGGCTAGTGCCCTGACCCAGGTCGTGGCATATGTGCCGCCGCTGAATCTGGGAGGGGCGAGCGGCGGGAGCCAGGCACCGTAGAGGCCGGATTCCGGTAGGGGGCAGGCCGTCGTGACAGCCGGAACCCGGGGCCATGCGCCGTAGGGGTCGGGTTCGGGCCGGAGGCAACTGTGCGCACAGCCCGGTGTGAATCATAACGATGAGGTAGACCATGACACAAAGCGCCATCGGAGCGATATTTATATCATTTGCCGTCACCGGGGCACTGTGCCCCATCGCCATCCCCCTGCTTAGGAGGCTCAAATTCGGGCAGCAGGTGCGCGACGACGGTCCGGAATCACATTTGAAAAAATCCGGCACGCCCACCATGGGCGGCCTGATGATACTTGCGGGTTTTGCCCTAGGGGCCATATGTTTCTCATGGTTCTACCCCCGCATCGTGCCTGTGCTTTTGGTGACGCTGGGGTTCGGGCTCATAGGCTTCATGGATGACTACATAAAGATCGTGCGCAAACGCTCCAAGGGGCTGGACCCGAAGCAGAAACTCATCGGACAGTTCATCATAACGGGCATTTTCGCCTGGTACCTGGTGGGGCCCGGGGGCGTGGGGACGTCTATCCTCGTCCCGTTTACGGGCGGGTTGGGTTCCCCGGCGGTATCAGCAGCAGGCATGGCGGCAAATGGCGCCGGTGCTGTGCAAAGTGCGGCGGGTGCCGGCGCCGGTGCTGTGCAAACTGCGGCGGGTGCGCTCGCCGGTGGGGCCGCGGCAGCGGCAGGATCGGCTGGGGCAGGCGCTTCGGAGCCCGGATTGTACTTCGACCTGGGGTGGCTATACATACCATTCGTGTTCCTGGTGATGCTGGGCACCGACAACGGCGTGAACTTCACCGACGGGCTGGATGGGCTGTGCTGCAGCGTGACCGTGCCGGTGGCCGCATTTTTCGCCATCGTAGCATTGCAGACAGGGGACGGCGCGGGCGTCGCCTCGGGGGCTGTCATTGGCAGCCTTTTGGGGTTTTTGCTGTTCAATGCGTACCCGGCCAAGGTGTTCATGGGTGACACGGGGGCCTTGGCGCTGGGGGGGTTCGTGGCTTCCATGGCACTGATGCTTCGCATGGGGCTGTTCATATTGGCGGTGGGGTTGGTATACCTGGTGGAAGTGCTGTCGGTGATGGCGCAGGTGACGTATTTCAAGAGGACCGGCGGCAAGCGGATTTTCAAGATGGCGCCCATACACCACCATTTCGAGCTGTGCGGGTGGTCGGAAACACAGGTGGTGACGGTATTTTCCGTCGTCACCGCGCTGCTGTGCCTGGCCTCTTATGCAGGGCTGGCGCGGTGAGAGACGTCGTCGTCAGCAAAGATGTTGCGCCATGCCGGCTCATTATGCGGGGCCGGATGGGGCACGGTGAATGTGACGGGTGATGGCGCCAGGCGCAGGGTTCGCAGGGCAATTGGGACATTTGAGACATTTGAGGACAATGACATGGCTGGGAAACAGAAAATGCTGGTGGCCGGCGCAGGGCTTAGCGGGACGGCGGCCCTGAAACTCATAGAGGACCTGGACGGGGAAGCGTTGCTGTATGACATGAATGCGGATCTTGATCCTGCCGCCGCGCTCAAAAAACTGGAGCACCCGGAAAAGGTTAAGGTGGTGCTGGGGGAGCTGAAAGAAGGGGATCTGGAAGATGTTTCCATCTGCGTCATCAGCCCCGGCATACCGCTGAACTCGCCCTTCATCAGGCTCCTGGCGCGGCAGAAAATCACGGTTTGGAGCGAGATCGAGCTGGCCTACCATTGCATGAGGGGGAAGCTGGTGGCGATCACAGGGACCAACGGGAAGACCACCACGACCGCCCTCACGGGGGCGATACTGCGGGCCATATACCCGGAAGTGTTCGTGGTGGGCAACATCGGGGAGCCCTTTTGCGCCAAGGTGCTGGAAACAACCGGCAACAGCTACACCGTGGCGGAGGTGTCCAGTTTCCAGCTGGAAACCACCATGGATTTCAGGCCGGACATCAGCGCCATACTCAACATCACGCCGGACCACCTGGACCGCCACGGCACATTCGAGAATTATGCCGCCATAAAGAAATTCATCGCGGACAGGCAGCGGCGGGACGATTTCATCGTACTCAACTACGACGACCCGGTGCTGAGGGAATGGGGGGAGGGCAGCGACCTGAAGCCCCGGACCATATTTTTCTCCTCCACAAAGGAGCTGGAGAGGGGTTACTACCTGGACGGGGAGCTGATCATCCAGGCGGACGAGTCCGGCAAGAGCCAGGTCATCAACGTGCGGGAGATGAATTTGCTTGGCAGGCACAATTACGAGAATGCCATGGCGGCCATCGCGATATGCGCGAAACTGGGCGTGTCCATGGACATCATCCACAATGTGCTAAAGACGTTCCGGGGGGTGGAGCACCGCATAGAGTTCGTCCTGGAAAGGGCGGGGGTGAAGTATTTCAACGATTCCAAGGGCACGAACCCGGAGGCGTCCATCCACGCCATAAACGCCATGCCGGGGCCGGTGCTGCTCATCGCGGGGGGTTATGACAAAAAGTCCGATTATGACAAATGGGTGGAGAGCTTCGAGGGGAAGGTGAAGTACCTGGTGCTCATCGGGGCCACGCGCGACGACATTGCACGCTGCGCCAACGCCCATGGGTTTTACGAGATCATGTATGCGGAGGACATGTCCGAGGCGGTGCGGGTGTGCGCATCTTATGCCGACGTGGGCGACTGCGTGCTGCTTTCGCCCGCCTGTGCGAGCTGGGGCATGTTCAAGAATTTCGAGGAGCGGGGGAAGGTGTTCAAAGAGTGCGTGCGGGCCCTGTAAAGCCCCGCGTCCGGGTCCGGGCGGGCATTCAATCGCCGATTGTCGGACATTCAAGCATATCTCGATATGACGTATGTAATAGATATAGAAAAGTGTCAATGGTGTAGGCAAGGAGTCCGCTTATGTAGGAAAGGGAAATGGCTTAAGGGTATCCCATGGCAAGGACAGCAACGAAAACAGAACAATTCGAGCATAATGAGAAACAGCGGTTCACGGTCAGGGACGGCGGGGTCAAATCGCCCAGGGTTAAGGCGAAGGCGCAGACCAAGCGGTTCTATGACTATACTTTGTTGTTTGTGGTTGTCTTCCTCACCGTCTTCGGGCTGGTGATGATTTACTCTGCGTCATCCTACAGGGCGCAGATACTCTACGGCGACCCGATCTATTTCATGAAAAAACAGCTCTACATCGGCGGGGGCGGGCTGGCCATCATGCTGGTGATTTCCAGGCTGGACTACCATTGGTATGCGAAGTTCGCAGGCCTGGGGTTTGTCGTTTCCGTGGGGCTGATGGCGTGCGTGTCGGTATTCGGCAAGGTGTACAATGGCCGTCGGCGCTGGCTGGAAGTGGGCCCGGTGCAGCTGCAGCCCACGGAAGTGGTCAAAATCGCGCTTATCGTGCTCATCGCCACCATGCTGACCAAGATGGGCTCCGAGATCAACCGCCTGAAAAATGTGGCCTTAGTGGCGGGGGCGTCGGCGGTGTTGATCATACCCGTCGCCATCAACAACTTAAGTTCCGGGATCATATTGGCGGGCATAGTGTTCATCATGCTGTTCATCGTGTGTCGGAAGCGCTGGCCTTTCGCGGCGTTTGGGGTGGCGGGGGTTTTGGGTGGGATCTATGCGGTCCCGGCGGCCAAATGGCTCAACGGGGTGGGGGTGCTGAAGGATTACCAGATGCGCCGCATCAATGTGTGGGTCAACCCCGAGCTGTACGCGACCACCGGCGGGTACCAGGTGCTGCAGGGGCTGTATGCCATCGGCTCCGGGGGCGTGTTCGGCAAGGGGCTGGGGGAGAGCATACAGAAGCTGGGGTTCTTGCCCGAGCCGCAGAACGACATGATTTTTTCGATCATTTGCGAGGAATTGGGGCTGTTCGGGGCGATTTCCATCATTCTCATCTTCATGTTCATGATCTACAGGTTCATGGTCATCTCCAGCAATGCGCCGGACCTGTTCGGGGCGCTGCTGGTGGTGGGGGTCATGGGCCACATCATGCTGCAGGTGATCCTGAACATCGCGGTGGTCACCAACACCATCCCCAACACGGGAATCACGCTGCCTTTCATCAGCTACGGGGGCACATCCGTGCTGTTTTTGATGCTGGAGATGGGCATGGTGCTGAGCGTTTCCAACCAGATACGCGTGAAAGTGCAGTGACTGGCCCATGAAAAGGATACTGCTTTGCGCAGCGCTCATCTGCATAGTGCTCACGGTTTCATTTGCCGTCACCCGCATCCGCACGGTGGCGGTGACGGGCAATGAACGGTATACCGACGAGGAGATCATAGACCTGGCCCTGCCGGGGAAACTGGCGTATTATGCGGCGTACACCTACTTGAACGACCGCTTCGGCCGGCATGCGCAGATCCCATTCGTGCAAAGCTACAGCCTGGTCTTCCATTCCCCCGTGTCGCTGGAAATCATTGTATATGAAAAAAGCATGGTGGGGTATGTGACATACATGGGGAACTGCCTGTATTTCGACAAGGACGGCATCGTGGTGGAAAGCTCGCCCACGAAACTCCCCGGCATCCCCGAGGTGAACGGGCTGAAGTTCGGGCACGTGGCGCTGTACCAGGAGCTGCCCATAGAGGACGCGAAGCTCTTCGGTGACATCCAGAACTTGACCCAGCTGCTGGCGCTGCACGAGATCGCCACGGACAGGATATACTATGACAGCCTGGGGGAGTGCACCCTCACCATCGGCGCACTGACGGTGCGCCTGGGGGGCAACGACTCCATAAGCGGGAAAATCGTGGAGCTCAAAGGGATACTGCAGGAGATCGCCGGATTGAGCGGCACGCTGTACCTGGAGGACTACGACGAGAACAACCCAACCAAAGTGTTCACGTTCAAAAGGAACGGCGGGTGACGGGGGCGCAAATCCCGACGTGTTTTTCGAAAAGAAGAAAAAAGCCGAAAAAAGTAGTTGCACTTTTGAGAGAAATAAAATATGATAGGGTACATGGGTCAACTGACAGAATTTTTCAAACTCAAACAAACCTGCTGGGGTAGGCTACTGCAGAGGGTTCGCGGACTTGCGTATGGAAACCGGAGTCGGAGGAGGACTGGGTCTTGATAGAGATCAACATAAACCAACAAGACGAAGCGGCGCGGATTATCGTCATAGGGGTGGGCGGCGCCGGTAACAATGCCGTGAACCGCATGGTGGAAGCGAACATCCAGGGCGTGGAGTTCATCGGCATAAACACAGACAAACAGACTTTGCAGTTCTGCAAGGCCCCCACGATCATCTCCATAGGCGAGAAGCTGACCAAGGGCTTGGGCGCAGGCGGCGTGCCTGAGATCGGCCAGAAGGCGGCCGAGGAGAGCCTGGAAGCCATCAAGGACGCCATCAAGGGCGCCGACATGGTTTTTGTTACCTGCGGCATGGGCGGCGGCACCGGCACCGGCGCGGCCCCGGTCATCGCCGGCCTGGCGAAGGAGATGGGCATCCTCACGGTGGGCATCGTGACCAAGCCGTTTTCTTTCGAGCACAAGGTCCGCATGGCCAATGCATTGGCCGGCATCGAGCAGATGAAAAAGAATGTGGACACCCTCATCGTGATCCCCAACGACAGGCTTCTGCAGCTGGTGGACAGGCGCACCGGTTTCAAGGAGGCCCTCATGAAGGCCGACGAGGTGCTGCAGCAGGCAGTGCAGGGCATCACCGACCTGATCAATGTGCCGGGCCTCATCAACCTGGATTTCGCCGACGTGCAGACGGTGATGAAGGACAAGGGCATAGCGCACATCGGCATCGGTGCGGCCAAGGGAGACGACAAGGCCATCGAGGCGGTGAAGCAGGCTGTGTCCAGCCCGCTTCTGGAGACCACCATCGAGGGTGCCACCCACGTGCTTATCAACATCTCCGGCGACATCAGCCTCATCGAGGCCAATGAAGCCGCAAGCTATATCCAGGAACTGGCCGGGGAGAATGCGAACATCATCTTCGGCGCCACCCCCGACGACAATGCCCAGGACGAGGCGGTCATCACCGTCATCGCCACGGGGCTGGAGGAGCACGGGCCCTCCCTTGGCACCAGCCGGAACCGTTCCGGGGCAGGCACCGGTGGCAGTGTCTTCAACAGCTTCATATCGCCCACCGCAAACCGCGGGCCTGCCGGCAACAGATCCGGCGATAGTTATGGCTCACCAGGTGTGTCGCGCCTAGGGGGGTATGACAGGGGCATGGCCCAAGGCGGGCTGGGTTACGGCGGCCAGGGCACGGGGAACTTTACAGGCGGCGGTTACGGCGGCGGGAACGCATACGGCGGCGGCGGTGGCTACGGCGCTTCTGCACCGGGCGGCGGCGGGTTTAGCGTGGGCACGCCCCATCCCGGCACGAACGCATACAGCGCCGGGGGCGGATACGCTGCGGCGGGCGCCGGGCAAGGCGCCGGCGGCTTGGGCGCGGACGGGCGTCCGGTGGTCGGCGCAGGATACAGCGGCGGCGCGGTACCCGGTGCAGGCTCCGGCATCGGACCCGGTGCGGGCCCCGGCTTGGGCCAAGGCGCGAACCCAGGCGCAGGGGGGTATTCCCAGGGTTCATACCGCCCCAAGAGCGAAGTGACCGAGATCAGCATCCCGGATTGGCTGACTAAGAACAGGGACAAGAAGTAGGGCGTGCGATGATGCGGTGAAAATGTCGTTTCCTGTCAATCGAACATTGTAAATCATAAAATGTAGTATTTTGGCGTTTTGGCGATTAACATCGTTCAAAACGTCTTTTTTTGCGTTCATAAAACGAAAGCGTGTCGGGGGTTGTCATTCAAATATTGTCCATTAATTACCGATTCTGACACATTCTGCAAGGAAAATATCCTAAAATATACGAAAGAAGGATGGGGCAGGCATCGGTGTAAGCGGATGCACCGGCCGGTTCCATGGGCAAGGAGGGACAACATGCCGACAACTATGATGACAAGGCAGGGAAAAGCAAGGGAACGGGAAACGGATATGGGCGACCCGTGGCGGCTGCAGCCGGACTGGGCTTACGGATACTTCGGGTGGGGGCGGCTGCCCCGGCCCCTGGGCACTGACCAAGAGGCACAGGTGCTGCATTGTCTGGGGACCGAACTGGACGGCGAGGCGCGTAGGGTGCTCATAGAACGCAACATGCGCCTGGTGGTCTATATAGTCCGCAAATACCGGGTTCGCCGCACCGCATATGAAGACCTGCTCTCCATAGGCACGGTGGGGCTGGTCAAGGCGGTGAGGAGTTTCAACCCCGGGAAATCCGCCAAACTGGCAACTTACGCAAGCAGGTGCATCGAAAATGAGATCCTCATGTACCTGCGCCACTGCAACCGGTGGCTCCTGGAGGTGTCCATTGACGAACCCCTGGACGAGGGCGCGGGCGACGATGGGCTGACATTGGCGGACCTGCTTGGCACCGACGGGGACGAAGTGGGCCGGGGCATGGAAGAGGAGGCGGAGCGGGAAACCCTGGTCCAGGCTTTGGGGCGCCTCCCCGCCCTGGAGCGCCTGGTGATGGAAATGCGCTACGGGCTGGGCCGTTCACATAGGCGGGAAATGACCCAGCAGGAGGTGGCGGCCCGGCTGGGGATGTCCCAGTCGCGCATATCCCGGATGGAAAAGAAGATAATGGAACGCCTGCGCCGGGAAATGCTGGCGGTGTGGTGATTTGCGGTTGAATAGTTCCTGCGTATTTGGTACAATCATACCATAGCCTTTTCTACCGGGCCAATGCCCGATCGGTTTTTTCTTCCGATATGCGAGGCGCAGTATGCCGAGCGGTCCGATCGTGTGCGAAGGCCGGTGAGGGGGCGTGAGTTTCGTAGGATTTGCTGATGATGGAGGTATGATGATGACGGATGCCAAATATGCGGGGAATGCTGTGTATGGGAAGCTGATGGGGTGTTATGAGTCGTGCAAGGGGAGGGTCCCGTTCAAGCCCAAGGTGGGTATCGTGCTGGGCAGCGGACTGGGGGACCTGGCGGACAGCCTGGATGTGGAGGGGGTCATCGACTACCATGACATCGAGGGGTTCCCGGTGTCCACGGCCCCGGGGCACAAGGGCAGGTATGTGTTTGCGAGGATACCGCGACGCGGCGGTGCGGCCGCTGCCGCCGATGGGGCCCCGGCGGGCGCGGATGCGGTCGGCGCCGGCGAGGCGGCTGCAGGGAACGGTGGTGTGGGAGATGCGTCTTTCGTGGGCGGCGGTGCGGATGCGATCGGCGCCGGCGGGCCAGCTGCAGGGCACGGCGGCGCGGGAGATGCGTCTTTCGTGGGCGGCGGTGCGGATGCAGACTCGGTCCCGGTGGTGCTCATGCAGGGGCGCATCCACCACTACGAGGGGTACCCCATGTCCGATGTGGTGCTGCCTATACGCCTGATGGGGCTCATGGGCATAGAGGCGCTGCTTCTGACCAATGCGTCCGGCAGCGTGAACACTGCCTTTGCGCCGGGGGACCTGATGATGATCACCGACCAGATCAGCGTGCTGGTGCCATCGCCCCTGGTGGGGCAAAACCTGGATGCGCTGGGGACCAGGTTCCCGGACATGAGCGAAATATACCGCAAGGAGCTGCGCTCGGCCATCCTCAAGGCGGCGCTAAAAGAGGGTATCGAGATGCGCCAGGGTGTCTACATGCAGTTTTCCGGGCCGAATTTCGAGTCGCCCGCAGAGGTGCGCATGGCGGGGATCCTGGGGGCGGACGCAGTGGGGATGAGCACAGCCTGCGAGGCGTTGGCCGCCAACCACATGGGTATCAAGGTGGCGGGGATCTCCTGCATCGCAAACCTGGGCTGCGGGCTGTCTGACAAGCCACTAAGCGGCGACGACGTGAACGAGATCGCCGCGCGGACCGGGCCGAAGTTCCAGAGATTGGTAACGAGGGCGGTGGGGGAGTTTCCGGTATAAAGGAAGCACCGTTAGTCGCAGGGATCGCCTGCGCCCCCCGCCCGGCGGCGGAGCGACATGTAACTTTTATTTAAGAATTTTCACGAAAATTTTATAATAGTGCTTGCAGGTTTTATCAATAAGTGATAGTATAGGGGCATGTGTTTCATTTTGAAATGATCGGTTGACGGATATGCGGTTGGCAGCATGACGCATGGTAATGGTCAGTTGGCTGAGCGCTATCAGGGGTGACGGCAGGCTGACGGTTTTTATCGTACCCATGGTCGGTGTCAGGGCGGCGTAGTATACGGGGTGACGGCAGTCCGCCGGGATTGCCGTGCCAGTGGCCGGTGTCAGGGCGGAGCGGGCCGGCGTGTATGGATCGACGGGGTTTACACCAGAGGGCATAAATGCATACAGGGAATATGACCAGACTTGACTTGTTGGAACGTTTGCTGCGTTATTACCGGTCAAGTTTTGATATTGTAAGGGATGTGGAAGTGCCCATCGGGGAGCAGGTGGGCGGCGGGGACAGGAACGCCACCGGGACCGGAAGCACCGGTGCCGTGTCCCTTGACGGGTCCGGCGGCAGTGCCGGAGACGGATGTGATGGCGTGATGACGGTTCATGAGGATCCGGGTGCGCTACACCATGGGGCAGGCAGCAGCGCCGGCCCTGCGGGGCCTGCAGACCGGGGGGCCATCCGCTTCGATGCCGTCGCACATTTCAATGTGACCGGCGCCAAGTACGTGCTGGTAAAAAAAGCGGAGCTGTGGCGGGCGAACTGTTTCGAGCATGTGTATTTCCGCACTGTGGGCACATTGTCCGGAAGTGACATCGATGCTTTTATGCGGGCGCTGCGTGAAGTGATCGAACCGGAAGTGGTGAGGGGCGGCGGCAAGTACCCGCCTAAAGACCACATGTACACTTTCGTGACGGCGGTTCTCATAGCGGACACCCTGGCGGCAGACACGGGCAAGGCTGGTGCTTCGTATGGGCTGGCGGCGCACACGGACGTGGCAGGAGCCTCGGACGGACTGAAAGCGAACACGGGCATGGCTGACGCTTCGGACACCCTGGCGGCGGACACGGACATTGTCCACGACGCATTGCTTTGCAAGATCCGACGGACGAGGTTTGTCAAAAACTACCTCTTCACCATCCGGGGGTATTGCGAGCTACGCCTGGTGGTGTTCGACCTGGGGAGTGGGGAGATCTACTGCAACAGGGCGGCGCAGAGCCTGCGGAGGGGCTTGCTGAAAGCAAATGTCATAATGTTTCAATAAAATGCAAAAGGAGGAAGTGCAATGAATGGTATCGTGGTATTGTTGATCGCCATCGTGGTACTGGCTGCGGCCTATGTGACCTACGGCGCATGGCTCGCGAAGCAGTGGGGGGTGGACCCGTCCAAGAAAACACCCGCCGAGGAGATGAAGGACGGTGTGGACTACGTGCCTGCGGCGGCGCCGGTGCTGATGGGCCACCATTTCTCGTCCATCGCGGGGGCGGGCCCCATCAACGGCCCTATCCAGGCGGCGGTGTTCGGCTGGGTGCCGGTGCTTCTGTGGGTGCTCATCGGCGGCATCTTCTTCGGGGCCGTCCATGACTATGGCTCCCTGTTCGCATCCATCCGCAACAAGGGCCAGTCCATCGGCGAGGTCATCGCCACCACCTTGGGCGGCAGGATGAAAAAGCTGTTTGTGGTGTTCTCGTACCTGACGTTGCTTTTGGTGGTCGCGGCGTTCGCCTCCATCGTGGCGGGGACGTTCGGCGCCACCTATGACAAGAACGAGGCGGGCCAGGTCATCGGGCTCAATGTGGCGGCCAGCGCCACCAACGCCACCATTGCCATGATTTCCCTGCTGTTCATCCTCATCGCCATCGCATTCGGCTATTTCGTGTACCGCAGGAACATGAACGTGACTATTTCCACTGTATTGGGCGTGGTTGCCATCATCATCGTCATGGTTATCGGCATCAACTTCCACCCGATCTACCTCCCCACGTCCACCTGGATGTGGATCGTGGGCGTCTACGTGCTCATCGCCTCCGTGGCCCCGGTGTGGATCCTGCTTCAGCCCAGGGACTACCTGAGCTCTTTCCTGCTGTATTTCATGATGCTCCTGGCCATCATCGGCATCTTAGCGGGTGGCGGCACCACCATGGCCATCCCGGCGTTCACCGGTTTTTCCGGGTTTGAGGGCAAGGGCGTGGGGTACGGCTACCTGTTCCCGGGCCTGTTCGTCACCATCGCCTGCGGGGCCATCAGCGGGTTCCATTCGCTGGTGGGTTCCGGCACCACTTCCAAACAGCTGGCCAAAGAGTCCGACGCCAGGCCCATCGCCTACGGCGGCATGCTCATCGAGAGCCTGCTGGCGGTGATCTCGCTGACCGCGGCCGCTTTCCTGTGGCGGGACAACCCCGGCCTGGCCGGCCTGACCCCCACGGCTGTGTTTGGCCGCGGCATCGCAGGTATGCTGGCCGCGATCCCGTTCCTGTCGGGCGCGGGCGCACAGAATGTCCTGGTCTCGCTGTTGACGCTCACCGTGTCCGTGTTCTGCCTGACGAGCCTGGACACCGCCACGCGTCTGGCGCGGTTCATGTTCCAGGAGTTCTGGCTGGAACCGGGGCAGACCCACGCTGATGCGGTGGGTTACAAGAAGGTGCTGACCAACCCATGGGTGGCCACTGTCATCACCGTCATCCTGTGGATCGGCCTGGGCATGTCCGGTTATGCGAAGGTGTGGCCGCTGTTCGGCGCCGCGAACCAGCTGCTGGCGGCCCTGGCGCTGCTGGCCGTGGCGGCCTGGCTGGGCAAGATGGGCAAGAACAACAAGATGTTCTTCATCCCCATGTGCTTTATGCTCATCGTGACCATCGTGTCGCTGCTGGTCACCATCAAGAACAGCTTCACCGCCGCGGGCGACGGCTGGGCGACCATCCGGGGCGTCATCGCCATCCTGCTGGTGGTGCTGGCCGTGGTGCTGGCCGTGAATGCGTTCCAGTACCTGTTCGGGAAGAAGAAGGCGGCGTAAGGCTGCCGAAAATGCTTGAACAGGGAACATCGCCCCCGTATGCCTGATGGCTGCGGGGGTTTTTCGTTGGCGTGTTGCGTTTTTTGCGGCAAAATGTTAAGATGGTGGCAAGTGCGCAAAGCAAGTGCGCAATGGTGCATGGGCAAACGCGGGTGCGTAAAAGCAGATGCGAAAAGTGGGTGCGCAAACGTGGGTGCGAAAAGTGGGTGCGAAAAGTGGGTGCGCAAAGTAGATGCGTAAAGTGCACATGTAAAATGCACTGGTAAAGGGGCATGTTTGCGTATCTGCAGATCGAATGGATTTGGCTGTGTGACAGCGGTTTGGCACAAATGAGAAAGGGTGATGCGGGGGGCGGGGATGTTTGATCCGGGGTTCAGGATAAGCCTTGATGCGTGCAGGCCTGGGGTGGTTTCGCCCCATGGGGAGATGGCGGTGCTCTATCTGCTGGATGGCAAGGCCACATGCGTGCTGGGTGACCGGCGCATCCATCTGGAAGGGCAGGATTTGCTGGCGGTCAACCCCGGCGAGTCCCATGCATTGACGGTGCAGGAGCCAGGAAGGCTGTGCGTGTTGTCCATCGAGGAGTCGGTCTTTTCGGGGCTCCTGGGTGGGGGTGCGCGCTTTTTCGATTTGTGCAGCGCGCATGAGGATGCGCTGCAACCCACACCTATGGGCATCCCACCCCGTGGCGCCGTTTTGAAACAGGCTGCGCCGGGGACGAAGCCACTTGTGACGGGCTTTGAGCGCCCTCGGACAGATGTCCGGCAAAAGCAGGCCGCAGTGGAACAGCTGCGCAGGCAGCTGCGGATCCTGCTGGGCGGTTACCTGGAAAACGGCTTGCGCATCGGCATCCTGGAATACCAGGTGTTTTTGCGGCTGGTGCAGACCCTTTCGGTGTCTTTCGCGGTTCCGGGAAACACCGCCGGGAAAGGGGTGGTAGGCCGGCCCATGGCCAAGGCGGACGGGCGCATCGAGGCGCTGCTGGGGATGGTGCACGGGCATTTCAGGGAGCAGATAACGCTTTCGGCCTGCGCCAAGCAGCTGTTCGTGTCGGAGGCCCACCTGTCCAGGGAATTCAAACGGGTGCTGGGGCTGCCTTTCCGGGATTACCTAAACCAGGTGCGCCTGGAGGCGGCCAAATCGGAGCTGCCGGACACGGACAAATCCATAGCGCGGATCTCATTTGACAATGGTTTTTCCAGCATTTCCATGTTCAATAAAACATTTGCGAAGGCCCATGGGGTCACGCCGCAGGCATATCGCAAAGACGCGGGGGCGCGGATGGAGGCGCAGGATCGGGCCCGCAGGGAGATAGAGGAGCAAACCGCCGCAGAGCTTAGGGCGTCGCTTTTCGGGGACGGCCAGGGCGCCTACACCAAACGGGTGGCGGCGGATGTGTCTGCATCCGCGCCCATGCACAGGTACTGGCAGCAGGTGGTGAGCGTGGGGAACGCACAGGACTTGCTCAACCCCAAGATCCAGGCCCACCTGTTGCTGCTGCAAAAGGAACTGGGTTTTGGTTTCGTGCGTTTCTGGGGCGTGTGGGACCGGGAGATGATGATATTCCCGGATGATGGCTACAGCCGGCTGAACTTTTCCAGGCTGGATGACTGCCTGGAGTTCTTGCTGGAAAACAACCTGAGGCCGTTTTTCCAGCTGGGGCCCATCGCCACCAGGAACCTGGGCAATACCGTGTATTCTTCCGTGGAGCATAAGTACGAGACGCCGGTGTTCGGGTTTGATGCGGATGCGTGGGGGGGATTGGTGGATGCGCTTGCCCGCCACCTGTGTGCCAGGTATGGTGCGGGGGAAGTGGGGAAATGGTGTTTCGAGATGTGGTGCCCCGGGCCCTGGGACAAGGAGTGGCACCACTGGTTCACCGTTGCGCATTACACCAAGTTCCACCGCGCCATCAAAAAACACATATCGGCCGCAAAGGTAGGCGGGTGCGAGTTCTTCGGTTTCCACCATTTGGATTTTATTTCCAAATATATGCATGAATGGGAAAAAGAGGGGGCGCTGCCCGACTTCTTGTCTTTCAGCGGTTTCCCCTACGATGCCTTGGACGGAAACGAGCTGGTATGGAACCCCGGGGCGGATGCACTCTCCATCAACGTGGACGGCGTTTTGGCGCATCGGGCGGGCATCCCCGTCTATATCACATCCTGGAACATCACCATATCCAACAGGAACATCCTAAATGACAGCGTGTTCAAGGGCGCCTACATCATAAAGAATGTCATTGACTTGGTGGGGAGGGTGGATTTGCTGGGGTATTACACGGCGTCCGATGCATATTCCGAGTATTCGGACTCGTCGGGGTTGCTCTACGGCGGGAGCGGCCTGCTTTCCAAGGACGGCATACCTAAACCGGCTTATTATGCGTTCCACTTCCTCTCCAAGCTCGGCGCCCGGCTGGTGTCAAAGGGCGAAAACCATCTGGTGTGCTGGGACGGTTATGGGCACGTGACGGTGGTGTACCACAACATGAAGCCCTTGTCACCGGGGGCGCTCTCGCCGGCAGACCCGGCCAAGACAGAGGCGGGCGGTGCGATGGTTCATGAGGGCGGCTGTCTCGGTGCGGGGATTGGGGGCGCGGTGAGTGGCGGCGGGGTGAATGGCGGCGGGGTGAATGGCGGCGGGGATATGGGCGCCGGTGGTGGGCTGATGGATGTTGGCGCCAGCGCTACGCTTCGGGGGGACATGGCAGTGCAGTATGACAGGATGCATGCGTTCTTTGCCGACGAAGAGTATCTGGACTTGCACATCACGCTGCACTCGCTGCCCGATGGCACATATACGATTCGAACACAGTCGGTTCACGGCGAGTCAGGGAGCCTGCTGGACGAGTGGATGCGGTTTGGCAGCGACATAGAGCTGACCGGCACTGACCTGCGGTACCTGCGCCAGGTCACCGCGCCCAGGGTTTCGGTGCGCAGGCTGGCCACGGTGGACGGGAAGCTGGCGCTGGAGCTGCATGTACGGCCCAACGAGTTCGGCTGCGTGGAGGTGGGAAGAATATCATAAACGCAATGCGATTTATGATATTTTTTTGTGCGCCAAGTCGGGCAAGGCCATTTTTGGTCATAAGACGGGCGCAACATGAGCAGAAACAGGGCAGACCCCAGGACTGGGAAAGGGTAAAATGAAAGCCGGGGTGCAGGGCCATACGGGCCTTGGTGTCACTGGCCGTGCCTGGCAGGATTATGGTAAAATGAAAGCCGGGGTGCGGCGCCATACGGGCCTTTGTGTCGCTGGCCGTGCCTGGCAGGGTTATGGCAAAATGAAAGCCGGGGGGTGGCGCCACAGCGCCTGACGGACGTGAAAATCGTGGGAAAACTGTTGCCTGTGGCTCAGGAATATGGTATCATGTTGGCGTTGGAGTGCCATTCCCCCACGGCAACAGGCACCTCAACGTGCAAGGCTGGTGCGGCGAGATCAACTATGTGAACAAACACCACAGGTTGATGCGGAAATGACTGGCATGAAATTTCAAGATCTGCGTGACAAAACAGGAAACATCTGATAATATGATGACTAACATTGGGTGGGCGTGGCCCGCGTTATTGCTCCGCCGACCAAACCTTGCGCGAAGTCGAGACTGACGTCGAATGTGCATTGTTTGGTTGGTGGAGTATTAGAAAGGGATGGGGAAGATGAAGAACGGGAAACTGCAGGTAGGTATCATCGGGTGCGGGGGGATCGCCAACCAGAAGCATCTGCCTTCGCTGGCGAAGTTCGCCGACAAGTGCGAGATGACGGCGTTTTGCGACATCGTGCCGGAGCGCGCCGCAAAAGCGGCCGAGGAGTTCGGTGCCAAGGGTTCCAAGACCTATGAGGATTACAAGGAACTGCTGGCGGACAAAGCCATCGACGTGGTGCACGTGCTGACGCCCAATGTGGCCCATGCGCCCATCACGGTGGACGCTTTCGCGGCGGGGAAACACGTGCTGTGCGAGAAGCCCATGGCGCACACCTCCGCGGACGCCCAGAAGATGCTGGATGCCTGGAAAAAGAGCGGTAAACTCTTCACCATCGGCTACCAGAACCGGTTCCGCCCGGAGATCATGATGCTGCGCAAGGCGGTGGACCTGGGGGAACTGGGCGAGATATACTTCGGCAAGGCACATGCGGTGCGCCGGAGGGCGGTGCCCACCTGGGGCGTGTTCCCCAACAAGGCGCTGCAGGGGGGCGGCCCCCTCATCGACATCGGCACCCATGCCCTGGACCTGACACTGTGGATGATGGGCAACTACAAACCACTGTCCGTGTACGGCAGCGTGTTTTATAAACTGGGGAACCTGCCCCAGGCCACCGAGGGGAACCTGTTTGGGCCATGGGACCCGAAAACCTACGAGGTGGAGGACTCCGCATTCGGCATGATCAAGATGGAGGGCGGCGCCACCATCTACCTGGAGGCTTCCTGGGCGCTGAACGTGTCCAGGTCCAGGGAGGCGTCCACCACCCTGTGCGGCACCAAGGCGGGGGCGGAGGTATTCTCCGGGATGAGCTACCCCGACAACGACGTGGTATTCAACCGGGGGCACCACGGGCTGCTCACGGAAGAGCACATCACCAAAGGCGGCGCGGTGGCGTATTTCGAGGGTGGCAGCGAGGAGCCGGGCGTGGCTGAGGCGCGCCAGTGGCTGGATGCTATATTGGAGAACAAAACCCCGCTGGTGAAGCCCGAGGAGGCGTACACCGTGACCCGGATTCTGGAGGCGATATACCAGTCCTCCGAGAGCGGGAAAGAAGTGAAGTTCTAAGTCGGGGGCATGTGGGAAAGACAGCACCTGCGGGCCGTTGTGGCATGGATGACCATGGTCGCCTGCGGCAGGCCCGCAGTTGCTTGGCGGTGGCGCCGCAGGTTCGGTTGCGGGGAGCGCCCCGGCCGGTGGCGCCGCAGGTTCGGTTGGGGGGATGCCCCGGCCGGTGCCTGCGGATGGGCGAAGGATGTGGAGGTACCATATGAAATCACTGCCTGTGGGGCTGCAGGTGTATTCGGTGCGGGACATGCTGGAAAAGACGCCGGGGGATTTCCCGGCGGTGATGCGCCAGGTGCGCTGGTATGGGTACGACGGCGTGGAACTGGCGGGGCTGTACGGATTGGAGCCCGCATTTATAAGGGACACATTGGGGGAGATAGGCCTGACGCCCATCAGCGCCCACGTGCCCCTGTCGGAGATGATGGCGGACGCAGAGAAAGTGGCGAGGGATTACAAAACCATTGGGTGCGAATACGTGGTGGTGCCCTACCTGCCGCCGGAGTACAGGCACTTGACTGACGGGTACGGGAAAGTCCTGGATGAGCTGCGGCGCATAGGCCCCGTCATGAACGCCCATGGGCTGCGGCTGCTCTACCACAACCACGATTTCGAGTTCGTGAAACTGCCGGACGGGACGTACGGCCTGGACGACATCTACAGCCGGGTGCCGGCGGATGCGCTGGCGGCGGAGCCGGACGTGTGCTGGATCAAGGTGGCGGGTGTGGACCCGGTGGGGTATATCGGCAAATATGCCGGCCGCTGCCCCATCGTCCACCTGAAGGACTTCATAAAGGAGGGCAACCCCAAGAACCTCTACAAGCTCATCGGCATGGACACCGAGGAGGCGCCAGATGACACCGGGGTGTTCGAGTTTCGCAGCGTGGGGTTCGGCCAGCAGGTCTGGGAGCCCATCCTGGAGGCCTCTGTCCGGGCTGGTGCGGCGTGGGTGGTGGTGGAGCAGGACGAGTCCTACGGCCTGGCGTCGCTGGAATGTGCCCGGAGATCCCGGGAGTACCTGCGGATCCTGGGGTGGTAGGGCAGGATGGGACCTACGGCCTGGCGTCGCCGGAATGTCCGATCCGCTCCGGGGAGCGCGTGCATATCCTGGGGCGGTGAGGTTGCAGGACGAGTCCTACGGCCTGGCGTCGCTGGAATGTGCCCGGAGATCCCGGGAGTACCTGCGGATCCTGGGGTGGTAGGCGGCCGGACGCCGCTGCGGCGGGGTTCTTGGGTTCACACGTGATGGCCGGCGGAGGGGTTGTAACGCAAGACCTCGCCGCCGGTTTTATTGAATATTTTTCTCAATTAATGATTGACAAGGGGCAGGGGGTGTGGTAGAGTAATTGCTAGGTAGCTATTAAAGAATTTTCGGGGGATTTCATACATGAGAGAAGGTCCGGGTGGTGGGCCTGTGCTTCGGGGTTCCAGGCCCATGACGGAAGAGGAAAAGGCATCCCTGCCTAAAATTACCAAAAAGCTGGTGTTCCGGGCTTTCAGTTACTTGAGCCCCTACAAGTGGCAGCTGGCTGCGATAATCATCATGCTGGCGGCCTCCAGCCTGTTCGGCATCGTCCCCACCATACTCGCGGGGGAGATCATCAATGTGTTCGCAAACCCGGCCTCGGCGGGGTAT
The DNA here is from genome assembly GCA_031272185.1 of Lachnospiraceae bacterium. GTDB lineage: Bacteria > Bacillota > Clostridia > Lachnospirales > Lachnospiraceae > JAISUG01. The sequence continues at coordinate 22,813 of JAISUG010000052.1, forward strand.
ACCCTGTTCCTGGGCGGGCCTTTCGTGCGCATAGGCGCATTGATCCTGCTGTCGCTTTGCGTGCTAATCGTGTCCAACCTGGTGAGCGTGCTGCAAAGCTACGTGAGCAACTGGATGGCGGAGCACATCATGTTCGACATGCGCAACCAGATGTACCGCCACCTCCAGAACATGTCGCTGCGGTTTTTCACCAATGAGCGGCAGGGGGACATCATCACCCGCATGACCAGCGACATATCCGGGGTGCGCCAGGTGGTCGCCGGCACATTGCAGCAGATTTTCTCCAACATGATGAGCATCGTCATCACCGTGGCGGCGCTGGCAGGGCAGAACTGGGTCCTGGCATTGGTGGGGGTGGTCATCACGCCGCTGCTCATCATCCCGACGAAAATCGTGGGTGGGAAGCGCTTCGACCTGGCCAGGCAGTCCCAGAAAAAACAGGACGAGATGAACCAGATCCTCAATGAGACCCTCTCGGTGAGCGGGTCGCTGCTGGTGAAGATCTTCACGAAAGAGGAAGAGGAGTACGGGAAGTTCGAGAAGGTGAACCGGGAGGTGGTGCACCTGGCCCTGAAAGAAAGCGTCATAGGCCGGTGGCTGATGATGACATTCGGCGTGCTGAACAATTTCGGCCCCATGCTGATCTACCTGGCCGCGGCGCTGATCATGTTCCGCCTGGACCCCAAGGACATAGTGGACCCGGCGACAGGCGCCCTGACCGTGGTGGGCATGAAGGACCTGAACGTGGGCATGATCACCGTGGTCACGGGGCTGATGGGCAGGCTGATGCAGCCGGTGAACTCGCTGTTCTCCCTGCAGATAGACGTCACCAGGAGCATGGCGCTGTTCGACCGGATCTTCCGGTATTTCGACTTGCCCAGGGAGATCGTGAACAAGCCCGATGCCAGGCGGGTGGGGACACTACGCGGGGACGTGGCATTCGACGACGTATATTTCCACTACAACCCCGGGACCCCGGTGCTTAAGGGGATCAGCTTCGAGATCCCCGCGGGGCGCAGCGTGGCCCTGGTGGGGCCATCCGGGGCCGGGAAATCCACTGTGGTGGACCTGATCCCCCGGCTGTACGATGCGGTGGCGGGGTGCGTCCGGGTGGACGGGCTGGATGTCCGGGACTATGACGTGCATGACCTGCGCCGTAACATCGGGCTGGTGACCCAGGACACCTATCTTTTCAACAGCACCATCAGGGAGAACCTGCTCTATGCCAATGAAAACGCCACCCAGGAACAGATCGAGGACGCCTGCCGGCAGGCGAACATCCACGATTTCATCAGCGGCCTGCCTGACGGGTATGATTCGCTGGTGGGCAACCGCGGGCTGAAGCTTTCCGGGGGTGAGAAACAGCGTATGTCCATCGCCCGGGTGATACTGAAAAACCCGCAGATCCTGATCCTGGACGAGGCCACCAGCAGCCTGGACAGCATCTCGGAGAATGCGATACAGGAGGCGGTGACGCCGTTGCTGGCGGGCAGGACCAGCGTGGTCATCGCCCACCGCCTCTCCACCATACTGGAGGCGGACGAGATCATAGTGCTGAAAGACGGGCGGGTCGCCGGGCGGGGCACCCACAGGGAGCTCCTGGCCACCAACGATGTCTACAGGGAACTCTACGAGACCCAGTTCAAGAAAGCCATCGATGAATTCAAGGCGCGAAGCGCCTAATGCGCAATGCACATAGCGCACGAAGCGCCTAGCACCCCCGCATAAATGCTTAGTGCATTTGGCGCCTCGGCCGGCGGGGCCTTGGCATATGGCGAAGGGGGCACATGTTCACTGGGATATGTACGCCAAAACCCCCGGGGGACCCGGGGGTTTTGAGTGTTGTTTGATTTGCAATGACTTCGTTCCTGCCGGTTGCGCCGGTGCCGCATCTTTCCTGGGCACGTGCCGGGCTTGCCGGTGGCATCGGCGCAATCTCATGACAGCAGCTGATTCTTCACTGTCTGGCTACTGCTTGATCGGGCCGGTTCACTGCCGTTTCTTCTTGCCTACCAGGTGCTTCAGGCCCACGAGGCCGAAGGCCGCCGCGATGAAGAGCAGCACCTGCAGGATCATGTGGCTGGCGTCGCCGGTCTTGGGCGAGAACAGCCGCAGCAGGCTGGGTGTTTGGGCATCGGCGCCGCCGGTTCCCAGGTGCGCGACTCCGGATGTCTGACGGACTGTCTGGCCGTTCGCGGATGGCGTGCCCTGGATGCCCTGGGCTGCCTGGGCCGTGGGTTCCGGGACGGCCTCCTGGAAGTCTACCGCAATGGGCGTCACGGAGGCGTACACATTGGCCGGGGGTTCCAGGTCGCTGAACTCATCCCGCAGCTTGTTGTTGTGTTTGACCACGTTGGAACCGGATGAGCCGGAGCTGGAGTAGCTGCCGGACCCGCCCCTGCTCACCGTCTGGGTGCCCTCGGGGGAGTCGGCTTGCGTGGCGCCATCGTTTGTTCCGGGGTCTGCGCTGGCGCCCGTTTCATTTCCGCCGCCGTTGCCGTCTTCGGTTCCGCCGCCGTTGCCATCATCGCCGCCGCCTTTGTTGCCGTCATTGCCGTCGCCGCCGGGGTTGGTTTCGGTGCTGCCGCCGCCTTCGCCGTTACCGCCGCCTCCCTGGCCGCCTGAGCCGTCGTCGCCCGTTTCGCCTGGATCGGAGTCATCGGTTTCGTCATCGCCGCCGCCGCCCCCGCCTGGGTTGCCGCTGCCTACGGTGTGGCCGCCGTGGTTGCCGTCGTCGCCGTCGTCGTCGCCGCTGCCGTCATCCTCGCCGCCGTTTCCGCCGCCGGTTTCCCCGCCGCTGCCATCGCCGTCATCGCCGCCGCCGTTGGTGGTGGGCGGGCGGGAGGTGGTGAGGGTGCGCCGCTCCCATATGGCGAACACGGTGGTGTCGCCGTCAAGGGGCGTGTCTGCGTCGAAGCTCAGCCATTCCTCGCCGGAGAGGACCTGCCAGCCTTTGAAGGTGTAGCCGCTCCGGGTGGGGTTATTGGGCAATGTCTGCCCGTCCTCGGCGATGCTGGGGATCCGCCCCAGTTCGTCGCTGTAGCTCACATCCACCTGGGCGTATGCGGTGTCCCCTGTGGAGATGAATGTCACCCGGTACTTGGCCGGTTCCCAGATGGCGTAGAAATCCAAATCCACGCCGCCGGTCTGGGGCACGGGCGGGTACAGCGCCTCCGAGGGGCTGCCCACGCCCGCATCCGCCCAGTGGAGGAAGTTGTGGTGGGCATAGGTGGGTTCCTCGGGCAGTTCCAGGGTGTCATTGTAGCCGAACACGTTCCTGGCCACCACGTTATCGGTGCCGTCGTTGCGGTAGAATGTGGCCACATTTTCCATCACTTTCCAGCGGGGCGTCAAGGTAATGTCGCCGTCGGTGATGTCTATGGGATCGCCCGGGCGGTAGACCTTGCCGTCGGAGGATTCCCATCCGTCGAAGACGTAGCCTTCTTTTTCCAGCTGCCCGCTGTTGTCCGCCGCTGTGGCCTGGTCGCCGGAGAGGTAGCTGTTTTCGTCCACGGGGGCCTGGCCGCTGTCGGCGTCGCCCGTGAGGTAGTGGATGTGGTGCAGTTTCTTCCACCGGGCGTAGACCACCAGGGAGCCTTCGGGGTGGGTGTCCTCGGTGAAGAGGCCGGTGTGGCCGGTGTCGCCGGAGGATGCCCCGCCGCCGGAGCCACTGCCGCCGGTTTCGGTGGTGCCGCCGCCGTTGCCATCGCCTGTGCTTGCGTCGCCGGTGGGCGCCTCTTTCTCCACGTACCACCCGTCGAATACATAGCCGTCACGCACCATATCCTCGGCGCCGGGGAGTGTCTGCCCGCTCTCTGCCAGGCTTTCGAAATACCCATCTTCTTCGGACCACACCAGCACGCGCGCGCCGGGTTCGTCCGAGTCGGCGAATGCGCCGCCGTTGGGGTCCAGCACCACCGTGACGAAGTGCACATCCCAGCTTGCGAAGATGTCGGTGTCCGCGAGGATGGGCGTGCCCGCGAAGTCAAAGAGGCTCTCTTTGTCATCGGCCAGCCATCCCAGGAAGCTGTGGTTGTCCCACGTGGGGTCGTCCACGCCTACCGGCACCAGGCGCGTACCGCCGCTGCGTGATGCGGCGCCGGGGCCTGCATCCACGTATTCTTCGCTGTCATATTCGCTCTCCGGCCCGGAGGGGGATACATCCCCTTCGCCGTCGATAGGCCCGTTTTCCGGTTCGGTGGGGGCGGGTATGGATTCCCCATCCGCGACGGCTTCCCGGTCAAGTATATCCTCATCTTCAACGACTTCCTGGTTCAGTATATCCTCATCTTCAACGGCTTCCCGGTCAAGTATATCCTCGTCCGCTACGGCTGCCGGGTCGAGTACATCCTCATCCTCATCCTCGACGGCTTCCCGGTCGGGTATATCCTCATCCGCGACAACATCTACAGTCTCGCCGACGTCTGGGGTGGTTTCGTTCCCGGTCTCCTCCAACCGCAGCGCCTCCGATGGTGTGGCGGCATCAAACCCTTCCGGCCCATCCGCATCTTCCGACGCCCCACCCAGGTCCCGGGCATCGCCGGCGCCATTCCCGGTCCCGGCGGTTTCGCCCCGCACGGGGCGCGCTTGGCTGGGGGTGGATTCCACCAGGTAGGTGGGGATGTATTCACCGTGGCGGATGCGCATCGTAGCCAGCTGTTTGCCGGTGCCATTGTTCATGTAGAATGTCACCGTGTAGTAAATGGGTTCCCACAGCGCGGTGAGTACCAGCTGGGTGGCCTCGTCGGGGTTTTCCAGCCCCGTGCCGCCCAGGAGCGCGGACATGAGGGTGCCGGTTCCGACCGGGGTCAGGCCCGGTTCCCCGCCGCCGTTTGCCTGGGTGGCGTCCCCGTTGCCGGCGCCGTCGCCCGAACCGTCGTCGCCGTCAGCTTGGCCGGACTTGCCGGGGTCATCCTCGGAGTTGGCGTCGCCGATGTTGTAGGCGATGACGCCCTGGGGATGGCGCACCTGGGTCAGGTACCAGCCTTTGAAGCGGTAGCCTTCTTTCACAGGGGTTTCGGCGGGGATGAGCCCGTCGTCGAACCATGTGAAGTCACCGTCCGGCAGCGTTGCGATGGGGGCGGCGCCGGGTCCTTCGCCTGAACCGCCGTCGGTATCCGTCCCGGGGCCGCCTCCGGGTTCGTCGGATTCGCCGGGTACACTTGAGTCGCCGCCCGTGCCCCCATCGTTTCCTTCGGTGGATTCGTCGTCCCCGGGCATGGGCACACCTGTGCCGGAGCCGGAGCCGGCCGCACCACCGTTCAGATCATATGTCACGCTGTAACGGCGCAGTTCCCACACGCCGTAGAGCTGTGCGGTCTGGGCAAAGCGCACGGTCTGCCCCGTCCGTGCCGCCGCCAGACGCGCCTCCGGGGCTTGGGCTCCTTGATCCGGGGACCATCCCAGGAACCTGTACCCGGTGAGTTTCCATCCCAGGGCCTGCTCCGCGGCATCCCGCAAAGAGAGGGGCTCATTGGCCGAGACGGGGCCCGGCGCCGCGATCGAGTGGGGCGCCATGGCGGACATCTCCTCGAAAGACGCATGATCCTCATCGCCCTGGGCCGTGACCTGGGCGCGTTCTTTCATGAGTTGTGACCAGTTGCGCAGGTAGGTCACACGTATCTCGTCGCCCCCCGCATAGACCGCGCGGAAATGCAGGGCCCCGGAGAGGGTTTCGGACTGGGTGTTGTAGGCGATGCGGTCAGGGGTGAATGCCACGGTGTCGCCTGCGGTGAAGATCTCGCCGGTTTCCACGCATTGCCATCCCGCAAAATACAGTTTTGCGCCGTCCTCGCCTATCTTTGCCAGCTGTTTGCCCGGGGTGGGCAGCATGACGCCGGTACCCATCTTGTAGGCGTACAGGTCGATGGGCGTGTGGACGTTGCCGCCGGTGGAGAGCGCATCCAAGCCGTTTGCATTGGCCCATGTGTTGCCCTGGGAGGAGGGGCTCCAGTGGAGTGTCTCCCCGTCGAAACCGCCAGTGGCCCCGGCGGTGTTGTCCGCGGATCCGCCTGCAGCCGACGCCAATGTGCCGCCATCCAGGTCATAGACCACCCGGTAGGCCGGCTCGGGGTTCCATACGGCGAACACGGTCGCGTCGGCGTGGATCTGCACGTCGGAGTCGAACACGTCCTCCTGGCCTCCCACCACCCAGCACCAGCCCACGAAAGTCCCCCGTCCCGGCACCCGGGCGCCGGAGCGGTAGGTGACGCCGTCCAGGGTGATGGTGGCATTGTCCATGTCCTCGGAGATGTCACTGTATCCGGGGTCTGCGCCAAAGTCGGCGGTCTGCCCCGGGGACGCCAGGCCTTTGCCGTACACATGGCCGTCGTCGATCACCGTCACCGTGTATGGCGTGCGCAGCGTCTTGGCGTGCAGGGTGACGGTGTAGGCGGGCATGATGCCGGGGATGTCCTCGGTGAGCTCCCCGGTGTCGCTGTTGCGGTAGTACCCTTTGCCGGTGTCCGCATCATAGACGTAGAATGCTTCCGCAAAGTCGCTGTCGGTGTACCAGCCCAGGAAGCGGTATCCATTGGCGGTATATGCCTCGATGGCTTTCTTGGTGTTGGCTTCCAGCGTATCCTTGACGGAGGAGGAGCCAAAGGGCATCTCGAACTGCACGCCCTTGATGGAGGGCAGGAAGTACTCAAGCCCATGGTCCAGCCCGTCGCTTACGAAGCGGATGTCGTACCTGTCCCGGCGGTAGAAATAGAAGATGTCGCCGGAGGTGGCACGGGAGCCCGATACGGCCTGGTAGAGCCGCCCTTTCTCTGCATCGTAGAGCCATCCGGCCCTGCTGATGGTGAGGCCGGACACGGGGGTGAACCCCTCGTACTTGGCGGGTGAGATGGAGCCGTAGATGTTGCCCCAATGCTGCTTCTGCTTGATCTTCGTGTAGACGATGGGCCCCGGATGCAGGGCGGACCCGGGAATCAGCGGCCGCTCCACGCCCGTCGGGAAACCGGCAGTATTGTCATAGATGGACGTCTTGTTGTTGGAGTAGAGCACCGCCACCTCGATGACCGGCTCCGGGTGGGAATTGTTGGGCTCCCCCGCCCAGATGCGGTTCCCACTGGCGTCCACATTGCCCGTGGGCTGCGCATCGTCGTCATCCAGGGGTTCCACATAGTAATGGATGGTGTAGGGTATGCCATCCCTGGTGCTGGCGAGGCCAATCCATACGGGCGACACCCGCACCACGCCCGACGTAAGGGCACCCGATGCGAAATCCGTGATGGTGCCGGCGTTGAACTCAGAGGGGTTGCCTTTGTTGGAGCCCCATCCCTGGAGGTAATACTGGGATGTGCCGGTCAGCCTGTTGACGGCGTAGATCTGGGGTCCTACGTTTTCCCCGAAGGAAAATGCCAGGGGGCTTATGGCCAGGCCGCCCGACGCATTGCCTATGTTCATGCCGACCTTGGCGGCGAACAAATAGGTGCCCAGCAGGGACGACCCGTCTGTGTCGGCGGTGAGGTAAGGCGTGTCGCCCGCGTGGTTGGCGGGCACCTCTACCTCCGAAGCCACGCCTTTGCTGCTCATTACGATGTGGTTGTCGCCGATCTCGGTGACGTCGCAGTCATCCTTGCGGGCGTACACCGGGTCCCCCGCGATATGCATGACCACGTGCTGGCTGGTGCTGGCGGGGCCTGCCATGTCGAAGCGCATCTGGAACACCCTGCGCGTCAGGTACACGTTGACCTCCGTGGTCCCGTCGCCTTTCACCACCACATCTTTGTCAGACCAGGCGATTTGCGCCTCGTTGACCAGGGGGTTGGGGTTGGTGGAGCCATAGGTGCCGTTGCCCTTGGTATAGGTGCCGGTGGCAGGGTTGTACACCGCGATATACCCCACGGGGTCCAGCGCAGTGTGTACCGCCCCCGCCACGTCTTTGCCGATGGCGGCCAAGGGGGGCATGTTCACCAGGTCCCCGGAGCGTGCCACGCCGTCATAGACCTCGGACGCGACGAACTGGAAATTGTTCTTGTCGTGGAGCTGGGCCTCGGAGAGCGCCGCCTCCACCATCGGGATCTCTTGCCCCGCGGGGACCCAGATGGGTGCGGGGTAGTCATCCGGGAGGATGCCGGGTTTTTCCAGCCAGTAGTTGACCTTGTACTTGGTAAGCTCCGGCACCCACACCGCATAGAGGGTCAGCACGTCCCGGGCCGGCGTGCCGTCGGCGTTTATGCCGTAGAGCCCCGCCATGTATGCGTCGTCGATGCTCACGTCAAATGCGAATGAACCGGCTGCATTTGACCCGGCGCCGGAACTTCCGGACGCGCCGGAGACATCCAAGCCGGAGGCGCTGCCTGCACCTGCGCCGGTCGCGTTCGCGCCCGCACCCGCGCCGCCGTAGGCCAGGGCGGGATCCGCGCCGTCCTCATATACGGACCAATGGGAGAATGTGTAGCCCTCCCTGGTGGGGTCGGCGGGTTTCCGGGGCACCTCGCCCAGGTATACCGTCTGGGGGCTCACCGGGGTGCCCTTAGTATTGTACTGCACGGTGTAGCCCCTGGAATACATGGGGTAGAGGTGCAGGGTTTCGGACTCCACCGGTGCGGAGAAATCGGATTTGCCGGAGCCGGAACCGCCGGCCGTGTCGCTGCCTGAGGCGCCGGTTGCATCAGAGCCTGAGCCAGAACCGCCGTCGCCGAATATGGCGGCCAGGAGGCCGGTTTCACCCTCGGTGCGGTCGAAGGGGTATACCACCGGGTTCGCCACATATGGGTCCGCGGTCCACAGGCCATTGAACACATACCCCGCTTTGTGGGATGTGATGGCAAGCGCGGGCTTTTCCACCTGCCCCCCGGTGGGGACGGTGACGGTGAGGGCCACCAGCGCATCCTGGGGCTCGCCATTGCCATGGAAGTACACCGTGCTCATCTGGGCAAAGCGTGCTTCCAGGGCGATGTCGGCGGTGATGGGTGTGGTGAAGTCAAAGGCGTCGCCCGGTGCGCCGCCCAAGGCCGCAAGCGCATCCCCGCCGCCGGTTGTGTCGCCGGCGTCGGTTCCGGAGCTGCCTCCTGCCCCCGTGGGCGCGAACCACCCCAGGAAGGTGTTCTCGCCCTGGGGCGCCAGGGGCTGGGGCGGCACATCCAATGTCGCGCCGTCCGCTATGAAGCGGGTGTCATAATGCACCCCGCCTACATATAATGAAACTTGGTGGAAAATGCCATCGCCGCCATCCGTGGCGGTTGCTGCCGGGGTGCCCTGGGGGTCGTCTTGCGCCCCCCCGGGCGCTGCCACGCCGATGGCGAAATTGGTCAGGGCGAAGAACGCTATCCCCGCCAGCAGCGCGATCGCCCCCAGCATCGGGATGCGGCCGCGCAGTGGATGGCCCTGGGTTATAAGCCGGTGGGCGCCGCGGGTATCCTGCGCTTTGCTGCTTGGGCCGTTTTGGCCGCAGCTGCCTGGAGCATTGCCCCCCTGGCTGATTACTGGTTTGTTTTGACTTTTTTGCGCCATAAACGCCTCCTATCAGAAATATGGGTCACTGAATTCCCTGTCAACCAGTCGGTTGCCAATGACTGCCGACTATGCTGTCAACGCGGTTGCCACACGGCGCGGCAGTCCCTGCGCCGGAGGACCTCGCCCACCCCTCTGCGTAAAAGGGGTTTGCGTACCTGCATTATGGTCTTTTTGGAATAAGATGTCAAGGGCGAAGAATGGCATTTTGTGGTTAAAACTGAACATATTATGTCGAATCAAGGGGAATGTCGATGAAAAAGTGTTTGATAGCGATATTCGACAAAAAGGTGTCGCAAAATGCGGTGAAGTGGGATATAATGCTAGGGAACGGCGGCGCAGTCGGCCGGATGGTGAAGAAGGGACGCAATAACTCGCAGGATGAAGTTGGTATGATAAAACTGCATGATGGAGGTTGGTATGATAAAACTGCATGATGGCGGGGTTTACCTGCTCGATGGGAAAGAAATCGTCACGGAAAAGGAAGCACAGGCACGGGGGTCAAAACCGGACAGGGCCGGGGCCAAAAAGGGTACCATGGCGTATGGCATCCTGGCATCGCACAATGCGTCCGGGGACATGGGGAAGCTGCGGATACGGTTCGATTCCATGACGTCCCATGACATCACTTTCGTGGCCATCACCCAGACGGCGAAAGCCAGTGGCATGGAGTCATTCCCCATCCCATACGTGCTGACCAACTGCCACAACTCCCTGTGCGCGGTGGGTGGCACCATCAACAGCGATGACCACATGTTCGGGCTGTCTGCCGCGAAGAAGTACGGGGGGATCTTCGTGCCGCCCCACATTGCGGTGCTGCACCAGTACATGCGGGAGATGTTCGCGGGCTGCGGCAGGATGATCCTGGGGTCGGATTCCCACACCCGCTACGGCGCGTTGGGGACCATGGCCGTGGGGGAGGGCGGCGGCGAGCTGGTGAAGCAGCTGCTTGGGGACACATATGACATTTCCTACCCGGAAGTGGTGGCGGTGTACCTGACAGGCAGGCCCGCACCCGGCGTGGGACCCCATGACGTGGCCCTGGCCATCATCGGCGCGGTGTTCAAAAATGGTTACGTGAAGAACAAGGTCATGGAGTTCGTGGGCCCGGGCATCGCATCATTGTCCACGGACTACCGCAACAGCGTGGACGTGATGACCACCGAGACCACCTGCCTGTCCAGTATCTGGGAGACAGACGATGATACCCGCGCTTTCCTGAAAGCGCACGGGCGGGAGGGTGATTACAGCAAGGTCGCCCCGGCGGATGTGGCATACTATGACGGCTGCGTGGAAGTGGACCTGGGCACCATCAAACCCATGATCGCGCTGCCATTCCACCCCAGCAACGTGTATGAGATAGACGAGCTCAACGCAAACCCGGGGGACATCCTGCGCCAGGTGGAAGCGGAAGCGAAACGTATAAGCGACGGCAGGGCCGAATTCACACTGACGGACAAGATAGTGGACGGGAAGCTCATGGTGCAGCAGGGAGTCATCGGCGGCTGCAGCGGCGGGAACTATTCCAATGTGGTGGAGGCCGCACATGCGCTGCGGGGGGGGAGCTGCGGGGACGGGGAGTTCGCATTGTCCATCTACCCGTCCTCCCAGCCGGTCTACATGGAACTGCTGCGGCAGGGCGCCATCGCGGACCTGGCCCAGGCGGGGGCCATCATCCGCACCGCGGCGTGCGGGCCGTGTTTCGGCGCAGGGGACACACCCATGAACAACGGGCTGTCCATCCGCCACACCACCCGCAACTTCCCCAACCGGGAAGGCTCGAAACCGGGCGAGGGACAGATGTCGGCGGTGGCGCTGATGGACGCCCGCTCTGTGGCGGCCACGGCGCTGCATGGCGGGGCGCTCACGTCTGCACAGGAGCTGGAGGGCTGGGGGGATGTGCCGGAGTACCGGTTCGATGCGGGAGTCTACGAGAAGCGGGTGTACCAGGGGTTTGGCAAGGCAGACCCGAAAGCGGAACTGGTCTATGGGCCAAACATCAAGGACTGGCCACAGATGAGCGCATTGACGGATGATGTGCTGCTGAAAGTGTGCTCCAAGATCCTGGACGATGTGACCACCACCGACGAATTGATACCATCGGGTGAGACGTCGTCTTTCCGGTCCAACCCCCTGGGGCTGGCCCAGTATACACTGTCACGCAGGGACCCGCAGTATGTGGGGCGCAGCCAAGCGGTAGACAGGCTGGAAAAAGCCAGGGTGGCCGGGCAGGGAGCGGCTGCCGGACAGGGAGCGGCGGCAACGGGGCAGGGAGCGGAAGTGCCGGGTCGAGGCGCAGCGGCCGGGCAGGGGGCGGCTGCCGGGCAGGGTGCGGCGGCAACGGGGCAGGATGCTGCGGCTTCCGGATGTGGCGCGGTGGCGCTTGACCCGGCGCTGGCGGGTGTTTATGATGCGATACACTCCATCCCCGGGCATAGTGACGCAAACCCCGCCGACATCGAGATCGGCAGCATGATATATGCGGTAAAGCCAGGCGACGGGTCCGCCAGGGAGCAGGCGGCCAGCTGCCAGCGGGTGCTGGGGGGGCTGGCAAATATTGCCAAAGAGTACGCCACGAAACGATACCGCTCCAATGTCATCAACTGGGGGATGCTGCCGTTCCAGACGGACGCAGAGCCGCAGTTCGAGGTCGGGGACTATATATTTGTGCCTGGCATACGGGTTGCGCTGGGAGGAAGCAAGTTACCTCAGGATGAAGATTCGCCCAGCGCGACCCTGGTTGCGCTGGGAGGAAGTGCGTCAGCCAAGGATGAGGAGTCGCCCCAAAACTCCATCCCGCCCCTCACCGGGTATGTGATACACGACGGACAAGTCACTGCGCGGCTCCCCCTCACCATCGCGGAAATGACTGCGGACGAGAAAGCCATAGTGCGGGCAGGAAGCCTGATCAATTTCAACCGGGAGCGGGCGCAACATGGATGAACTGGGGCAAGGATTGCCGGAGCGCCGGCTGACTGTCAGGGAATGCGCAAGGATCCAGACATTTCCCGATGACTACGAATTCATATTGTCCGCAAAGGCGGGACGAAAGGGTGTGTCCGCATCGGATGCCTACAAGATCATCGGCAATGCGGTCCCCATGTCTTATAACTGATGTAGCTGCGCCGGTGCTTGGTTAGACCGATTCCACGGCGGCAAGCCGATGTGGCCGGCTGAAGTTAGCGCCGGGGGCGGTAGGCGCGGGCATGGGCGTGCCTCGCCCGGGGATGAAGGCCGCCGTAGATGAAAGGGTAGAGGCAGTAGGCGAGGAACCCTGCGCCCAGGATGTCCAGGACGGAGTGCTGTTTCAAAAAGACTGTGGACAGGATGACGGATACCGCCAGCGCCCCGGAAACCCACCTGGCCCATGTGTGGCCAGACAGTTTGCGGGAGTGGGTGACAGCCAGGTGCACGCCGATGGAGTTGAAGGCGTGGATGCTGGGGAAGATGTTGGTGGACGTGTCGATGCCGTGGAGCAGCCACACCAGCCTTGCGAAGATGTTCTTGCCGGGGTCCGGCCACACCCGCAGGTCGGTGCCATTGGGGAAGATGGTGCAGACCACCATGCAGACTGTCATGCCTATGAACAGGAAGGCACAGAGCCGGTAGTAGTCGCCCCTGTCTGCGAAGAAGAAATAGCATATCGCGGCAGCCATGTACACGAACCACAGCAGGTACGGTATGATGAAGTATTCATTGAAAGGTATGAGGTCGTCCAACCTTAAGTGGATGTTGTAGTAGTCGGAACGGATGTTTCGCTCCAGATAGAAGAAATAGGGCACATACAGCCCGAAATAGGAGAGCACCCAGGCGTGCCCGTACCTTTGCTTCATCCTCTGAATCGATTCTCCCATATATCTGCGCCTCTCGTACTGAATGTATCGGAGTCCGAACCTGCCAGAACCAATTTCGTACAGTATAGCACAGGGATAAGATGTGTACAACCGGTAAACATTGTGTTTCGAAAATGTTAAGAAATTGTGCATAGGTTTTATAGGAAGGAGTGCACCGAAACGAGACGGTGCGCATGTGGGCGGGGTGTGGCGCATGATGGTGGGGCAGGGTACATAATGGCCGGGCAGGTCACTGCGCATGATGGCTGGGCGCAGAGCATAATGGCAAGATATGGCAGGGATTCATCCGGAAATCGGCTTTTTCACGAGCAGTTCCAGCGCCGCGCGGATGTAGCGGAGTATGTGGCCCGGATCGGAAAATGGTGACTGGGCGGGGAATGACGTTGCCGACGAGGTACTTTCGGTGGCCAGACCTGATTCGTGGCCGGTATCGCGACAGGGCGGGCCAGGTGCGCCTGCTACGCTTGGTGGCTGGCTGGCGGTGGCGGCTGGTGGTGACTGGGCGGGCATGTCAGCCAGCAACGCATGTGGGGTCTGTTTGTATCCGTGGCTGTAAACCGGTTCCCAGATGGGGATGGGCTGGGGGAAGAACACGCCTGCCTTTTTCGTATAGCAGGTTCGCACAGTGGCTTTCATGCGGGCAGACCTGTCCACATAGGCGCCCACGCTTTTGTGTATGGCGGTGTCCTCCGCCGGGAGGTAATAGTAATTGGCCACGTCGGCGTAGAAATATTTGAGGGTGCCGGAAAACAGCCTGGCGGTGATGCGCAGTGTGTCGCCGGACATTTCCAGGGTGTAGGGACCGTGGCTGCGTATGAGCGTGCGGGGGAAAAAGGGGGCTGGCATCGAAAATATGATGGCGTCCTCGGTGATGTCCGCCGCTGGTGACGGAAAGTCATCCGAAGGTGTCCTCCGTCCGAGGGATCCATCCGGCGCATCGGGAATCGCCCTGCGCCCGAGGGCTGCGTCCAGCGCATCTGGGATCGCCCCGCGCCCAAGGGATCCATCCGGCGCATCTGGGATCGCCCCGCGCCCAAGTGCAGCATCCGGCGCATCGGGAATCGCCCTGCGTCCCAGGGCTGCGTCCAGCGCATCGGCGTATGAGAGAATGGGCAGCAGCGCGGCCATCCCCCGCACGTCGTCCGCATTGTGAAGCAGCAGCAGTTCGTACATCTTGGCGTTGCCGGTGCGCAGGTAAGCATGGTACATGTCCACCAGTTCACCGCCGCTATATTTGTCTTGGCGGTCTATTCCCAGGAAATTTTCGACTGATTTCTGGCGCAGTGAATCCAGTCCCAGCACATGCCGGTAGGGCTTGATGCGCTTGTAGATGTCCGTGCTTTTCATCGTGGGCGCAGGCGCTGCGCCGCCCTCCGGCGCGGCATCGAGGCCGGGTGCAGCTGACGGTGCGGCATCGTGGCCGGGCGCTGCGCCGCCCTCCGGCGCGGCAGCGTGGCCGGGTGCAGCTGACGCCGCGGCATCGTGGCCGGGTGCAGCTGACTCGTATGCAGCTGACATCGTGGTTTGTTCACGGTCGGATGCCGGGACGGCAGCGGCGTTTCCCGTCACCGGAAGCCGGCAGGGGATACCCAGCCTGGCTGCCCTCTTCGCCAGGAAAGGCAAGTCGAACATGTCGCCGTTGAAATGCACCAGCGCGCCGAAACCTTGCGCAAAGCCAAGGAATGCCCGGATCACGGGGGCTTCGTCGCCGCCCCCGTCCGCGAACCATTGGCGCATGTGCCAAACCCCATCCCGCACGAAAGCGCAGCCGATGAGATATACACGTGCATAGTCGGCCGAAAGCCCCGTGGTCTCGATGTCGAACAGCAGGGGGGCGTCGGGGGACGATATATGCGCCAGGCACGTAAGCTGCAAACCGGTAGCGGCGCCAAATGTGGTTTCGATGGTTTTCATGATGGCATTCTTCCCTTGTGCGTAGCACACAGTTATTGCACCGCCAACCAAACAACGCGCGTCCGACAATAGTTTTAACTTCGCGCAAGGTTTGGTCGGCGGGGCAATGTATCGCTTGTTGATTATATCGGATGGCGGCAAATGGTGTCAATAGGGTTATTGATAAAGGGCATCAAGTGTCATTGCGCCTGGTCCGGAGGCCGGGACAGCGAAGGGCCTGTGCGGGCGCATGTTCGTGCGAAGGTTTTAATCCCATCTGTGCGTAGGTAAACGCTGCTGCGCCTGCCAAGAGTGGAATTTAGAAATTCATTTTAGGCATGATAATGCTGGATAAAAACAAGTGGAAAAATCATGCCTGTTATGCTATGATGGACGAAGCCTCGGAGCAGACTGCGGAAAGAGCCGGGGTGTACATCGCACAGTGCATGGCCGGGGCGGCGGCGTAAAGGGGTGGATGATGGAGAAGTTTTTCAACACGGCGGGGCCATGCAAACCGGATTTGCACTACATGGTTGACCCGTTGTGGCGGATCGACTTCGATGAGATAATGTCGTTGATACGGCAGCAGCGGTATTTCGTGCTCCATGCGCCCAGGCAGACGGGCAAGACCACGTCTTTGCTGGCGATGGTGGAAGCTATAAATGCGGGAGACGAGTTCGCCTGCGTGTATGTGAATGTGGAGGCGGCGCAGACGGCCAGGAGCGATGTGAAGAGCGGGATGGGGATCATCGCCATGTTGCTGGGGAATGCCATCAAAAGGCATTTGCGCATCGATTCATTCGTACAATGGCCGGCCAAGTCGGATGCGCCGATCCAGGAGATGCTCACTGCGCTGTGCCAGGAAATGGACAGGCCATTGGTGCTGTTCATCGACGAGATTGATTCGCTGGTGGGCGACACGCTGGTGTCGGTGCTGCGCCAGCTGCGGGGGGGGTATGACAGCCGCCCCGCCCTGTACCCCATCTCCGTCATCCTCTGCGGGGTGCGCGATGTCCGCGACTACCGCATCCACCAGTCGGACGGGGAGATCATTACCGGCGGGAGCTGTTTCAATGTGA
>JAISUG010000078.1 GCA_031272185.1 Lachnospiraceae bacterium
ATGGCGCAGGCACTTCTCGTAGGGCCTGTCCGTGTCAGGGAGGTCCTTCATGCGCAGGCCGCGATCATTTTTGGTGCCACATGCATCGTAGTGTTGACCGCCATCCATCCCACCCGGCGCAGGCAATGCAGCTTTGCCCGTGTCATGTGTACCATCGCGCACAACGGCACTGTTTTTCCTGGATGCGCCATCCTTTGAATCTGTGTGTATCATATACTCCTGTCCGCACAGCTCCCCCGCGGCCTTCCCGGATGTGTGTGAATAGCGTCATTTGCATACCGCGCGTCATTTGCATGCCGCGCGTCATTTGCACGGCGCGCGTCATTTGCATGCCGCAAATGGTCGCATACCGCGAATGGCACTCGGCACGCCGTGTCCGGCATGCGATACGTGCCGCTCGCCATCCCTTGGTCGGCCTATGCGTTTCCCTCCGCCTTGGTTTCGCTTTGCGGTGCGACGGCAGTTCCCCGTCGCATTGCTCCATTATAACAATGTATGGGATAAAAAGCAATGAAAAGATTCACGGGCGGCATCCCCTCGCAGCGCCTAACGTGCACCCCGGCGGCCCATCTCGAATCGCCCACACGTTGCATGCTGCTTACCGCCGAGCCCGCCCCGGCGGCCCATCGGCCGGCTAGGGGGTGAATTGTATTGCTCCGCCGACGAAACCTTGCGCATTGTTGAGACCAATGTCGCACACACATTGTTTAGTTGGTGGAGCAATAACACTCACACCAGCCCTTTGTCCATCATCCTCTGGAGGGCGGTGAGGATGCCGTATTTGGCGTGGTACCAGGTGAGGCCGCCCTGGAAGTAGGCGGTGTATGGGGGCTTTAAAGGGCCGTCGGCGGACAGCTCTATGGATGAGCCCTGGACGAATGCGCCCGCCGCCATGATCACAGGGGCGTCGTACCCGGGCATGTCCCAGGGCACCGGCGTGACGAAGCTGTCCACGGGTGCGGCGGCCTGGATGCCCTCGCAGAATGCGCACAATGCTTCCGGTGTGCCCAGCTCGATGGCCTGGATGATGTCGTGGCGTTCCTCGCCCGCGGGGGGGATAGCGCGAAAGCCCAGTTCACCGAAGACCTGCGCCGCAAAGAGCGCGCCCTTGTGCGCCGCAGCCACCACCGTGGGCGCCAGGAACAGCCCCTGGAGGAATGCGGTGTTCAGCCCCAGGCTGGCCCCCACCTCCTTGCCCAGGCCGGGGGCGGTCAGGCGGTAAGCGCTGCGCTCCACGCAGTCTTTCCTGCCCACGATGTAACCCCCGGTGGGCGCCAGTCCCCCGCCGGGGTTTTTGATGAGGGAGCCCACGCACAAGTCCGCCGGCATGAATGCGGGCGGCGCTGCCCCGGCACTGCCGGGCAGCGATGCTGCATTGCTCATGGCTTTGCCGCCGGGCAGCGATGCCACACCCCCCCTGGCTTTGCTGCCGGGCAGCGCTGCCCCGTCATCTGTGTCGGAACTGACAGACCGCGTGCAACCCATCCCTCCCGGCGGGTTGGGTGCGGCCATCACACACGCCTGCACGCACGCTTCGGTGGGCTCGGTCTCTTCCACGAATTCACCGTAGCAGTTGTCCACCAGGCACAGGATGTCCGGCTTCAGGGACTTCAGGAAGGCCACCAGTTCCCCGATCTGCGCCACGGACAGCGTGGGGCGCAGGGCATACCCTTTGGAACGCTGGATGATGGCCATGCGGGTGCGCCCCCCCACCGCCGCCCGGATCCCGTCCCAGTCCAGGTCCCCGCCGGGGAGCAGGTCCACTTGGCGGTACGTGACGCCATACTACGCCAGCGATCCCGCGCCGGGGCGGATGCCGATGACCTGGTCCAGGGTGTCGTAGGGTTTCCCCACAGGCGAAAGGAGTTCGTCCCCCGGGCGCAGGTTCCCCGAGAGCGCTATGTGCAGCGCATGGGTGCCGCTCATGAGCTGGGGGCGCACCAGCGCATCCTCCCCGCCGAAAACATGGGCGTACACGCCCTCCAGCGCATCCCGCCCCAGGTCGTGGTAGCCGTACCCAGTGGTGGCGGCGAAATGCACGTCGCTCACCCGCCAGGCGCGCATGGCTGACAGCACCTTGAGCTGGTTGTACTCCGCCACCTCGTCAATGCGCGCGAACCGGTCCCGGAGTACTCTGATTGCCCCGTCCCCCAGTTCCAATGCCCGTTCTCCGATGCCCATTTTCCCATAGTATGTATGAATATCCATATAATGCCTTTCTGCCCGATCTGTTTTGCTTGGCAAACCCATGGTACAGTTCGCTTCGATGCCGTCTTTAAGGAACATGCTTGCGTTATGCGATCATGCCGTTTGATTTTGCATCATCCAGGATACGCTCCAGCACCCTCCCGTCATCGCCCCTAAAATCCTCCCTGTCCAGCCATATGGCATCTTTTTCCCGGCCAAACCAGGTCAGCTGGCGCTTGGCGTAGTGGCGGGTGTCGGTCTTGATGCGCCCTGCGGCGTCTTCCAGGGTACACTCCCCATCCAGCCACGCAAAGAGTTCTTTGTACCCCAGGGCCTGCATGGAGGTCATCCCCCGGCCGCACCCCATGTCCCGGAGCCCGCGCACCTCGTCCGGGAGCCCCTGCGCCATCATGGCGTCCACCCGGCGGTCGATCCGTTCGTACAGCGACTTCCGGCCACAGGTGAGTACATAGTACAATGTGTCATATACAGGGGGCTTCGCCCGCTCCGCCGCATTGTGCACAGAGATCGGGGAACCATTTTCCATGAAAAACTCGATGGCCCTGGCCACCCGTCGCACGTTGTTGGGGTGTATGGCGTCGGCGGACGCAGGGTCGATTTCCCGCAGCCTGGCATGGAGCGCGGCGTTTCCGCGCGCGGCAGCCTCCTCCAGGAGCGTATCACGTAGGCGTTGTGTGGAGGCACCGTGCTGTCCTCCCCGCCGCCCGATACCGTCACCGCCCCCGCCATCGCAGGTTCCGGCCGCAGAACCCATGCCGAGTACGGCAGCAGCATCGGAATCGAAAGGAGAGATGGCCGCAGAATCGATGCCGGAACCGCCGTTCAATCGATCATCGACACCGGAACTACATTCATGGACGATGTCGGCACCGGCATCAGGGATAACCTCTCTATCGATGCCGCCGGTGCTTGCGCATATCCCCCCCCCAAAGTCCACGCCCCGGAGCACCGCCTGGATGTAGAACCCGGTCCCGCCTGTCAGGATGGGGATGCGGCCGCGGCTGTGGATGCCCCGGATGGCCTCCCGTGCCAGACGTTGGTACGCTGTCACGTCGAATGTGTCCCATGGGTCCGCCACGTCGATGAGGTGGTGGGGTACCCCCTCCATCTCGTCGGGGCGGATCTTCGCCGTGCCGATGTCCATGTGGCGGTACACCTGCATGGAATCGGCGCTCACGATCTCACCGCCGACGGCCTTAGCCAGCGCCAGCCCCAGCGCCGTCTTGCCCACCGCCGTAGGCCCCGCCAGGACTAGGAGGGGAAGGCTACCCCCCTTCCTTTGTGAGTTTTCGGTTGGATTTTCCTTTGTATCATTCGCTGTTTTTATAACCAATGTTAGATTCCTCGCATGTCAAACCGAATCCCATGCGTTCCCAACACAGCCATGCCTCATGCCATCACTTTGATTATACACCCAAACCACCTGGCAAACAACTTGAATTTCTCCGTTTGGCGCAGTTTTCGGGGGACTTTGTTATCGCTGCGCCGACTAAACCTTGCGCAATGCAAGACGAAAAAAAAGCCAAGACGGCTTGACACCTGGGTAAATAGGTAGTATACTACCTTTAATAGGGAGTTAACTGCCTAAAAAGGAGGACAGTATAGCATGGGCAAATCATGGCATGGCGACGGCAAACTGGGGCAAAAAACCCCATCGGGGGGTGACGTTTTCCCCTCCCCTGGTTTCGTGGGTCTGGATGATGCGCAGCTGGCGGCGATCCAGGCGCCTGACGAGAGGCAGCTGCGGAGTTTCATGAACGTCTTTCTCATCGCAAACCGGTTGCAGGCGCTCATGGACAGGGAACTGGAGGACATTACCACCAAACAGTGGATAGCCATGATCATGCTGTCCACATTCCCGGAGCCCCCCTTGCTGCACCAGTTGGCGAACCGGTGCGGCATAACCCACCAAAGCGCCATGCAGCTAGTGAAAAGGCTCCAGGAAAAAGGGTATGTCACCACGGCGGCAGACCCGCATGACAAACGTGCGCTGAGGATATGCACCACGGCAAAATGCAAACGCTGGGGGACGTCATTTGCCGCAGCCCACGCCCAGAGCTTCCGGGAGATCTTCTCGGCGCTGTCCGAGGAGGAAATGGCCGTCTTTGCGCAGGCACAGCAAAAACTCTACAACCGGCTTATGCAGTGATTCATGATTATGCGGTGATTCATAATTGCGCAGTGATTCATAATTGTGCGGTGATTCATGATTATGCAGCGATTCATGATAAAGGGGAGACAAACGATGAAGAAAACAGAAATTGTGCGAATACTTGCCTTCACGGTGGCTGCGGCTGGCATCTCCACCGCCACCCATGTGCTGATCAGCAATGTCATCCTGGGGGAGCGGGGCAAACCTGGGTTTGTCACCCCGGTGCTGATGGGGGTCTACTTTGCCACCATGGCGCTATTTGCGTCCGCCTACCTGCTGATGGCGGGGTATATGCCCATACGGCGGAAACTGCCCAGGGGGCTTGCGTTCATGGCGCTTGCCTTCCTGTCGGCGTGGCTGCCGCAGGTGTTGGGGCTGGCGGGCGGCGACGGGGAAATCATCAGCCAAGCATTCAGCTGGAAGATTCTTGCAAGCGACTGCGTGGTGTACTTCCTGGCGGGGCTGGTGATGGGGCCGATTCTCGGGGGCGGCCCAACCTATCCACGATATGGGATTCTTCCCGGAAACGTATCGGCGAAGGGAGCGATTCCCGGGGACGGCGCCGCCCCCACACATATATCGCCGGCCACTGAAACCATCCCTGCAACGGATGCCGCAGTGGTGGGATGCACCACCCAGGCCTGTCCTGATGCGGATCGGGAAGCCATCTCGCAAGCGGGATGGGCGCATAGCGGGCAAACCGTTTCGTCCCCCAGGGCGGCGGGCACATTTTCCATCGCAGTATCTGCGTGCGCAAGCGCGCTGCTCTTCCCGCTGCTTACCATGGCCGGTGACGGGTTGATGAAGGCCGCTTGCCCTGCATTTTCCGCACGTGTCGCGCTGGGCGTCAGCGAGGGGAGGGCCGACATGTTCCACCTGGTATTCTTCGGGTGCTTCGTCCTGACAGGCGCACTGCTGCCTATCTTCTACCGGTTCACGATGTACAATGCAACGCACATTCCCTCCCGCACATGGAAATTTGCCCTGGTATACACATTCCTGCTCTGGACCCCCGTGGTGATGTTCATGGTGGCTTTCGGTGTGGATGTCCTCGCCAACGTGGCATATGCGCTCATGTTCGTCGTCATCACGATGGCCGCGACGCTCGCCGCCGGTGGGATGATGGAAAGGATGAACCCATGAGGTACCTGCAACTTGCGGCCGGACATGGCCATCATGTTGCCAAAGATGATTTTGCCTATTGTTTCTTCCGGCGTTCTATGCTAATATTTACCTAATTGAACCGAAGTGCGGATAAGTAGTAATCCGGTATGCAAAAGAACACACCAAAATACGATCGGAGGAGCACAATACTATGTGGTGGTTGGATGTGGAAACGATTCTCGGCGGCATCTTGTTCCTTGCCATTTTCGCAGGGATCTTCTGGTTCTGGCTGGCGGCGGGGAACATGTCGGCCAAAAAGTTCAAGAATAACAACCCTGACGCCGCGACCATATGGATCATCGGCCAGCGTTACATCGGCGTGGACATCCGCAAAGTGGACGGGAAGAAACCGAAAAAGTTCGGCTACGGACTGATCACGAGCCCGGGCGGCATTTACCTGCTCCCCGGAAGCCATGTCCTGTACATCGAGCATGGCAACATGGACCCGGCCGTATACAAAGACCCCGAGTACAAGAAGATAAAGTTCTCGGAGATGGGCATAGCTGTGGAGGCGGGGAAAGACTATATCCTCGAGTACAATGAGCACCCCGGCCAGTATGCGCTGGTCGAGGGCAAACCGGAAGGGAAGTGAACCATGGCCGGATATATCGTTTTGGTCATCATCTTCGTCATCATAGTGTCGCTGGCGGCCTACGTGGCTTCGGCCTATAACAGCCTGGTGAAGAGCCGCAACCGCGTGGACGCCCAGTGGGCGCAGATCGACGTCCAGCTCACCAAGCGCGCGGACCTCATACCGAACCTGGTGGAAACGGTCAAAGGCTACGCTGCCCATGAAAAGGAGATCTTCGAGGGTGTCACCGCCGCCAGGAACGCGCTGGAAAGCGCCGCCACCCCCGGCCAGGCGATCACCGCCCATGACCGCCTCTTGGGCAAGCTGGGGCCCGTGTTTGCCGTCGCCGAGGCCTACCCGGAGCTGAAATCTGACAAGAACTTCATCGAGCTTCAGGCCGCGCTGGCGCAGGCCGAGGAGAAGATCGCATACGCCAGGCAGTTTTACAATGACACGGTCATGATCTACAAAGACAAGACCCAGCAGTTCCCATCCAGCGTCATCGCCGGCATGTTCCATTTCCGCGACGTGTCGTATTTTGCGCCCGCCGAGGAAAAGAAGGCGGACGTGGCGGTGGATTTCAAGTGAGGCTGTCCGAGATGCCTGCAAGGGCCCGCATATCCAAGGCGCGTTTCAAAACCAAGCTGAGCCGGGCGCAGAAGTGGAAAAACGCCTTGGTTTTCCTTGCGGTCTTCGTATGTTCTTATGTGTTCGTGCTGCTGTTTGGCCACGGCATCGGCGTCTTGGAGGGTTGGGCCTCCCCTGAAACCTATCTCCTCACCCTGGCCATGACATTGTTCATACTCATCATGCTGATATTCCCGGTCATGCTGGCCGGCGTCGCCCTGGGCATACAGATGGGCAAGGCCAAGCGCGTGAAGGACAATGTCACATTTGCCCCCATCCAGGACATAGACTATTATCGGGACACCCTCGACGCCCTGAACCCTTCCCTCGTCAGCTTGTTGGTGGATCTGGACATTTACGGGCAAAAAGACATCGCCGCTACGCTCCTGCGTATGCGGAACAAAAAACTGATCTCGTTCCGGGATGATGGCCGCATCGTAGTCACGGGGCGTGACAGCGCCGAAACCAAGGATACAGCGAAGCCGGGCAGCGCCGAAGGCAAATCTCCTGCTGCAGGGCGCAGGCTATCCGGCGCCCATGGCGGGGCAAAACCGGACAGGGCGGAACTGGAACTGCTGTCTGCCATCAAAAACGGCAGGCTCGACGGTAAGGGTGCCCTGCGTCTGTGGAGGCAGCACCGTTTCAATGAAGCGGAACGGCTAGGTTATATCCGCAAGAAGCAGGCGGGTGTCAAAAAATATGAGAAATATGCCTGGTTTGCGGTGCTGTCTTTGCTTGTCGTGTTTGTACTATGGGGGGTTTTCCTCCACATAGACATACACACCCATCCGGTCCTTTGGTTCCTGACAGCCCTGCCCATCGGCGCCCTGGCATTCGTCCCCTGGTATCTCCTGGTCCGGGAGGCCACATACTGGAATCGGGGGGACGTGGTCTGGGAAAGGACGCCCCTGGGCAACGAGATGGCAGAAAAGATTGCAGGTCTCTCCCGCTTCATTCATGAGTTCAGCAAGCTCTCGGAAGCGGACAAGGAACTGGTCGCGCTGTGGGACGACTACCTGGTGTACGCCGTGGTATTGGAGGAAAACGAGAAGATCGTCAAGGACATCTGCAAGCGGCACAAAATCAACATGCGCAGTTTCGGCAGGCTGATGTATTAGATCGGGTTTCAAACGCAAACCACCACCGGACGTTTCCCCAGCTGCCGGTAGGTCTGTGCGATGACCACCGCCGAGACAAGCAGCGTGATGGCGTCGGACACCGGCATGGAGTACAGCACGCCGTCCAGCTGCCAAAACAGCGGGAGCAGCAGCGCCAGCCCCACGCCCAGCACCACTTCGCGGATCATGGACAATGCCGTGGAAGCGAAGGCGCGCCCCAGGGACTGCAGGTAGATAAACGCGGCTTTGTTGACGCAGGCAAACGGCATCATGCAGAGGTAGATGCGGAATGACCGGATGCCAAATTCCGTGTAGTGCACGCTCTCCCCTGCCGCGCCGAACAAGCCCAGAAGCTGCGCGGGGAACAGCTCCACCACGGACAGGGCGACGATGCCCACGCACGCTTCCGCCACCAGCAGGCGGGTGAACAGCCCTGCCGCGCGGTCGTTTCTCCCTGCGCCCACATTGTACCCCACGATGGGGATGCAGCCCGCCGCCATGCCCACCACGATGGAAATGACTATCTGGAACACTTTCATCACGATGCCCAGCACCGCCATGGGGATCTGTGCGTATGCCGGCTGCCCGAACACCGCATCCGCGGCGCCATATTTCAGGATCATGTTCTGGATGGCCGCCATGGCCGCCACAAGGGAGATCTGCGAGAGGAAACTGCAGATGCCCAATGGCAGGAAATCACCCCATAGCGCCGGCAGTGGTTTGAAGCTTTCCCTGCGCAGCCGGACCGCCCGCATACGGAATAGGTACCATATGGCGAGTCCGGCGGTGACCACCTGGCCTATGACGGTGGCAATCGCCGCCCCCATCATGCCCCATCGGAATACGAAGATGAAGATGGGGTCCAGGATGATGTTGAGCAGTGCCCCCGCCAGGGTGGAAATCATGGCAAACTGCGGGTTGCCGTCCGAACGGATGATGGGGTTCATGGCCTGGCCGAACATGTAGAATGGGATGCCCAGCGATATCCAGAAGAAATACTCCCTGGACAGGGCAAAGGTCTCTGTGTTCACCCTGCCGCCGAACATCGTGACGATCTGCACCGCGAACACCAGGTAAATGGCCGTAAGCATAAGGCTGGAAATCGCAGTGAGGAGGATGGCGTTGCCCACGCTCCTGTGTGCCGCATCCTCTTCCTTTTTGCCCAGGCTGATGCTCACGAAAGCGCAGCACCCGTCGCCTATCATGACGGCGATGGCCAGGGCCACCACGGTCAGCGGGAAGACCACGGTGTTTGCGGCATTGCCATAGGATCCCAGGTAACCGGCGTTGGCGATGTAGATCTGGTCGACGATGTTGTACAGGGCGCCCACCAGGAGCGAGATGATGCATGGGATGGAGAACTTCCGCATCAGGCGGGAGATCCGCTCCGTCTCCAGAAAAGAGTTTGCGTCGTGCATGGGTACCTCCGAATCCGCCCTGTCGGGCTACTTCCTCATGTCTGTTCGGGTCGCAATTCCATGCGTCCCCGTGCAAGCACGGGACGCATGGCTCCCAGGCCTTGTGTGATACAACGGGGTGCTACGCTCTTCGAGCTCTCGCACCCCTACAGCCATTCGGAATCCGCCCTGTCGGGCTACTTCCTCATGTCTGTTCGGGTCGCAATTCCATGCGTCCCCGTGCAAGCACGGGACGCATGGCTTTGCTCCCCTTGTATCACACAAAAAAACGCGCCACCGCTGAAACCGGACTTACGTCCCGCAAAGCGAGCAACACGTTTAGCTGACATTTTTATACCACATTTCAAAGGCAAACGCAAAGGCGTTTTTTCATAAAATTCCCGGGGATGGGGAACGGGAATCTGTCATTTTATCCAGCGCAGGATATGAAGCAGATCCAATGAAAGCTATTGACAAATCGCACTCCATCACTTGATCCACCCCTGGTCCTGCCACCACTGGCGGTCGAGGGGGAACCATGTGTTCCTTTGCTGCACGAAGCGCATCGCCCACAGGATGAGCCGCAGGTAGACGCCCCGCTTCGCCTTGCCTGACTTGGCCGCGATCTTTCTGGCCGTCCGCCGCACCACCCGCCTGATGCGGGCCTTTTTCTTGGGGTTTATGTCCTTCCAGTCAAACCCCATCACCGCAAACCCCAGACGGAAGTACTTCGCCATCCCCAGCCCGAAGAACTGCGCTTTGAGCGCTTTCGTCACCCCACCGGCGCCCATGCTGCCGGTGGTGGAGATCGCCACGCCGATTTTGCCGGCCATGGCAGGGTGGGGGCGGTGGGCGAACCATCGGTACCCCAGGTGTTCCGTGAAAGACCGCATCGCGCCGGACATGCCCATGCAGTAGGTGGGGGAATCCAGCACCACCACGTCGGATTCCTCCATGGCGGTGATGAGGGGGTGGACGCTGTCATAGTGGGGGCAGGTCTCCTCCCCCTTGGCAAAGCAGGAAAAACACCCCACGCAGGGCTTAAACCCCGCCACGCTAAACTCCGAGACTTCAGCGTCCGGGCGTAGTCTGCGGATTTCTTCCAGGAGCATCTGGGATATGGCATGGGTGCTGCCTGTTTTCTTGCTGTGTATCGCGACGATTTTCATCTTATGCCTCTCTCTTTCTATGCCTCTCTTTCGTTCACACCACCATTGCCCCGGTCCAGTCCGAAGTAAAATGTAGTCATTTATCGCTCAAGACACCATTGCCCTAATCAATCCCGAAGCAAAATGTGGGCATTTATCCCACAAGGCGCCATTGCCTCAATCAAGCCCGAAGCAAAACTTTCGTGTCACACGATGCGTTTGAACTTCTTCTCCAGCTCGTATCGGCTCATGGAGATGATGGTGGGCCGTCCGTGGGGGCATGTGTAGGGGTTTTTCAGCCCCAGCAGCTGCCCCATCAGCGCATCCATCTCTTCATGGGAGAGTTTCTGGTTCCCTTTCACCGCCGCCTTGCAGCTAAGCAGCGCCAGTTTGTCATCCAGGAGCGTGGTGAGGGTTTGTGCAGCGCCTCCTGCACCCCCTCGCCCATCGGCGGGCCGCCCTACCGGGTTTTCCGCCAGGTCGTCCAGCATCTCGGTGAGCAGTTCCTTGGTGGCTACGTCGTAGAGGTTGTCCGGCACGGCGAAGATGGCGTACTCCCGCCCGCCGTAGTGCTCGATCTCGAACCCCGTGCTTTCAAACGCCGCTTTGTGAGCCTCCAGTGCGGTCTGGGAAGCGCTGTCCAATGTGATGATGACGGGTGGGTCCACCCGCTGGGAAACCACTTCCTTTTTCGCAAACAGTTCCAGGTTTTTCTCGTAGAGCACCTTCTCGTGGGCGGCGTGCTGATCCACGATATAGAGCTGCTGGGCGTACTCCACCAGCCAATACGTGTCAAACACCTGCCCGATGAGCTTGTGCCGGTTCCGTGCGCCCTCCCCGAGAAATTCCTCTTGGAAGAAGTCCGGCTGGGAAACCGATTTATCCGATGTTCCAGAAGGAACAGACGCCTGATAAATGGCATCGGCCTCGGCGATGATACCTGCCCCTATCGCAACGGTGCCATGGTTCCCTGTCGGGTACGTTGCCCCCCCCGCAACCGTGTCGTGATTCCCTGTCAGGTATGATGCCCTTCCCGCCACTGTCCCATGGTTCCCTGCCGGGTACGTTGCCCCTCCCGTCACTGTCCCATGGTTCCCTGTCGGGTATGACGTCCCGTTTCCACCGTAGGCAGGCCGGGCATCATCACCAAGCGCCTCCGTCAGCCCCATCCCCCGCAACCGGTTTTTCTCGAATGGTTCCGGCGGGCGCAAATATCCTGATCGCCCTACGCCTCCGGCACCAATGTTTTCATCCTTCGGGTTTGTGCCACCGGCTGTATTTTCTCCAAATCGGTCAATGCCTGTCCGATCACCATGGTAAGATGCACCGCCTTGCAGCTGCCCGCCGCCCTCCCCCATCTTCACCGCCGGGATGAGTTCCCGTCTGGAAAGTGCGTTCTTCACCGCGGCGTTGACTGCGGCGTACACGGACTGCTCTTCCCGGAAGCGCACTTCCAGCTTTGCCGGGTGGACATTCACGTCCAGCAGCTGCGGCGCGATCTCCAGGTACAGCACGCAAAACGGGAATTTGTGCTGCATGAGCACGTGCTTGAACCCATCCTCGATGGCGCGAAACAGCAGGGGGCTGCGGATGAAACGCCCATTGACAAAATAATTCTCTGCGTTGCGGTTGGCACGGGCTGCCGCAGGGGCGCCGATGAACCCGGAGATCCGGGCGAAGTCACCTATGAAAGAACTCTCCCACAAACCACTGCCCCAACCACCGTCATATGAGCCTTTTCGCACACTGCGTTCAGCAAATCTGTCATTCAATCCACTGTCGGCACCACTGCCTACACCGATCGGAAGTTCTTTTGACTCACCGCGTTCAGCAAAACTGTCATTCAATCCACTGTCGGCACCACTGCCTGTACCGCCTAGCAGTCCATCTTGCTCACCGCCCAAACCGCCGGTTTCCGGCTTGCCACCGAACCGGACGCCGCCCACATGGAAGTCCCCGAACTTCACTTCCAGCAAATTCCCGGCGGTCTCTTTCCCGTAGATCGCATAGATCAGGTCCCGCACGTTCCCGTTTCCGGTGGTGTGCAGCCGGGTCTGGTTGTTCTGGATGAGGCGGAAAGAAATGTCCGGCCTGGAGAGAGCCACCCGCTCCATGGCGGTGGCGATGTGCCCGGCCTCCGCCTGGGCGGACTTGAGGAATTTACGCCGCGCGGGGGTATTGTAGAACAGGTTCCGCACCAGGAACGTGGTGCCGTCAGGCGCACCCACTTCTTCCAGCCCCACCTGGGCGCCGCCGTCGATGCGGTACCTGATTCCCGCCAGGGCGCGGGGCGTCTTGGTGATGAGTTCCACCTGCGCCACGGATGCGATGCTGGACAGCGCCTCCCCACGAAACCCCAGGGACGCCACTTTTTCCAGGTCCCGGGCATCCCGGATCTTGCTGGTGCTGTGGCGCAGGAAAGCCAGCCCCACCTCCTCCGGCTCTATGCCGGAACCATTGTCCGTCACGCGTATCAAGGAGAGCCCGCCATCCTTGATCTCCACGGTGATGGCGGTGGCCCGGGCATCGATGGCATTTTCCAGCAGTTCCTTCACCACCGAAGCAGGCCGCTCGATCACCTCCCCCGCCGCGATCTGGTCTATAGTCAGCTGATCCAGCAATGCGATAGACATATGCGAGTCCTTTCGTTTCAATG
Source organism: Lachnospiraceae bacterium (assembly GCA_031272185.1). Classification (GTDB taxonomy): domain Bacteria; phylum Bacillota; class Clostridia; order Lachnospirales; family Lachnospiraceae; genus JAISUG01. Next base: position 13,042 of record JAISUG010000078.1, read on the forward strand.
GGATATTTCGTTGTTACGCGGGATATCCCTGCGTACCTTGATCCGGGGCACCCAGTACCCCGACATCACCTGCGGCCTGAAATTCACTGCGGGGAATATAGGGGTTTCCGATGGCATTTACACGTTCCCATATTTCTGTGCGTTCCTGACGAAGCGATACCTGTCGAGAACGATACCGGCCAATCAATGAGCAGCCGTAACAGCGCAGTGACCTGTTATATGAATCCTGCGTATCTCCGGTTTCAGCCAGCCCGGACCGCTTTCTGGAGCTCGTAGAGAAGGTTCAGCGCCTCCAGGGGGGACATGACGGAGAGCTCCAGCTCCTGCAGGCGTTTCAGGGCTTGTTCTTGGGCCGACGTGCGTACGGTTGCGGCGGCAGTGCCGGCTGTGCCGCAGGATGTACCGGATGTGCCGGCTGTGCCAGATGTACCGAATGTGACGTTATAAGGCTGTGCATAAACGTCCCCATCCCCATCTACCCCTTCGCCGCCCTCCTCGCCGCCGTACCCCCTTTCGCCGTCCTCCCCGCAGCCGTCCTCCGTTTCGCCAAACAGAGACAGTTGGCGGACATCCTTGCGGCGGGCGCGGGCTTTCTTTGCGGCGATCTCTTTCGCTTTCACGGTGATGTCGGCGTTGGCCAGTTCCGCCACCAGTTCTTTCGCGCGCTCGATCACCGCATCCGGCACGCCCGCGAGCTTCGCCACCTGGATGCCGTAACTCTTGTCCGCGCCACCCCGCACGATCTTGCGCAGGAACACGATGGCGTCGCCCCGCTCCTTCACCGCGATGCAGTAGTTGTTCACGCCGGGGATGCTCCCCTCCAGCTCAGTCAGCTCATGGTAATGGGTGGCGAAGAGCGTCTTCGCTCCCAGCACCCGCCCGTTGCCGATATGCTCCACCACCGCCCAGGCGATGGCCAGGCCGTCAAATGTGGAGGTCCCACGCCCGATCTCGTCCAGGATCAGCAGGCTGTTGCGGGTGGCGGATCGCAGGATGTTCGCCACCTCGGTCATCTCCACCATGAAGGTGCTCTGCCCGGAAGAGAGGTCGTCGGAAGCCCCCACCCGGGTGAACACCCGGTCGCATATGCCGATGTTCGCCGACGATGCGGGGACGAACCCCCCCATCTGCGCCATCAGCACGATCAGCGCCACCTGGCGCATGTATGTGGATTTCCCCGCCATGTTGGGGCCCGTGATGATGGAGATGCGGTGGGCGTCCCGGTCCAGATGGGTGTCATTGGCCACGAAGAGCTCGTCCCGGATCATTTTCTCCACCACCGGGTGGCGGCCGTCCTTGATGGCGATGCGCCCCTCTTCGTTGATGTCAGGGCGTACGTAGCTGTTTTGCTGGGCGACGGCGGCCAGGGAGGCCAGGCAGTCCAGCGCCGCCACCGCGCGGGCGCAGTCCTGGATCCGCTTCACATGGGACGCCACCTGTTCCCGCACCTCGCAAAAAAGCTCATACTCCAAAAGCAGCAGCCGTTCCTCGGCGCCCAGGATGTCGTCTTCCAGCTTTTTGAGCTCCCCGGTGGTGTAGCGCTCCGCATTGGTCAGGGTCTGGCGGCGCACGAAATACTCCGGCACCAGGGCTCGGTTTGCATTGGACACTTCGAAGTTGTAGCCGAAGACGTGGCTGTACTTGATCTTCAGGTTCTTGATGCCGGTCTTTTCCCGCTCCCGCGCCTCCAGGTCCGCCAGCCACCCCTTGCCCTGGATCTTGGCCTGGCGCAGTCTGTCCGTCTCCTCGTGGTAGCCGTCACGGATCACGCCGCCGTCCTTGGCCGAAACCGGCGCATCCTCGGCGATGGCTTCGCAAATCAACGCGCACACGTCCTCCAGGGGATCCATCTTTTCGTCGATGTCCCTGACAAGCGGCGCATCCAGCTGGGTCAGGAGGGCCTTGATGTGGGGCAGCATCTCCAATGATTTCTGGAATGCGAGCATGTCCCTGGGCCCGGCGCTCTGGCAGCTGATGCGCCCAAGGAGCCTCTCCATGTCGTAGATGGGGTTTAAGTACTCACGGATCTCTTCCCGTGTGATGTGGTTCTCCCACAAGGCCTGCACCGCCTCCTGCCGTCGCAGGATATCCCCTTTCTTGATCAGGGGCTGCTCGATGAAGGAACGCAGCATCCGCGCCCCCATGGCGGTCTTGGTCTTGTCCAGCACCCCCAGCAGGCTGCCCTTCTTTTGTTTCTCCCGCATGGTTTCCGTGAGCTCCAGGTTGCGGCGGGTGGAGGTGTCGATAACCATGTAGCCGGCGGTCCGGTAGACTTCCAGGGCGGCGATGTGCGGCAATGCGCTTTTCTTGGTCTCGTAGAGGTAGAGCAGCACGCCCCCCGCCGCCACTGCGGCCGGGTCCATGCCGCCAAGCCCCAGCCCGTCCGTTGTGGCCGTGTGGAAATGCCCCCGCAGCGCATCATAGCAGGCGTCCGGGTCGAAGAAACGCGTTTCCAATGTGTATGCGGTGAGGTTCACATGGGACTTGGTTTCCTCCAGGTCCACGCCCGAGATGGCAAAGGCCTCGTTGCATACCAGCTCCGACGGGGCGAAGCGGTAGATCTCGTCTAGCAGCTCCCCGCGCCCCTCCGCCTGGGTCACCAGGAAATCCCCGGTGCTGATGTCCGTGACGGCCACCCCGAACACGCCCCCCACATAGGCCACACCCATGAGGTAGTTGTGCTTGGACTCGTCCAGGGCCACCGCGCTGGTGATGGTGCCGGGCGTCACCACCTGTGTCACTTCCCTGCGCACCAGCCCTTTGGCCAGCGCGGGGTCCTCCATCTGCTCGGCGATGGCCACCTTGTAGCCCTTTTGCACCAGGCGGTTGACGTAGTTGTCCACGGAATGGTGGGGCACCCCGCACATGGGAGCCCGCTCCTCCAGGCCGCACTCCCGCCCCGTCAGGGTGATTTCCAATGCCTTGGACGCCACCAGCGCATCCTCGAAGAACATCTCGTAGAAATCCCCCAGCCTGAACATCAGGATGCAGTCCTTGTAGGTTTCCTTGGCTTCCATGTACTGGGCCATCATCGGCGACAATCCGTCCACGTCACGCTCTCCTGTTCTGTGTGGTTCACACTGTCTTTCCCCTGTGCGACCAAAGCGACGTAGCAATCCATGGAGACTCGCCGGACCTTGCGTCGTCGCAATGGCGGAGTACACCGACAAGGACGCACGAAGCAGTCCATGGAAACTCGTCCGTACCTCGCGGAGGCTACGGTAAGGGCCTCTCCCCGTAGAAATAGAACCCCTTGCTCAGGGTGATGCGCACCGGGATGATCTGTCCGATGAGCTCGCGCCCGCCCGGGAAATGCACCAGCCCGTTGCCCCCCATACGCCCGGTGAGGTACCCGTCCAGGTGGGTGTTTTCCTCCTCCGCCAGCACTTCCTGGACCGTGCCCACGAACCTCTGGGAGGCGGCGGCCCCCGTTTCCTGCACCAGCGCCAGCAGGCGGTCGAAACGCTCTTTCATCACTTCCGGGCTTACATGCCCCTCCATGCGGGCCGCAGGCGTGCCGCTGCGGGGGGAATACTGGAAGGTGAATGCGCTGTCGAAACCCACCCGGCGCACCACGTCGAGGGTTTCCCGGAAGTCTTCCTCGGTCTCCCCGGGGAACCCCACTATGATGTCCGTGGTGATGGAGATGTCCGGCATGGCTTTCCGTAGTTTTGCTACCAATTCCAGATAGCTTTCTTTTGTGTAATGCCTGTTCATTTTCGCCAATACGGCGCTGCTCCCGGACTGCATGGGGAGGTGCACATGGCGGCACAGTGCCTTTGACGCCGCCATGGTCTCGATGAGCTCGTCCGAGAGGTCCTTGGGGTGGGACGTCATAAAACGGATGCGCTTAAGTCCGCTAAGCCTGAGCATCGTTTCTGCGCCAAACTCGGCTTTCGCTTTTTCGTTGGTGTAGTTGCCTGCGCGCCCGGATGCGGTGCCGGTCGCACCCGCCTTATTCTGATCACCCGCAGTTGCTTCGGATGCGCCCATAGTGATACCGGCACAGGCATCCGCCGCCGCAACCTCCGCCTCGATCTCCCGCAGCAAACCGGCGAAAGTGATGGCCGGTTCCAGCCCTTTCCCGTAGGAGTTGACGTTTTGCCCCAGCAGCATCACCTCCACCACGCCGTCCGCCGCCAGGGCGCGGATCTCCGCCAGTATGTCCTCTGGACGGCGGCTGCGCTCCCGCCCCCTCACATACGGCACGATGCAGTAAGTGCAGTAGTTGTCGCAGCCGTACATGATGTTCACGCCGGTTTTGAAGGAATATTTGCGCGCGGCCGACACCGGTTCCATGATGTCCGGGATCGAGTCCCAGGCATGGCCGGCCGTGTCCGCTTGATCCTTTTCGAACTTGTCATCATCGCCGCGCTGGGCAGCCTCGGAACTCGATGCACTTCGTGCGTTTGCCGTTTCCTGCTGTACATTTGCCGTTTCCTGCTGTACATTTGCCGTTTTCTGCTGTGCGTTTGCCGTTCCCTGCGCCCCGGGCAACGGTTTTATATCCCAAACTTCTATGACCTGTTTCGTTTTGGGGGTCTTCGTATTCCCTTTCGGTTTCGGCGGGCTGATTGCTGCGTTTTGCAGTGTGGAGCCGCTGATTCCACCCGGGGAACCGTTTGCAACCCGGTCGTGGCCATCACCCGGTTCGGTGTCTGATATCCTCCGCCACACCAGTTCCGGCAGGCGGTGCAGGTTGTGGGTGCCGAACACGATGTCCACGAAGCGGTAGCTTTTGCGTACCTTCTCCACTTCCTCCGCTTCCTGCATCATGCACCCGCACAGCGCGATGAGCATGTCCGGGTTTGTTTCCTTCTTTTTGCCCAGCTGCCCCAGGCGCCCATACACCCGCAGGTTCGCATTTTCCCGGACGGTGCAGGTGTTGTACACCACGAAGTCCGCATCTTCGCTGTCCGTCTGTGCATAGCCCATCTCCAGCAATGCGCCCAGGAGTTTCTCGGAGTCGCGCACGTTCATCTGGCAGCCGAATGTCTGTATATGGCAGGTGAGGGGCCGCCCTTCCCCAAGCGCCCTTTTTGCCAGCAGCTCCCTGCACTGCCCCGCAAAGAACCGCTGCCTTTTCGCCTCGTCTTTCCCATCGTTCCTTGCCCCGCTTTTCGCCGCGTCTTTCGCCCTGCTTTTCGCCCCGCCCGCAGAGCCCATCTCCGTCACCGGCATTTCCGACATCACCACTCCCCTATAATCATCCCAGACGCAACCGGCATCATCCCAAACACGGTCATGACGTGTGTCGCCACCATCGGGTTCTCGACATCATCCCAAACGCAACCGGCAACTGTATATCTGCGCCCAACTCACTATTCCTCACAACCTACCCCCGCACCTGCCCGTTCCCGTAGACCACGAATTTCGTGGTGGTGAGCGCCTTTAGGCCCATGGGCCCCCTGGCGTGGAGCTTCTGGGTGCTGATGCCGATCTCCGCGCCGAAGCCGAACTCGAACCCGTCGGTGAACCGGGTGGATGCGTTCACATACACCGCCGCCGCGTCGATTTCATCCAGGAAACGCTGGGCGTTTGCGTAGTCATTGGTCACGATGGTTTCGGAATGCTTCGTGTTGTAGCGGTTGATGTGCCCTATGGCCTCGTCGCAGGACCCCACAGTCCTTAGCGACACGATCCAGTCCAGGTACTCCGTGCCATAGTCTTCCTCGGTGGCGGCTTTCCAGGAGGGGACGAGGGCCCTCGCTTCGTCATCCGCCCGGACTTCCACATGATACTCTTCCATCCGCTTTGCCAGCAGCGGCAAAAACGCGCCCAACACGCTGCGGTGGATCACCAGCGACTCGCAGGCGTTGCACACGCCGATGCGCTGGGTCTTGGCGTTGGTAATGATTTCCAATGCCATGTGTAGGTCCGCACTGGCGTCCACGTACACGTGGCAGTTCCCCGTCCCCGTTTCGATGGTGGGCACCGTGGCGTTTTCCACCACGGAGCGGATCAGCCCCGCACCGCCACGTGGGATCAGCACGTCCAGGTATTGGTTCAGCTTCATGAACGCCGTCGCGGTTTCCCGGTTGGTGTCCTCGATGAGCTGCAGGCAGTCTTCATTGACTCCCGCCTCTCTAAGCCCCAGCCGCAGCGCATCCACGATGGCCTTGTTGGAACGCAACGCATCGGACCCCCCTTTGAGGATCACCGCGTTGCCGCTCTTGAAACACAGCGCGAAGCAGTCCGCTGTCACGTTGGGGCGGGACTCGTAGATCATGCCCACCACGCCGATGGGCACCCGCTTCTCGCCGATGACCAGGCCATTGGGGCGCGTCTTCATGGACACATACTCCCCCACCGGCTCGTCCATGGCCGCCACGTCCGTGAGGCCCTGGGCCATGGCCTCCAGGCGGGCGTGGTTCAGCGTCAGACGGTCTATCAGGCTTTCCTTCATGCCTTTCGCCTGCGCATCCACCAGGTCTTTGCGGTTTGCCTCCAGTATGCCATCCTCCATCCCCCGGAGTTTCCCCGCACACCCAAGCAGCGCGGCGGATTTTTCATTGTGACCCAGCTTCCCCAGCGCGGTGCATGCCGCCCTGGCCCGCGCGCCCAGTTCTTCCAGTTTCAGACTCCCCATGGCGTACCCCCTTTCATATGCCACCCGATGATTCCCATCCACATCCCGAATCAGATCCGCCGTCCCCATTTTCGTAACCGGCGTTCAAGTAGTCGATCAGGTGAAAATCCTGCCGTTTGTGGGCCGTGAACAATGTGCCTTTGCCTGCACCGCCGATGATCTCGTCGATGACCTCCACGTTTTCGCCATTGGCTATGACCAGGTCCGCGCCGCTGTCCGTGGCGATCATGGCTGCCTTCAGCTTGGCGGCCATCCCCCCGATCCCCAGGCTGCTCCCTGTGGCCTCTTTGCCCATGTCCAGCAGCTCCTGTGTCACCTGGGGCACAAATGAAATCAGCCTCGCGTCCGCATTGGCCCGGGGGTCGTCGGTATAGAGCCCGTCGATGTCGGAGAGCAGTATCAGCAAATCCGCCCCGATCAAAGCGCACACCAGCGCGGACAGCCGGTCATTGTCCCCGAAATTGTCCACCAGCGGGATCTCCGATGTGGAGATGGTGTCATTTTCATTGACAATGGGTATCGCCCCCAGCTTCAGCAGCTCCTCGAACGTGTTCCGGGCGTTGATGCGGGAAGGCTCATGCATCATGGTGTCCTTGGTCATGAGGATCTGCGCCGCCACCTGGCTGTACTCGGAAAAGATCTTCTGGTAGACCATCATGAGCCTGGCCTGGCCCACCGCCGCCAATGCCTGTTTTACCGGCAGCTCTTTGGGTTTTTCCGGGTATCCCATGGCCTGGCGCCCCGTGGCGATGGCTCCGGAAGATACCAGCACCACGTCCTTGCCCCGCCCTTTCAGGTCGCCGATGACCCGCACCAGCCGCTCGATTTTCAGCAAGTTCAGGTCCCCCGTCTCCTCATGTGTCAGCGACGAGGAACCGATCTTGATGACGATGCGCCGCTTGTCCCGCAGTTCACCGCGTTTCCTGGATTCGGCGACGGCGCCCGCCGCCGCGGCGTCCTTGGGGCCGGCGCTTACGGCGCTATCTTCCTTGGGGAATCCGTCCGCCCCATAAGCGCCACCCAAATCCCCTTGTTTTGGTGTTTCCAACGTGTCCATGGTGTCCGATACCTTTCATTTGCGAGAACCGGCATGCAGCATATTATTGATTTAACACGCTTCATTGCTTGAAGACTATGTCCGGTTTTATTGTGACCCGATACGATATCCTTTTAGACATTCATTGCGTTTGCTTGGTTTATTGCCATCAAGCGTTTCCTACAGCGGGGTTTTCCCGAGGATCCCCTCTGCCACCCGTATCCCGTCCATGGCCGCAGACATGATGCCGCCTGCATAGCCCGCGCCTTCGCCGCACGGGTAAAGCCCGCCGCAGGAGACGCTTTGCAGGTCGCCGCCCCGCAGGATGCGCACCGGGCTGCTGGTGCGGCTCTCCACACCCGCCAGTATCGCATCCCGGCGGTCGAACCCTTTGATCTTCTTGCCGAATTCCTTTATACCATAAATGAACGCCCTGCGCAATTCTTCAGTCCACAATTCGTTCAGATCGGCAAAACGATAGCCACCCTTCATCCCAGGCTGCACATCGCCAAACCCCGCCGATACCTCCCTGTCCATGAAATCCCCCAAAAGCTGCACGGGGATCTGCCCGCCCCCCAGTTCGTATGCCTTGCGCTCCAGTTGCTCCTGGAACTCCATCATGCGCAGGGGGTGCTGGGGGATGCCGTCCATGCCGGGGAGGCCGCGACCAATACAGCTGTCAATGCAGCCGCGCCCGGTGCTTGCGCCCGGTTTGTCACTGCATGGGACTGCAACCGACACATTTTCTGCGCAGCTTCCAGTCCGGACGGCCGCATCATCCGGCAACACCGTTCCCGTCCACTTCGCCACATCATCCGGCGTCACCGTCACCACCACCGCGCTGTTGGCGTTTGCGCCGCCACGGTCGGAATAACTCATGCCGTTGAGCGTCAGGTGGCCTGCTGCGGAAGATGCGTTCACCACATAACCGCCCGGGCACATGCAAAATGTGTATACGCCCTGATCTTTCCGGGTACCGGACACGCTCCCGTCACTTGTGGCACACTCCGCAACAGACAATCCGGGGGTGGCCGACACTCTCTCGGTGCTTGTAGCGCCATCTGTGGCCGACATCCAGCATGTGGCTATACCCGTGTGGTATACAGCAGCCAGTTTGTAGACCGCGGGGCCGATACTTGCGTCCAGGGCGCCCACGTCCTCCTGCCCGTACTGGGCCAGGTTGATCATGTCCTGTGGGTGCTGGATGCGCATCCCCACGGCGAAAGGTTTCGCCTCCATGGAGATGCCTTGGCGGTTCAATGTCCGGAACAATGGACGCGCGCTGTGCCCCACCGCCAGCACCACGGTGCCAGCGGCCAGCCAGCTTTCATTCGGAGGCGCACTACCGGCATCCCACACCCTGACCGCCCGCACCGCGCCACCTGTGATCTCCAAATCCACCACCTGGGTCCGAAAACGCACCTCGGCTCCCAGGCGCAGGATCTCTTCCCGCATATTCTTTACGATATGTGCCAGCACATCCGTCCCCAAGTGGGGGTATTGCTGGTATGTGATGGCAGGGTTCGCCCCAAACGCCACGAACGTGTCCAGCACTCGCCGCCCATACCCATGGGGGTCTTTCACCTGTGTGGTGAGTTTCCCGTCGGAGAATGTGCCGGCGCCCCCCTCGCCGAACTGGACGTTGCTGGTTTCATCCAGCGTGCCGTCTTTCCAGAAACGCTCCACTTTCCTGATGCGCTCGTCCACGTCGTCGCCTTGCTCAAGCAGTATCGGGCGAAGCCCCGCCAGCGCCAATGTATAAGCACAGAACAACCCCGCCGGACCACTGCCCACGACGATGGGGCGGGAACGCCGGTCGTAACCGCCGTCCATTTGCCGTGCGCCTGTTGCCGGATGGGCCGATGTCAAGGCGTCATCCGCCCACGCTTCCCCTATCCAAGAGATGTCAGCTTTTCCGCCATGCACTCCGGTCCCTTGCACATGTTTCCATATCTTTGCGTCCCGGTCCGTCTGCATGTCCACTGTGTAGCTATAGAACAGCTGTGGTTTTTTTCGCGCGTCCAATGACTGGCGCACGATGCGCAGCTTCTGTATCGCCGCCACGGGAATACGCAGTTTTTTCGCGACCTTGGCAGGGAGTTCTTCCTCTCCGTGGCCTACAGGGAGGATGACCTGTGTTATGCGCAGCATTTTATTCCTTTCCTGCCCGCTTCCCCGGACCGGGCCGTTTCCCCGACAGGTCGGCGAGCGTTTTTTTCTTGATCGTTTTCCCCAAAGGGCGCTGACCAGCGGGTTTGTCTTTCGGTGTGTTCGCCGCCGCAGCTCCGGCTCTTACTGTCGGTGCGTTTTTAATCATCGACACGCCTTTCGCCACCAAATTTCCATCGCCTGACCGGCCCCTCGTGGTTGGGCCGGGTGCCTTGCTCATAGATGCACGCAGCTTAGCTGGGTTTTCATGTTTGTCATATGCGGCCGATGGGGCCAAGGTGTCCCCTTGCCCCATGCCCAGATACTCCGCTGCGCCGCATCCTGCGGCTTTTCCGCTGGACCAGGCGAACTGCAGGTTATAACCGCCGCAGACCCCGTCCACGTTTAGCACCTCGCCGCAGAAAAACAGACCCGGCACGAGCTTGGAAGCGCAGTTGCGGGCGGCGACTTCCTTGGTGTCCACCCCCCCCACGCAGACCTGCGCCAGGGAAAAGCCATTGGGAGCCAGCACCGTGGCCGGGTAGGACTTGATCAGGCGGCAGAGTTTCCCCACGCCGCCCCGGAGCATGTCGGACTGGCGCATCAGCGTCAGCCCCAGGTTTTTGGGGAAGAGCCCCAACAGGAAATCCTCCCATGGTTCCCCGGCTTTGCGTTTCGCCCTGCGCTCCATGAATTCCAGCAGCTCCTCCTCTTCCATCTCCGGGTAAAAGTCGATGGAAAGGGTCACCGCTTTCTTTTGGTGTGTGGCGATGGAGGCGTGCCGGCTGATGCAAAACACCGGTATCCCGGAAACCCCATAGTCCGTCAGCTGCAGTTCCCCTGTATCCTGCGCCACCTGCACATCGTCCACGAAGAGCTTCACTGTCCCCTGCACCCGGCATCCCGCCATGGAACGCCATTCGCTGCCCATGAGTTTCAGGCCGCAAAGCGCCGGGAGGGGCGGGAAGATATTGTGCCCCAGCTGCCTGGCCAGTGTATACCCGCTGCCGTCGGACCCGCTGTGGGGCGTGGCCTTGGAGCCTGCGGCTATGACCACCGCATCCGCGCGCAGCACCCCCTGGGTGGTTTCCAGGCGGAAACGGTTGGAGCTGACCGGCCTCGACTTGCCACTGACCGATTTCGACGCATCGGCTCCGGACCATACGCCGTCAGCGCTTCGGCCGGCGCTCGACTGGCTGGACAGGGCCGACCTTTCGCCGGGGCTGGGGCTACGGCCACGGTCATTCCTGGTTTCGTATGTATCGCCGGCGAAGACCTTCCTGCCACCCGGCGGCGTGACCTCCGACACATGGCAGTCCAGCACCGTTTCCACGCCTAGGCCCTGTGCTTCTTTGCGCAGCACATCCGACACCGACGCCGCCTGCCCGGACCGGGGGTACACGTATCCGTCATGGTCGGTGAAACCCAGTCCCAGGTCCGCAAAAAAATCCATGGTGGCGGGTACCGGGAACTGCTTGATGACCTCCATGGGGAAGCCCTCCCAAGCGGGTCGGCGGGGCGGTTTGTTCCCGGGCTTTTCGAGGGTTGCAGAGCCGGGGTTTCCCACCTCATCTTCTTTTGCGTCGTCATTCGCAATCGGGGCCGGGCGTGTAAAGCCCGACAGCCCCCGAGACCCCGGTTCGGCTGATGTTTCGGCTGGCTGTGGGATCCGCGCCGTCGCTTTGGTGCCTGCAGCGGCCGTTTCCTGGCTTGCCGCCATCACTTCCGGGTTTTCGGAAGCATCCCCTGCGCCCGGCGGTTTCTGGTGGTACGCCTCCGGGAACATGCGCAGGTTGGTCAGGTTGCATTTGCCGTTGCCGGTGGCAAGGAGTTTCTTGCCCACTTTGTCGTTGTGCTCCAACAAAAATACCTTGGCTCCGCACCGCGCCGCCCAGATCGCAGCCATGAGCCCGGATGCGCCTCCGCCCACCACCGCCACGGTTTTGCGTTTCGAACCGTCTGCCTTTTCCCCACCCATATTCACATCATCACGCATCTTGCTTACGACCGCCTTTCATGAACCTCCCGAACACCGTCTCCAACTCGCTTCTTTCCATACCCCCGAACACCAGCAGCAGCACGAAATAGCACGGCACCGCCACGCACACCGCCGCGACCAGCCCCACCACGCTGGGCAAAAACACCGTCATGGCGCGGTACACCCCAAAAGCCGCGATGCCCATCAGCGCGGCCGCCAACGCAGGCAGGAAAAATGCCTTGCCCGCGTCCAGCCGCAGCCGCAGGTGCCGCCGGATGGACCATTGGTTCATCACGCACACGCACAGCGCGAACAGTATATTGGCATACAGCACCCCGAAGATCCCCAGCCCGAACACGACGAGGAACATCTGTAGTATGACCACGTGGAGCCCCAGTGAGACGAGGCAGTTGCGTATCGGGAGCGACATGTGCCCCGCACCCTGGAGGATGGCATTGGACACCGTTGACAGGGAAAACACCACCACCGCCAATGACCCCAGTGCGGTCATGCGGATGAGCACGGTGTTGTCTCCCCCCCGGAAAAGGAGGTCGCTGATGGGCCCCGCCAGCACCGCCAGCCCCACCGCCGACGGTATCGCCACCAACATGGAAAAGCGGATGGCCATCCCCGCTTTCTGCCTGGCCGACGGCCTGTCGTCGCGTGCCACCGAAGCGGAAAGAGAAGGGATCAGCGAAGAGGACAATGCATTGGAAATCGCAACGGGGATGTTGAAGAGCAGGTGGTATTTGCCCATATATACCCCCCACATGGAGGCGATGTCCGCCCCCGCCCCGACATCTTGCATGTGCGCCGAAAACAGGTAGTCGTCCACCACCGCGCCGATGTTGTACACCGCGCTGCTGAACAGTATCGGCAAAATGGTGACGCAAAGAGCCACGGACACCTCGCCGTAGCTTTCCGGCCGGCGGCGCCGGTCCCTCTTTTCGCTTCGCGCGATCCCAGGCAGGTTGCCAAAAAACAGCAGCAGGAAAAACAAAAAAGCCGTCAATGCGCCCGCGCCCGTGCCGATGGTACCACCGGCGGCGCCGTAAGCAAAAGCGTACTGGGTCTCCCCATGCACCAGGTTCGCCCGGATGCCTGCGTCATACAGCGAAAACGCCGCCCAGATGCTGACGGCAGCATTGACAATCTGCTCCAATATCTGGGAAACTGCAGTTGGCGCCATGATGCCGTAGCCTTGGAAATACCCCCTCAGCACGCCCAGGTAAGCCATGACCCAGAGCGTGGGGGCCAATGACCGCAGGGCATACTGGGCAAATGGTTTTTCCAGCAGCTGCGCCAGGTCTTGCGCGCCGAACCACAGGACGCAAAACCCCGCCGCGCCGGCCACCGTGGCGTAAAACAGCGAGGCCCGAAGTATACGCCCCACGTTTTTCGCCTGTTTCTTGCCCAGCCTCTCCGCCACCAGCCGGGAAACCGCCAGGGGCAGGCTGTACGAGGAGATGATCAGCAGCATGGAATAGACGCTGTATGCGGACGAATAGTACCCCATGCCCTCGTCGCCGATTTTGGCGGCCAGGGGCAGTCGGTAGAGCATCCCGATGAGGCGCACCAACAGCCCCGCCACCGCCAGGATGCCGCCTTGCATCAGGAAAGAAGATGATTTTGACCGCCTGTTGTCTGTTGCCATCGCATTCCTTGCTTCACTAGAAAATATTTATGCTATGCCCTGCCGGTGGAATCTGCCGGGTCGCCGGTTCTGTGTGTCTACCGCAAAAACCCCTTGGACTGGAGTATGGCTTCCTGCTTCTCCTCCATCTCCAGGCGCTCCCCGTCATCCATGTGGTCGTACCCCAGCAGGTGCAGCATGCTGTGGGTGATGAGGAATGCGAACTCACGCTCCATGGAGTGCCCGTACTCGGCTGCCTGCTCCCGGCACCGCTCCATGGATATCATGATGTCGCCCAGGCAAAGCGTACCGTCATCCGGGTTCACATATGAGGACTCATGCCCATCCACAATGCCAAAATCGGCGGGGGGCTCAAAATCCACCAAAGGGAAGGACAGCACATCTGTGGCCGCGTCGATCCCGCGGAACTGACGGTTCGCATCGCAAATCCCGGCGTCGTCTGTGAGCACCACATCCACATCCAGTTTATATGGGATACGCCCCTGAAAGATGCCTGATCGGCCGATCTCCGCTTCGACCACTGCATCCGCTATGGTATCGGCGATTTCCCGGACGGGGATGCCCCAGTCAACCCCCATCCCATCCAAGTCAACCCCATCCTCGTCATATATGTAAACGCTGATCAAGTTACCCATGTTTCATCACCCATATATCCGCAACAACCTGCGTTTAGGCAGTTGCCTTCCGGCTATCAGTTTGCCCATGTTTTATCACCCATATATCTGAAAGGGTCACTTCCCTTTATATTTGTCGTATGCCTCCACGATCTGCTGTACCAGGGGGTGGCGCACTACGTCTTTGCTGGTAAGGCGGCAAAATGCGATGTCGTCTATGCCCCGCAGCACGCGTATGGCGGTGTCCAGCCCGCTTGGTGTCCCGTCCGGCAGGTCTTTCTGGGTCAGGTCCCCGGTGACTATGACCTTGGAACCGAACCCGATGCGGGTGAGGAACATCTTCATCTGGGCCCCGGTGGTGTTCTGGGCCTCGTCCAGGATGATGAATGCGTTGTCCAATGTGCGCCCCCGCATGTACGCCAGCGGGGCCACCTCTATGAGGCCTTTTTCGGCATTGTGCAGGTATGTGTCCGCCCCCATGATCTGATACAGTGCATCATAGAGGGGGCGCAGGTAAGGGTCGATCTTGCTCTGGAGGTCGCCCGGCAAAAACCCCAGCTTCTCCCCGGCTTCCAAGGCGGGGCGGGTCAGTATGATGCGGCCCACTTCCCCATCGCGGAAAGCCTGGATCGCCATGGCCATGCCCAGGTATGTCTTCCCGGTGCCCGCCGGCCCGGTGCCAAACGTGAGCATCTTCTGGCGGATGGCGTCCACATAGGCCTTCTGCCCGATGGTCTTGGGCTTGATGGGCTTGCCCTGGGCCGTGCGGGTGATGATGTCCTTGTCGATTTCCAGGATCTGGTCTTCCTGCTCCGAGAAAGACAGCGCCAGCGCATAATCCACATTCTGCACGCCGATGGCGTTGCCCCGCTTTGACAGCTCCACCAAGCTGGAAAACACGCGCTTGGCCCTCTGCGCCCGCTCACCCTCCCCGATGATCTTGATGGCGCCGTCCCGGGCCACCATGGTCACGTCCAGCGTGCGCTCGATTTTCTTCAGGTACTCATCCAGCTGCCCGCAGACATTGCGTTCGTGCTCGATGGGGATGTCAACTATGGTTTCTACCAGGCTCATGCAAACCAACCCTCACAGAAAGAACAAACGGTGACATCGGCGGTTCCCCGGCACTGCGAACCCAAGCAAAAAACTATGGAACCGGGGATGCGCCCCACTATGAAAAAATCCCCAGCGGCAACTGAGGATTCTGAAAAACAAAGCAGGAACAATGAGAACGCCATGAACCCACACATAAACAAACTCCCGGAAACCAGGACGTGGGCAAAAGGTTGGTTCTTCAGTTGTATTTGCGTTTTCTCGCGGCCTCAGACTTTTTCTTGCGCCTGACGCTCGGCTTCTCGTAATGTTCTCTCTTGCGGATCTCTTGCTGGATGCCGGCTTTAGCACAGTTCCTCTTGAACCTGCGCAATGCACTGTCCAGCGACTCACTCTCTTTTACGATAACGCTTGACATATCTCTCCTACCCTCCCTCCAGTTGTGTACTCGTGCGTCAATCCAACTGCATGGGCGTAAAGCAATCAGCACTCCATAGATTATAGCACAAATCTACGATTCGTCAACCATATTTTTCAAATTCGCCCAGGCGCCGTCAACCGAGTTATACCCGAGAGCGGAAACTCTTTTCATATCTGTGCGGT
>JAISUG010000110.1 GCA_031272185.1 Lachnospiraceae bacterium
GTAATCGGGGCTGATCGTCAGCAGCGCGGCGATGAATATGACGGCGTTGAACCCCATGGTCTGCCAGATGTTCGAACCGATGTACAGCGCCCGGAACCACTGGGGGAGCGATGTGAACAGCGTCGGGGTACCCGTGCCGGCCTTCACGAAATAGTTGACCACGCCGTTCGCGGAAAACAGCACCGTGATGATGCTGACCACCACCACATTCGAAATAAAGTAAGGCGCATAGCTGATCGTCTGAACGAACTTCCGAAACCACTTGGCCCTGACCTGGTTCAGCATGATGGCAAAAATGATCGGGACCGGGAAAGCAAAGGCCAGGCTCATGATGCTGATCACCAATGTGTTCTTGATGGCCGTCAATGCGATGCTCGTGCTGAAAAACTCCCCGAAATACCGGAACAAAGGCGTGGCCCACGGGCTGCCTAGTATGCCCATGCGGATTTTGTAGTTCTTGAATGCGATCAGCAGCCCATACATGGGGTAGTAGGCGAAGACCGCCAGCCAGACCAGCGCCGGCAGCAGCAGCACGTAAAGCTGCCAGCTGTGAAGCAGCCCCTTGGCAATCGAACCCTTGGCAAAGCGCCCTTTGGCAGACGGCCCTTTGGTAAACTGCCCCTGGGCAAAGCGTCCCTTGGCAGACGACCCGCCAGCCCCTACCCATCTCCCCTTCTCCATCCGTCCCCCCCTTGTGTGCGTATTCCTCACAACCGCAATATACAACCTGGAGGCGCCTCCCTTGGCCTGCCCCGTTCCCCCTTGCGCCTATCGTGTTCCTCACAACCGCAATATACAATCTGGAAGCGCAAATGTCAATCGTTTTCATAATATTTTTTTCATTTTCGGCATATCTCACAGGAATGCGGCAGGAATTTTGTGCATTATTGCAATGCTTTCAACATAAGCCTCGGTTTTGCGCAAGGTTTCGTCGGCGGGGCAGTGGTCAAGGTTTCGTCGGCGGGGCAATCCCTTGGCCACCTCTACCGATCTGGACGCTGTCGCCGATTTGTACACCTCCGCATATCAGCCCTGCGCAAGATTTATCGCCCCGAATGGGCGGAGGCTCATAGGACATGGGCCCTCCGCATATCAGCCCTGCGCAAGATTTATCGGCGGAGCGACAGCCAAGGAAACTCCGGTAATTGCATAAAGATTTATGAAAATATTTTCAAATCACTGTTGCAATTTTCAGAAAATGTGATATAATGAAAGCATTACAAGAAAGCAAGGAGCCGTTATGGACAAAGTCAAAATCGGTGACATAGCCGCATACAGCGGGGTTTCCCTGGCCACGGTATCGCGTTTTTTCAACAAGCCTGAGCTGCTGGCGGAAAGGACCAAGTCGAAAATCGACGAAGCCATCCGCGAACTGGGTTACAGCCAGGACCACCTTGCCCGCATATTGGTCACAGGAAAGTCCAACCTCGCAGGCGTCATCTTCCCGAACCTGCACTTGAGCTATTATGCCGAGATACTGAACCAGCTGATCGAACAGGGCAAGGCACGGGGGTGCCGCTTCATCGTCTATACCTCCAACGAATCAAAGGAGTCCGAGCTTTCGATCATAGCGGACCTGGCCTCTTACCGCATCAGGGGCCTGATCCTTTTGAGCCACCTCCTTGACAGGGGCGAGGTGGAGGGCCTGCAGGTACCGGTGATTTCCATCGAGCGCGCCGGCGGCGATTTCATGCAGATCAACAGCGACAATTTCACCGGCGGCAAGCTGGCGGGGGACCTGCTGGTAGCAAACGGGTGCGACGTGTTCGTCCACATCAACAACAGCTATCTCGAAGAGCTGCCGTCCTTCAAACGTATCGTCGGGTTCGAGCTGTCCGTGCAGGGTCGCCCCTATGAACGGGTCATCCAGCCGGTTTTCGGCAACACATACAGCCCCGAGGCGTCAAAAGGCATGGGGGAACTGCTGGAATCACTCCTGGCGAAGTACCCCGGCCGCAAGATGGGCATATTCTGCTCCAATGACGACATCGCGAACCTGGCGCTGCGGGAGTGTGTCAAAAGCGGCGTGCGCATACCCGACGCCGTGGAGCTGATCGGGTATGACAACTCGCCGATATCCGATTCCGCGGTGTACCCGATCACGTCCATCGAGCAGAACATACCGCTGATAGCGCAGATCGCGGTGGAGTCCCTGGACAACTACCGCCGCTACGAGAGCATCGTCCCCGCAAGGCTGGTCAAAAAAGAGACCACTTCGTGATGGACCGCCGCACCGGCCGCCACCCCCATCCCCCGCCCCTGTGAATTGTAACCATTGCGGGCCATCCGGCAATATTTTTCCCGATACACCTTGACAAAACCGCTGCACTGGTGGAAAATATACTTCGTGAAGTGATGTGATGAAATCGACCACTGATTCCCCACTACGCCCCGGCGTATACCGGGGCGCATGCTTATGCCCTCGGGTTATGCGTGCGCCTGCGCAGATGTTGCTGCCTTTCATGGCGGCATGGTGTTGGGGTCAGTGGCCTTGCGAAGGAGTTTCCATGCAACCCGATCCAACCAAACAACCAATCCCCCGCCACCCCGAACCGGAACCAACGAAACAGGCACTCGCCGCCGCCCAGCCCGAATCGGAACCCGCAAAGCAGGCGCACGCCACCCAGCCCGCACCGGAACCCGCAAAGCAGGCGCCCGCCACCCAGCCCGCACCGGAACCTGCAAAGCAGGCCCCCGCCACCCAGCCCGCACCGGGACCCGCAAAGCAGGCCCCTGCCGCCCAGCACGAATCGGAACCCGCAAAGCAGGCGCACGCCACCCAGCCCGCACCGGAACCCGCAAAGCAGGCCCCCGCCCCACAGACCAAGCTGGAGCGCATGCTCACCCGGCCCGTGGAGCTGCTTGTGCTGCAGATGGCCGTCCCCACCATCGTCATCATGCTCATCACCGCCCTCTACAACATGGCAGACACGTATTTCGTCAGCTTCCTGGGCACCAGTGCCACAGCGGGGGTGGGGATCATATTCTCCCTCATGGCCATCATCCAGGCCATAGGCTTCCTCTTCGGCCAGGGCGCCGGCAACGTCATCTCCCGCGCCCTGGGGGCCAAGGACAGCCGCCAGGCCAGCGAGATGGCCACCACCGCGACCATCACCGCATTTTTCTTCGGCCTCGCCCTGATGGCGTTCGGGCTGGTGTTCCTCACGCCCCTCAACTACTTCCTGGGCGCCACCGACACCATACTGCCCCACTCCAAATCATACATGCGCCTCATCCTCATCGGCTG
This sequence comes from Lachnospiraceae bacterium, assembly GCA_031272185.1. Taxonomy (GTDB): domain Bacteria; phylum Bacillota; class Clostridia; order Lachnospirales; family Lachnospiraceae; genus JAISUG01. The sequence goes on from JAISUG010000110.1 coordinate 3,248, forward strand.
CCCTTTTATGGTGACCTCCCTGGCGCTCAATAACCTCCTGCGCTTCCAGGGCAGCGCCAACCATGGCATGGTGGGCATGGTGTCAGGCGCCGTGCTCAACATCTTCCTGGACCCCCTGCTGATCTTCGTGTTCCACATGGGGGTTGCGGGGGCCGCGCTGGCCACCATCGTCAGCCAGGCCATCAGCTGCGCCATCCTCTTCGTCATGTGCCAGAGGGGGGAGAATGTCCGCATCTCCCTCAGCCATTTCGCTCCGAGTTTCCATACATACTACGAGATCCTCCGCAACGGCGCCCCGTCACTGCTGCGCCAGCTCCTGGCCAGCGTGGCCACCATCGTCCTCAACCAGGCGGCGAGGCCATACGGCGACGCGGCCATCGCCGCGATATCCATCGTGAACCGGGTGGTCATGATGGCTGCCTCCGCGCTCCTGGGCTTCGGACAGGGCTTCCAGCCCGTTTGCGGTTTCAACTACGGCGCGGGCCGCTACGACCGGGTGAAAAGGGCGTTCTATTTCTGCGTGCGCTACTCTTCCCTGTTCCTGCTCATCGTCGCCGTGCTGGGCTACGCAAACGCCCGCGCCGTCATAGAGCTCTTCCGCAAAGACGACCCCGATGTGGTGCGCATCGGCACCGTGTCCCTGCGCCTGGTCTGCCTGTCCCAGCCCCTCATGGGCTGGGTCATCTTGAACAACATGCTCCTCCAGACCACCGGGCGGGCGCTCCCCGCCAGCATCCTGGCCACGGTGAGGCAGGGCGTGTTCCTCATCCCGATACTGCTCATATTCTCCGCCCGTTTCGGCCTGCTGGGAATCCAGATGAGCACACCCATCGCCGACGCCCTCACGTTCGCGCTCTCGTTGCCCATGGGGATCAAGGCGCTGCGGGAGATGAGGATGCCCGCCGGATGACCCCGGCGCCGCCGTAGACCCAGATTGACCATCGCCCGCTAGTCACGGGTCGATTTGCCACCACACCGCCACGTCCCCGTGGCTTCTCTGGGTGCGGCTGCGCCGGACCGGCGGATCCGCACCGGCGCCGCGACCTGAACCGATAAAAAAACCACTTCCAGTTTTGGCGGATTCGTGTTATACTCACCCGTAAACATGCCAGAATCCGGCCATAAACACGTTTACCCCATGACCGGCGGGTCGGCGCCGCCGTTGCACACGCACCGGCCCTTGGGTATCGACCTGCGCCGCCGTTGCACCCGCACCGGCCATTGGGCATCTACCGGCGTCGCCGTTGTACCCACACCTACCCGTGGGTATCGACCTGCGCCGCCGTTGCACCCGCACCGGTCATTGGGCATCTATCGGCGCCGCCGTTGCACACGCACCGGCCCTTGGGCATCAGTCTGCACGCAGCTCCCCGGTCAGCCCCTCCGAACGGGCCGGCATGATACCCAGGGCCGCAAACCACCACCAGAAACGAGGTTTCCTATGTCCATGAAAAACCTATCCCTGCTCACCGACCTGTACGAACTCACCATGATGCAGGGGTATTTCCGCGCCAAAGACGCGAACAAGACCGTGGTCTTCGACATGTTCTTCCGCAGCAACCCCTTCGGCGGCGCTTACGCCATCTGCGCAGGGCTGGCGCAGCTCATCGAGTACATCGAGAACCTGCGCTTCACGCCCGAGGACGTGGACTACCTGCGCACCACCGGGCTGTTCGCCGACGACTTCCTTGAATACCTCCTGGGTTTCCGCTTCTCCGGCGACATCTACGCCATCCCCGAGGGCACCGTGGTATTCCCCAGGGAGCCGCTGGTGAAGGTCATAGGCCCCATCATGGAGGCCCAGCTGGTGGAGACCGCATTGCTCAACCTCATCAACCACCAGTCCCTCATCGCCACCAAGGCGTCCCGTGTGGTCTACGCCGCCAAGGGCGACGGGGTGATGGAGTTCGGCCTGCGCCGGGCCCAGGGACCCGATGCGGGCATCTACGGCGCCCGGGCCGCGGTCATCGGCGGCTGCGTGGGCACCTCCAATGTCCTGTGCGGCCAGCTCTTCGGCGTGCCTGTGAAAGGCACCCACGCCCACAGCTGGATCATGAGCTTCCCCGACGAGCTCACCGCTTTCCGCACCTATGCCCGGCTCTACCCCGGCGCCTGCATCCTCCTGGTGGACACCTACGACACGTTGCAGTCCGGCGTCCCCAATGCCATCAAGGTCTTCAAAGAGATGAAGGAAGCCGGTACGCCGCTGACATATTTTGGCATACGCCTGGACTCCGGCGACCTGGCCTACCTGTCAAAGAGGGCCAAAGAGATGCTGGACGAGGCCGGGTTCCCCGATGCGGTGATCTCCGCATCCAATGACCTGGACGAGTACCTCATCGAGAGCCTGAAGCGCCAGGGCGCCACCATCAACTCCTGGGGGGTGGGGACCAACCTCATCACTTCCAAAGACTGCCCGTCCTTCGGCGGCGTCTACAAACTCGCCGCCATACAGGAGACGGACGGCACGTTCACACCCAAGATCAAAGTTTCCGAAAACGCCGAGAAGATCACCAACCCCGGCAACAAGAACATCTTCCGCATCTACCGCAAGGACGTGGGGAAAATCATCGCCGACCTCATCGCGCTGGAAGACGAGGAGATCGAAACGGGCAAATCCCTGCTCCTGTTCGACCCCATCGAGACCTGGAAAAAGACCCACCTGGCGCCGAACAGCTTCACCGTGCGCCCCCTTTTCGTGCCGGTTTTCAAAGGGGGGCAGTGCGTCTACACCTCCCCCACCGTCATGGAGCTGCGGGAGACCTGCAAAAAGGAATTGGCCACCCTATGGGAAGAGTCCCTGCGTTTCGTGAACCCACACAACGTCCACGTGGACCTCACCCGCAAACTCTGGAACCTGCGCAAGGAGCTGCTGGACAGGTACCATTTCGAGGAGACATAAGGCATATGCCCGGCGGCGCGCCGCCGGCGTACACTGCGCTCGCAGCCGCCGCCATCCCGACGGTGCGCCCGAAACCTGGCGGAAAGGACAGTACAGTGTCCGCCATACAGGCGAGTCAACCCAGCGGCGCGCCGCCGGCACCGACGTCACATGCAAAAACGGGCAGTTCGAGATTCCATCCTGCCCGGGTGAAAATAACCAGGCTGTCGCCTTGCGGCCCCAGCCGGACACCCAAACCAAAACTAGGAGGACATTCATCATGGACAACCAAACCCAAAAAACACCCGCACCCGCCGGCCTCGGCAGCCCGGAAGCATCTACGGCCCCGGTCGCTGCGAAACCGGCGCCATCGTCACAAACAGACGACACGGCAGCCACGCCCGGTATGGTGCCTACATCAACCGACATCGGCACCCCGGAAGCCTCTACAGCTCCGGCCGCAGCTTCGAACCGCGGCCCCGGCGCCACCAACCTCTCCCCCACCCACAAGCTCACGCTCTCCGCCGTGGTCATCGCGCTGTACGTGGCGCTGATGTTCCTGAACCAGGGATTCGCCTTCGGCGCTGTGCAGCTGCGCTTCACCACCGCCCTGTACGCGCTGGCGTACCTCTTCCCGTTTCTGGTCTTCCCCCTGGGCCTGGCCAACATGCTGTCCAATATCCTCTACGGCGGCATGGGCCCCCTGGATTGGTTCGGCGGGTTCACGGCCGGCGTCCTCACCTCCCTGGTGGTCGCGCAGCTGGCGAAGCATGGCAGGCACCACCGCTTCGTGGCCCTGCCCATCATCCTTATCCCCGGCCTGCTGGCCCCCATATGGCTCGCCTACCTGCTTGGCATCCCCTACCCGCCCCTCGCCCTCTCTGTGTGCGCGGGCCAGGTCCCCGGCGGCATCCTGGGCTGGGCCCTGGTGACGGCGCTGCGCCGGGTGCCACTCCCCATGCTGCAGGGGCAAGAACGCCGTGGCATATAATTCCCGCCATGGCACATCCAGGCGGTACCGCAACCCAAAAAAGGAGCTCCCCATGAAAGCCCTCGGCCACGAAACCACATACAAATACGACTACGACCCCGGCGTGCTGGAGACATTTTCCAACAAACACCCGGATCACGACTATTTCGTGAAGTTCAACTGCCCGGAGTTCACCAGCCTCTGCCCCATCACCGGGCAGCCCGACTACGCCTGCATCACCATCTCCTATGTTCCCGCCGAGAAGATGGTGGAAAGCAAGTCCCTGAAGCTCTACTTGCTCAGCTTCCGCAACCACGGCAGCTTCCACGAGGACTGCGTGAACACCGTCATGAAAGACCTCATCGCCCTCATGGACCCGAAATACATCGAAGTCTGGGGCAAATTCACCCCCCGGGGGGGCATCTCCATCGACCCCTACGCCAACTACGGCAAGCCCCACACACCCTGGGAACAGGTCGCCCGCGACCGCTTGGTATGGCACGACCTGCACCCCGAGAAAGTGGACAACCGGTGATTGATGCGGCGCGGGGAACGCCGCTGCATAGCCCTTGGGGCGACACCAGCCAGAAAGGAGCCAACACATGGACTACCGCATCGAGCGCGACACCATGGGCGAGGTGAAAGTGCCCGCCGACCGCCGCTGGGGCGCCCAGACCCAGCGCAGCCTGGAACACTTCCGCATCGGCACGGAAAAGATCCCCATGGAGGTCATCCGTGCGCTGGCCTACGTGAAAAAGGCCGCCGCCAGGGCGAACCTGGAATTGGGGAAAATGGACCAAGAGCGCGCTGACGCCATCAGCGCCGTCTGCGACGAGATCCTCTCAGGGGCGCTGGACGGCGAGTTCCCCCTCTCCGTGTGGCAGACCGGAAGCGGCACACAGTCCAACATGAACGTGAACGAGGTCATCGCCCACCGGGCCAACGAGCGTGCGGGCCGCCCCCTCCTCCACCCCAATGACCACGTGAACATGTCCCAGAGCTCCAACGACACCTTCCCCACCGCGATGCACATCGCCGGGGCACTGGAAATCAAAGGCAGCCTCCTCCCCGCCATCGACCTCCTCTCCGGCACATTCGCCACCCTGGAGGCCACTTACGCGAACCTCATAAAGATCGGTCGCACCCACCTCCAGGACGCCACCCCCATCACCTTCGGCCAGGAGGTCAGCGCCTGGCGCCACATGCTGGAAACGGACAAGGCCATGCTGGAATCCGCCGTGGACTACCTGCGGGAGCTGGCCCTGGGCGGCACCGCCGTGGGCACCGGCCTGAACGCCCCCAAAGGCTTCGACGAAAAGGCCGCCGCCGCCGTCTCGCAGCTCACCGGCGTCGCGTTCGTCACCGCGCCGAACAAATTCCACGCGCTCACCAGCAAAGACCAGATGGTCTTCGCCCACGGAGCATTGAAGGCCCTGGCCGCAGACCTGATGAAGATAGCCAATGACATCCGCTGGCTGGCAAGCGGCCCCCGCTGCGGCCTGGGGGAGATCACCATCCCCGCCAACGAACCAGGCAGCTCCATCATGCCCGGGAAAGTGAACCCCACCCAGTGCGAGGCGCTCACCATGGTGGCGGTCCAGGTCATGGCCAATGACACCGCCATCGGCCTTTGCGCCTCCCAGGGCAATTTCCAGCTCAATGTCTTTGCGCCCGTGTGCATCCACAACTTCCTCCAGTCCGTGCGCCTCCTCTCCGACGCCATGGTCTCCTTCCGGGCCAACTGCGCGGTGGGCCTGTCACCCATCCCCGAAAAGATGGCGGAAAACCTCTCCCGCTCCCTCATGCTGGTGACATGCTTAAACCCGCTCATCGGCTACGAAAACGCCGCCCTCACCGCCAAAAAAGCCTATGACGAGGGCATCTCCCTGCGCGACGCCTGCACCTTGCAAGGCTTTTTGGCCCCCGAGGCATTCGACGCCGCCATGAAACCCGAGGGGATGGTGTGAGGGTGGAGCCGAAATCCGTATTTTTTCCTTAATTTTAACTGCCCCCCCTTTCCTTGGGCGGACAAATGTGCTATACTCCGTTCGTGCCAAATAGAGGGGTTTCGGGGTTGCAGGTTGCCCCTCCCCCACATCGGCATCTTTCGACCGAATCTGACAAAAGAACCAAAGCGCACAGGGCGGATCCGCCCCCCGCGCAAAGGTTATCACAGGCCGCCCGGACGCGATGCGATGGGCGGCTGTACCATGCCATGTCCACGGCGCACCCCATCGTGCGGTGCCCTTGGCCATGGGTGCATTTCGGTCCCAGGTGCCCATCACCAGGCATAGAAAGAGGACATTATGCTATCTAGGAAACACATTGCGCTGCTTGCGGCCGCACTGCTGCTGGCCGGCTGCGCGAACCAACCCGGCGCCACAAACGCCGGCCAAACCTCCCCGGGGGGGACGACACAGGCGGCACAGGCCCAGGCATCTGCAGATACGACGGCCCAGGCCACACAGGCGGCACAGACCACACAGGAAGCCTTGACGCCCACCACGGAAACCACCCAGGCGCACACCACCGAGGCCGAGGCCGGGGGGTCGGAAACCGACGAAACGAAAGCGGCGGGGGACCAGGGTGCCCAGCCGCAACCAGGGGAAACGCAACCCACCGACACGAAAGCCGACGCCCCCGCATCGGGGGATGGCCAAAAAACCTCCGAAGAACAGGCCGCCAACACCCAGGGCGGTGCAACCATACAGACCGGGGATGCGAACTTCGACCCCTTCTTCCCCACCGGGGCATCCGAGGAGGAGGCGAAACTCATCAAGGACGAATACGACGGGCTGACATTCACCGCATCCGTCAACACACGGCAGGCCATCCTGCCCGGCTCGGTGTTCCAGGTCCACCTCACCGTGAAAAACACCGGCGACCAGACCGTCTCATACGTGAAAGGCTCCGGGTCGTTCACCACGCCCTCCGCGCTCTCCGTGGAGGTGGACGGGCTCCAGCGGGTGCTGCCCCAGGACCAGCTGGGCGTGAACACCATGGACTACGTGACGCTCCA
>JAISUG010000111.1 GCA_031272185.1 Lachnospiraceae bacterium
TGGAGCGTCACGTAGTCCATGGTGTTCACGCCCAGCTGGTCCTGGGGCAGCACCCGCTGGAGCCCGTCCACCTCCACGGAGAGCGCGGAGGGCGTGGTGAACGACCCGGAGCCTTTCACATAGGAGATGGTCTGGTCGCCGGTGTTTTTCACGGTGAGGTGGACCTGGAACACTGAGCCGGGCAGGATGGCCTGTCGTGTGTTGACGGATGCGGTGAATGTCAGCCCGTCGTATTCGTCCTTGATGAGCCTCGCCTCCTCCTCGGATGCCCCTGTGGGGAAGAATGGGTCAAAGTTCGCGTCCCCGGTTTGTATGGTTGCACCGCCCTGGGTGTTGGCTGCCTGTTCTTCGGAGTTTTTTTGGCCGTCCCCCGATGGGGGGGTGTCGGCTCTTGTGTCGGTGGGTTGCGTTTCCCCTGGTTGCGACTGCGCACTCTGGGCTTCCGGTGCTTTCGTTTCGGCGGCTTTCGACCCCTCGGCCTCGGCTTCGGTGGTGAGCGCCTGTGTGGTTTCGGGGGTGGGCGGCGGGGCCGCCTGTGTGGCCTGGGCCGCCGCATCTGCAGATGTCTGGGCCTGCGCGGCCTGTGTCGTCCCCCCCGGGGAGGTTTGGCCGGCGTTTGTGACGCCGGGTTGGTTTGCGCAGCCGGCCAGCAGCAGTGCGACCGCAATCAGCGCAATGTGTTTCCTAGATAGCATACTGTCCTCTTTCTATGCCTGGTGAGGCACCTGCGACCGAATGCACACATGGCCAACTGCATCACACGATGGGATGCGCCGTTGACATGGCATGGTACAGCCGCCCATCGCAGCGCGTCCGGGCGGCCTATGATAACCTTTGCGCTGGGGATCGGATCCGCCCTGTGCGCTCTGGTTCTTTTGTCAGATTCGGTCGAAAGATGCCGGTGTGGGGGAGGGGCAACCTGCCACCCCGAACCCCTTTTATTTGGCACGAACGGAGTATAGCACATTTGGCCGCCCAAGGAAAGGGGGGGCAGGGAAAATTAAGGAAAAAATACGGATTTCGGCCCCCCCTTTCCATCCCCCGGTAGCATTTGCTTTGGGAATCCACTGATGAGAAATATTCCATAGTTGGCAGATACTATCGTATTGACACGGGGGCAGTGCGGGTGTAAAATGACCCTAAGGTCACATTTGGGCGGATGTGAATATGAGTGGGCATGCGTTTGAGACAGATGAGAATATGGGGGAATGCGTTTGCGGGCCGCGGCGAACAGCGCCCCTGGGGGGACAGGATGCCGAAGCAGACGTTTTTCAACCTGGCGCCGGGGAAGCGCGCGGCCATTGCGGGGGCTGCGCTGGCGGAGTTCGCCCATTATGGTTATGACGGCTCCAACATCAACCGCATCGTGGCGGCCAGCCGCATCGCCAAGGGGAGTTTTTACCAGTATTTCGAGGACAAAAAGGACCTGTATTTCCACCTGGTGGATGCCATGGTGGAAAAGAAGCTGGCCGTCCTGAACCCGGTGGCGGACACATTCGACCAACATACCTTTGCCCAGAACATGGAGCGGGTGTTCCTGGCGGGGTATGCGTTCGCTGACTCGGACCCCCAGATGTACGCCATCGGCGAGGACTTCGTCAAGAAGCAGCCGGCGTTCATCGCGCAGTTCATGGAAAGGTACTCCCATGAGGCGCAGGATTTCTACCTGCGGCTGCTGGAATGCGCCGGGCAAAGGGGGGAACTGCGGGAGGGGCTGGACCTGCAGGTGACGGCGCATTTCATCTACGTGCTGTGCGCCCACGTGCCCATGGAGCTGTTTAGGGCGGACAGGGAGTTCAGGGACATCTGCATCCGGCAGCTGGTGGGGTTTGTAAGTAGGGCCGTGACCAAAGCCTGAAGTACAGTCTTCGATATGACGTAATCGGCGGATGCCAAGTAGCCGGCGGTCATGTCCCACGGTTATGCAGCAGTATGCCACAAAGCCGGCATAGTCAGCTTGGGATTTGTCTCGGTGGCCGGAACAATGACATCGGTTAAATGGATACGGGGTTCGGGTATATGGGTAATGATGCCAAAACAACCGAAAAGACAGAGGCCGGTGGGGTTTCGGCCGGAAAAGATGCGACCGCCCTGGGGGGCGCCGCGGTGGCTGGTAAAGCGGAGCCCGCTGTCATCATCGAGGTGGCGGGGGTGACGAAGGTGTACCAGATGAGCGAGGTGCAGGTCCATGCGCTGCGGGGCGTGGACTGCCGGGTGTACGAGGGTGAGTTCGTGGTGCTGCTGGGCGCCAGCGGGTCCGGGAAGAGCACGCTGCTCAACATCATCGGCGGCATCGACGTGCCCACGGCGGGGACGGTGACGTACAAAGGCCGTGACATAGGCGCATTCAAGGAGCGGGAACTGACCAACTACCGCAGGAAGGCGGTGGGGTTCGTGTTCCAGTTTTACAACCTGGTCCCGGACCTGACCGCAGAGGAGAACATCCGCCTGGCCTATGACCTGTCAGACGACCCATTGCCCATCGGCCCCCTCATCGAGGGCATCGACATGGTGGGGCGGGAGGACCACTTCCCGTCGCAGCTGTCCGGGGGGCAGCAGCAGCGGGTGGCCATCGCGCGGGCATTGTCCAAGAACCCGGACATCCTGCTGTGCGACGAGCCCACGGGGGCGCTGGACTTCGCCACGGGGATACAGGTGCTGCAGCTCCTGAAAGATTTCAACAGACAATACCACAAAACGGTGATGATCATCACCCACAACAGTTCCATCGGGCAGATCGGGGACCGTGTCTTCCATATCAAGGACGGGCTGATAGACCGCATCACGGTGAACGAATCGCCCAAAGAGGCCAGCGAGGTGAGTTGGTGACGATGCCGCCTTTTCGCCGCCCAAGGATTCCGGATCGACGGGGCATCGGCGGGCGGTGATGAGAGTCGGTGATGAGAGTCGGTGACGACTTCCCTTGGTCGGCTGCCCGGGAGCGTCGGAAAATGGGGCATCGGCGGGCGGTGATGAGAGTCGGTGAGGAGAGTCGGTGATGAGAGTCGGTGACGACTTCCCTGGGTCGGCTGCCCGGGTGCGTCGGAAAATGGGGCATCGGCGGGCGGCGGGTGCAGGCGGGTGCGGCGTCAGCTGCAGGGACGAAAGCGGCAGAGAAAGGCGCATGGGTTTATGACCCTCTTCCGAAAGGCGCTGCGCTCCATGTGGCGCAACAAAAAAACATACATCGCCTGCATCCTCCTCATCGGGCTGGGGGTCATGCTGTACCTGGCCTACGGTGTGGCGGGGGAGTCCCTGTACCGTGCGAAGGACGTCTACTATCGGGATGCAGATATCGCCGACGCCTTCGCCTCGGTGAAGTCGATCTCGGCTTCCCAGGTGGCAGCTTTCCGCCTGGACGGCATAGAGGAAGTGTCGGCCCGCCTCGTTTATGACAGCCGGGTGGACGCGGACACCCTCCCTGACGGAGGCGAGACGGACCAGATCATCAAGCTGCGGCTGATGACACAGGCCCAATCCTTGAACCGCATTACCCTGTCGGCGGGGTCTGTGCCGGCCTTGCCGGAGGACATCCTCATGGGGCAGGGGTTTTTGGACGCCCATGGGCTGGAAATCGGCGACGAGGTGGGGATCATCGTGAAGAACCGCCGGGTGATGTTCCGGATCTGCGGCGTGTTCATGACCCCGGAATACGTGTACATCATCGACGATGGCGGTTCCCTGATGCCTGACGAGGGCACGTTCAATCTGTCGGTGGTCCTGGAGGAAACCCTGCAGGGCTTGCTGGGGATGCCCGGTGCGTACAACGATCTGTCTTTCCGGTTTGGGGAGGCCGTCACCATGGCCGACATCCGGGCGGACCTGGAGGCGGCGCTGGAACCATACGGCCTGGTGTCCCTGACGGCGCTGGAAGACCAGCTGAGCAATGCGATGCTCACCACGGAGATCGACAGCATCGTGTCCATGGGCGAATCGGTGCCCATGGCGTTCATCCTCATCTCCATCGCGCTGCTTTACCTGATGCTCAAACGCATGATCGAGCAGGACAGGTCGCAGGTGGGGATGCTCAAGGCGTTCGGGTACACGAACCTGCAGATACTGGGGCATTATGCGTCCTATGGCGCGGCCACGGGGTTCATGGGCGCTTTGCTGGGCGCTACACTGGGGTATGCGCTTACCGGCGCCATGCTGGATTTGTACAATGTCTATTTCAAGATGCCGAACCTGGTGCCGGCGGGGGTGTGGCCTTACATCCTCCGGGGCATAATGATCGCGGTGCTGGGGGGCGGTGCCGGCGCCGTCATGGGCGCCGCGGGCGTGCTGGGGCTGCGCCCTGCGGACAGCATGCGGCCGGCCGCGCCGAAGTACAGGAAACGGCCCGCCCGTCGGGGGTCGGCTGCGGCGAAACGTAGTGCCTCTTCGCCTTCGCTTCCGGGGGACGATGCGTCCATGATACAGGGAGCCGGTGCGCCGGCGATATCAGGGACCGAAGCGCCGGCCATGTCTGCGGGGGGCGAGATACCCGTATTCGGAAAGCGTTCTGTGGGGGGGGCGGGCGCGGCGACGCCGGGAATCGGGGCATCTGCCGCGGCGGTGCCGGGTGGGTGGCAGGGTTTGCGCGGCTTCGCGGGGGGTCCGCGCCGGCGCATGGCGGCCAGGAGCATATCCCGCAACAAGGTGCGCTCGGCCTTCGTGGTGGGCGGGCTGATGTTCGCGTTCGCCATATTGGCGTTCATGGGGTCATATTCCACCATGATTGATGACATGATGCTGGTGCAGTATTCCCGGGCGCAGGTATACGACGGGCGGCTGAATTTCCTTTCGCCCGTGGACGCCCATGTGGCGGTGACGGAAACGGCCCGGGTGCGGGGCGTGGCGGATGCACAGCCGCTGCTGGAGGCGCCCCTGCGCCTGCATGCGGGGCACCGGAATGTGGATGTGACGGTGACGGGCATAGACGCGGACTGCACATTGTACTACCTGTATGACACTGAAAGGCACGTCAGCGTCATGGCACCGGCGGATGGCATCGTGCTTTCGAAAAAGACCGCCCAGGACCTGGAAGTGGGCGCGGGGGACGTGGTGACGGTGGAGGACACCCAGCTGGTGGTGCGGGAAGTGGTCGCCACCAGTTTCGGGGCGGGCGCGTTCATGGAGCGGCGGGCGCTGGGCGGCCTGACGGGGTGGGGCGACGTCGCCACGTCGGCGATGGTGCGCGCGGACGACCTGACGGAACTGAAAGAGCTGGCGAAAGTGGCCGCCAATGTGCGCAATTTCGAGGACCAGGCGTACACACGGAAGCTGCTTACGGATATGATGGCCCCCTATGCGTCGCTGGGGTATGTGTTCCTGGCGGTGGGCATCCTGGTGGCGTTCGCCATCGCATACAACACCTCCTCCATCACGATGATGGAGCGCAAACGGGAATACTCCACCCTGCGGGTGCTGGGGTTCCACGTGGGGGAGGTGGCGGGGCTGCTGGGGTTCGAATACTGGATCCTGGGCATAGTGGGGATGCTGTTTGGCATCCCATTGGCGAAGTTTTTCAAGCTGGCGGTGGCGGGCATGGTGGAAATGGACCAGTTTTCCATGCCCACGGGGCTGGGGGCGAGGGACATTGCCGTGGCCATCGCATGCACGTGCATCGCCATCCTGTGGTCCAACGCGGCCGCGCGTGGGCAGGTGCGCAAGATGGACATGGTGGAAGTGCTCAAGGAGCGGGAATGACGCGGCCATCGTGTTCGACACGGAACTATGCGGTAGACATGGTGGAAGTGCTCAAGGAACGGGAGTGACGCGGTTTCATGGCACCCATGTCTGCCGCAATGGTTCGATGGGGTGGGGGGCGGCGCTGTTTCGGGCGGCGGGCCGGTCGAGAGATCATGAAACCTTGATACACGGAGATGCACCACGGGGATGTATCATGTGGATGCACCACGGAGATGCACCACGGGGATGTATTATGGGGATGTATCGGCGGGCGGAGCGGGTGTGTTTTGATGGCGGGGGTTGGATGGGAAACGTCTGTAAGTGCGGGCGGTCTGTCGGATAGATCGAGGGAGGTACGGCATGAAGAAATTCCGGTTGGGGAAACGCATCGTGATCCCGGTGCTGGTGGTGGCGGCGGTGGGCGCCGCCGCAGCGTATACGCTGGCGCCCAAAACCTACGACACGGTGACGCTTGCGCCACAGACGGCGAAGCTGACGTTCACCGAGACGGGGACCGTGGCTGCGCGCACCAGCGTGTCGGTGTATTCCCTGGCCAGCGGGGCCATCGGCGACGTGGCGGTGGTGAAAGGCCAACGGGTGGAAAAGGGCGACGTCATCGTCACATTGGACCTGGGGCTAAAGCCTGAAAGCGAGATCGGCGGGCTCCAGGCGCAGGTCGATGCGGCCCAGATCGCGGTGCGCCAGGCCGAGGCGGACCTGGAGGATGCGAAGAAATCCGAAAGCGACGCCCAGGCGCTGTATGGGGCGGGGGGCCTAAGCAGCGCGGACAGGGATGCGGCGGTGCGCATGGCAAATGCGGCGCAGGCGGCCCTGGACATCGCCCGGGCCAACCTGGAGGCGCGCCGGAAAGCGGCGGAGAGCTCCATCGCGGCGGTGAACCAGAGCGAGAAGAACAGCGAGGTGCTGGCCCCTATCTCGGGGATCGTGAAGGAACTGTACCTGGACAGCGTCAACATCATTGCGGCCGGCTCGCCCGTGGCCCTCATCGAGAGCGACGAGGGTGGCGGGCGCCTGGAAGTGTTCGTTTCCACCAAAGACATCGACGGCGTGGCGGTGGGCGACCGGGTGGAACTGACCATGGCGGGGCGGATGGAGGACAAAAAATCCGCAGGCGTCGTGGAGGCCATCGACGACTACGCCCAGCCCGTGGTCACCGCCCTGGGGGTGGCGGAGAACAAGGTGAAGGTCACGGTGGGGTATGCCCAGGACGGCGCAGGAAGCCCGACGAAAGGTTCTGAGGCGGCAGGATCGGGGGCGGGCGGCGCCGGGAACGGCGACGGCGCCGGCAGTGCAACGGATGCCGGCACCGGCGGCAAGAATGATGGCGACGGTTCCGCATATGGGCAGGGGGAGGGCCCCGGCAGCTTCGAGGCGGCGGGGTTTGGCATCGGATACCAGGTGGACGTGGACTTCACCTACTATGAGGAAGCAGACCAGATCGTGGTGCCGAAGACGGCCCTGTACAAGGACGGGGACGCCTATTTCGTCTGGGCTGTCCGCGAGGGCGCGCTGGCACCGGTGCAGGTGGAAAAGGGGTTGGAGCTGCGAAACGGCACCGTGGTCAAGTCAGGCCTCGCCCCCGGCGACGTGATCCTGCAAGACTGCAATATAAAGGGGCTGCGGGCCGGTGCAAAGGTGAAGCTGTAACATGTTTAGGCTCTACTCCCGTTTTCGTTGAAAAGGGATAT
>JAISUG010000056.1 GCA_031272185.1 Lachnospiraceae bacterium
TCCAAAACCAACGACCTGGCCATAGCCGATGCGGCCATCGCAGTCAAGACGGAGATAGAGAAGCTGAGGGAACAGATACAAAACATCGAGTAATACTTGGGTCGCAAGGACATGCGCTGCGTGCTCGTACGCAGATGCGTGTGCTCATGACCCATAAAGGCTATGAGGAAGTAGCCCGACAGGGCGGATTCCGAATGGATGTCAGGGTGGTGGGAGCGCGCAGCGCGCAGCAATCCGTAGTATTACTCGTACCGAGCAAGAGGACATGCGCTGCGTGCTTGCACGCAGGCGCACGTGGTTGCGAACCGCACATACATGAGGAAGTAGCCCGACAGGGCGGATTCCGAATAGGCTTAGGGATGATGGGGGTGTGATGGGAAGACGTGGTGTTTTGGCCGTGGTTTCGGGGTTTTCCGGGGCGGGCAAGGGTACGGTCACGAAGCGGTTGGCGGCGCGGTATGGGCAGTACGCACTTTCCGTGTCGGCGACCACCAGGGAGCCCCGCGCCGGGGAATCGGAGGGGGTGGAATACTTTTTCGTGAGCCCCCGGCGGTTCGAGGAGATGCGCGTGGCCGGGGATTTCCTGGAAAGCGCCACCTACGTGTCACATTCCTATGGCACGCCGCGCAGTTACGTGCTGGACCAGATGGCCCAGGGCAAAGACGTGATATTGGAGATCGAACTCCAGGGCGCCATGCAGGTGAAGAAGCAGATGCCGGAAGCGGTGCTGATATTCGTGCTGCCGCCGGATGCACGGGAACTGGCCAGACGCCTGGCGGGGCGGGGCACCGAGCCCAAGGATGTGGTGAAAGCCAGGTTGCAACGGGCCCTGGAAGAGGCCGAGGAGATGGACGCCTATGAGTATTTCGTGGTCAATGACGACGTGGAGCAGTGCGTGAGCGACGTGCACACCCTCATCCAGAGCCAGCATTTCAGATACATACACAATGACGAGCTGCTGGACAGGCTGAAAGGGGAGCTGCGGGACGTGGCGGAGGCGCTGTGATGGCGAGGATGACATGGCCGCCGCAAAGGCGGCCCGGCACAGCGACTGCAAGTTGCGAGTTGCGAGTTGCGAGTCAGGGTGGTTGCCGGGTGACATGGCCGCCGCAAAGGCGTCCCGGCACAGTGCCCGCAAGCTGCGAGTTGGGGTGGTTGCCGGGTGACATGGTCGCCGCAAAGGCGGTCCGGCACAGCACCGGCCGGCTGTTGCGGCCTGGGTGATTGTTTAGAAGACATGGCCGCCGCAAAGGCGGCTGCGCATGACATGGGATGTGGATTGAGAGGAGAGTGCATATATGTTACATCCATCGTATACGGATTTGATGAAAGCGGTGAACAAGGACGTGGAGCCGGGGGAGGAGCCATTGGTGCAGAGCCGGTACTCCATCGTCATCGCGGCGGCGAAGCGGGCCAGGCAGCTGGTGACCGGGGACGACGCTTTGGTCAACGCCCCCATGGGCAAGAAGCCGCTGTCGGTGGCCATCGACGAGCTGTACCACTCGAAAGTGACCATCGTGGGGGATGAAGAGTTCTATGACGGCGAGAACTACGGCGAAGGCGGCTATGACGGCGAGAGCTTCGAATCCGACGACGGCTACGGCGCCGAGGGCGGGATGGAAGCCATGGACGCAGCATCCGAGGTCAGAGGCGCTGTCGGTGGCGGCGCCGTTGCAGCCGACAAGGGCCAGCAGGCCGACAGTGGCGGGATTGCAGATGGCACAGGGTCATCCGACATAGGCGCCCAAGTGGCCGCAGGGGATGAGGACAGCTCTGATGACACCTACGGTGCGGATGGCGCAGATCCCGACGACGCCGGGGCCGGCCGATGAAATTGGCCTGTGTGTCATTGGGCTGTGACAAAAACCTGGTGGACTCGGAACGCCTCCTGGGCACCCTCGGGGGGGAGGGTTTCACCTTTGACGACGTTCAGGGCGATACGGGCGGATGTGTCGGTGACGGTCCCCGTCGTCGTGCGGGTTTCACCTTGACCGACGACCTGGGCGAGGCGGACGTCATCCTGGTAAACACCTGCTGTTTCATCGGGCGGGCGAAGGAAGAGAGCATAAATGCGCTCCTTGACGCAGCTGGGTGGAAGGAGCGGGGGAAGTGCAGGGCGCTGGTGGCGGCGGGATGCCTGGCGCAGCGCTACCACGCGGAGATCCTGGAGGACATCCCGGAGGTGGATGCCATCGTGGGGCCGCATGCATATGGCAAGGTTTCGGGTGCTATCCGGCGCGCGCTGGCCGGGGAGAAAGTGGTGGAAGTCGCCATGCCCGGCGGATCCGGCCATATCGACGAACACGGCGCCGGTGTGAACGGCACCGACAGACACAGCACCGGCGGGCACGGCACCGATGTGCACAGCGGCGACGGACACAGCAGCGACGGACACGGCACCGGCGGGTACAGCACCGATGTGTACGGCGGCGACGGACACGGCAGCGATGGACACAGCACCGGCGGGAACGGCACAGACGGCAAGGTGGCGGTCGGACCGATCGGGGGCGTGCCTGGTGGCTGCGCACCAGGAAAGGTCCAAGTACCCAAGCGCATCCTCTCCACGGGCGGGCATTATGCGTACCTGAAGATAGCGGAAGGATGCGACAAACACTGCACGTATTGCGTCATCCCATCTTTGCGGGGGCATTACCGCAGCGCGCCATTGGAAGAATTGGTGGAAGAAGCCCGCACTTTGGCCGCCGGCGGTGTCAAGGAATTGATCTTGGTGGCACAGGAGACCACGGTTTACGGGCTGGACCTGTATGGCGATAAACGGCTCCCAGCACTGCTTAGGGCGCTGGCGGCGGTAGACGGCATATACTGGATACGGCTGCTGTACTGTTATCCCGAGGAAATCACGGATGAGCTGTTGGATGTGATGGCGGGCGAGCCAAAGATCTGCCATTACCTGGATATCCCGATCCAACATGCGTCCGACAAGATATTGAAACTCATGGGGCGGCGGACCGACTCCGAGTCGCTGCGCCGGGTCATCCGTAAGGCACGGGAGGCCGTCCCGGACATATGCCTGCGCACCACGCTTATAAGCGGTTTCCCATCGGAGACGGAGGAAGACCACCAGGCTTCCATGGGGTTCGTGCGGGAGATGCGCTTTGACAGATTGGGCGTGTTCGCATATTCCAGGGAAGAGGGCACACCGGCGGCCATGATGCCGGGACAGGTGCCCGAGCGGCTGAAACAAAAGCGCAGACGGGAGCTCATGAGGCTGCAGCAGGGCATTTCCAAGGAGATTTCACGGGGGATGGTGGGGCGAAAACTGCAGGTGTTTGCGGAAGGCGAGATGGATGACGGCCGATGGGTGGGCCGCACCTACCGCGACGCACCGGAAGTGGACGGGCGGATCGTGTTCAGGGTTGCGAAGGATGCTTCTGCCACAGGGACATTGCTTACAAGCCCACCGCATGCAGATGGGGAAGGCGGGGATTTCGTGTGGGTGCGGGTGACGGGCGCCGGTGCATATGATCTGAAAGGGGAAGTGTGGGATGAACCTACCAAATAAGCTGACCATCCTGCGCATCCTGATGATACCGTTTTTCGTGGCGTTCCTGCTGTGGCAAGGGGGGGCGCTTTATGTGTGCAGGGTGGCGGCTGCGGGTATTTTCGCCGTCGCCTGCCTGACGGACACGCTGGACGGGTGGATCGCCCGCAAGTATGGGCTGGTGACCAATTTCGGCAAGTTCATGGACCCGCTGGCGGACAAACTGCTGGTGTGTGCGGCATTGGTGGGGCTGGTATCATTGGGGCTGGCGCCCGCTTGGGTGGTGATCGTCATCATCAGCCGGGAGTTCGTGATCAGCGGTTTCCGCCTGGTGGCCAGCGACAAAGGCGTGGTCATCGCCGCGGGGGTCTGGGGCAAATTGAAAACTGTGTTCCAGATGGCCGCGGTGATACTCCTGGTGCTGCCGATGGGCATTTCCCAGATCGCAGGGCAGATATGCCTGTGGGTGGCCCTGGCACTTACCATCATATCGCTGGTGGAGTACATATGGAAGAACCGGGACGTGCTGGCGGAAGGCTGAGCGCCGTGGCGCCTCACCTGGAGAGATGGGTCATCGGCATGGTGCGGGTAACCTGGAGAGATGGGTCACCGGCATGGTGCGGGTAACCTGGAGAGATGGGTCACCGGCAGTGTGCGGGGCGCCGGCAGAGGCGGATCACCGGCATGGTGCGCCTCACTGATTGCGGTTTATGGCGAGTAAGCTACGGATAACACAGATAGAGATATACATCAGGGAGGCGGATATGATAGCGGAGATAGTGACGGTCGGGACGGAAATCCTGATGGGGAACATTGTAAATACCAACGCCCAATACCTGGCGGAGCAGTGTGCGCTCCTGGGGTTGGTGATGCAGTACCAGTCGGTGGTGGGGGACAACCACGACCGGATGCTGGAAACTATCAAGACTGCCCTGGGGCGCGCGGATGTGGTGCTCCTGACGGGGGGGCTGGGGCCTACGGAGGATGACATGACCAAAGAGGTCTGCGCCGAGGCCATGGGTTTCACGCTGGTGGAGGACCCCCACACCAGGGCATTGCTCACGTCCTACATGCAGGGTGCGGTGTTCCGTGTCATCCCGCAAAACAATTGGAAACAGGCATTGGTGCCGGAGGGCGCCACGGTGCTTGACAATTCCAACGGCACCGCGCCGGGGTTGATCATGGAAAGAGATGGCAAGATTGCCGTCCTGATGCCAGGACCGCCCAATGAGCTGATCCCGATGTTCGAGAACCAGGTGCGCCCCGTCCTGCAGGCACGCCAGCCGGAGGTGCTGCGTTCTGTCATGGTGAAAGTCTGCGGGGTGGGCGAGAGCGCATTGGAGCAGCAGCTGCTGGACATGATCGACGCCCAGACCAACCCCACCATCGCCACATACGCCAAGACAGGGGAGGTGCATTTGCGCGTCACGGCGAAGGCTTCCGGTGAGGAAGAGGCAAAAAAGCTCATCAAACCGGTGGTTAAGGAGATAAAGAGCCGCCTTAAAGAGCATGTATACACCATCAAAGAGGAGGAAACCCTGGAAATGGTGGTGGTGCAGCTGCTGGAAAAGCATGGGCTTACACTGTCAACCGCCGAGTCTTGCACCGGGGGGCTGCTCTCGGCCAGAATCGTCAGCGTGCCGGGGGCTTCCGAGGTGTTCAAGGAGGGGTTCGTCACATACTCCAACAAAGCGAAACGCAAGACACTGGACGTGAACAAAGGCGACTTGAAGAAGTATGGGGCGGTGAGCGAGGAAGTGGCGAAGCAGATGGCGGTGGGCGGCGTGTTCGCCGCGGATTCCGATGTGTGCGTGTCCGTCACGGGGATCGCCGGGCCGGGGGGCGCCACCGAGGACAAGCCCGTGGGGCTGGTATACATCGGCTGCTATATGGATGACAAGGTGCAGGTGGAAAAGTACCAGTTTAGGGGCAACCGCAACAAGATCCGGGAGCAGGCGGTGGTCAAAGCGCTGGATCTGCTGCGGCGCAGTATCATTGTCCGGTACGAGAAAGACGATAAAGACTCGAAGAACGACCAGGCAGCCGGCACTGAAGCGGCGGGGAAGGCCGACAAAACATATAGGGCTGAGAAGTCTGCCAAAACTGACAAGACAGACAAATCCGACAAGTCCGATAAAATCTATAAAACAGACAAAGCCGACAAGTCCGACAAAAAAGACAAAACGGACAAAATCGATAAACACGGAAAGGGAGACAAGGAAGGAAAAAGCAGGGGTTGACGATAGGTGTTGCGCAAATGACGACAACAGGGACAAGGGCGTAGGGCATGGCGGTGGTTTTCCTGATCCTCAAAATCTTGGGATGGGCGCTGGCGGGGGTGGTGGGGCTGTTGCTCCTGGCCATCCTGTTGCTGGTGGTGGTGCCGGTGCGTTATAGGATTAATGCCCAGGGCGGAAAAGATGACCCACCCCAGGGGTTGCTGCGGGTCACATGGCTCCTGCACATCGTGTCATTTCGGTTGGAATATGGGCCAATAGCTGTGTCCGGCAAAGAGTCCGGACCCGGTGGCGCCGTTCACGGTCCGCGCATTGACGGCAGGCGGAGTACCGAGCGGGGGCAAGTAAGCAGGGCGATGCCGGACGGTCAAGAGGAAGAGAAGCTCCGGTTCGTCCTGCGCATCTTCGGGTTCCCGCTGTTTCGGTCTGATGCGGGGGAAAGGCAAGGAAAGGCTGGAGGCAAAGGAGAGTCGGGTAGCGAAAGAGAGACGGGCAGCGAAGGAAAGGCCGACGGCGAAGGAAAGGCCTGCGGCGAAGGAGAGACGGACATCGAAGGAAAGGCCGGCGGCGAAAGAGAGACGGGCAGCGAAGGAAAGGCCAGCGGCGAAAGAGAGACGGGCAGCGAAGGGGAGGCCGGAGGCGAAAGAGAGACGATAAAAAAAAGGAAAGCGGCAAGCGATGCACAGACAGAGGCATCGAGCGACAAAGATACATTATATAGTATAGAAGAAACGGGCACCAAGAAGCCCGAAGAGGCGGTTGAAACAAGCACCAAGAAGCCGGGAAATGCTGCGGATACCGGCATCCGGGCTTCTTTCCATAAAATCCAGGCTCGTTTAGATACGGTGAGGGATGCATTCCTGTCGCCGGAAAACCGCAAAGTCATCGCATGGCTGTGGTCCGTCACCAAGCGGTTGTTGCGGCACATCGCACCCAGGGGCGGCGGCGGTGAGGTGGTGTTCGGGTTTGACGACCCTTACACTACGGGGCAGGCGGCGGCTGTGTGCGGTGCATTGTTTGGCTTCATACCGCGCAAAATGAAGATCGTCCCGCTTTTTGACAGGGAAGCGATGCATGGGGACGTGAACCTGCGGGGGCGTCTGTATGCGGGCTATACACTGTGGTGGGCATTCAAGGTGTACAGGGACAAAGAGGTGCGGCGGTTCATCAAGCAGGTGCGGGCGCTGGCGGGTTGAACCAAGAATGCGCTGAACCGGGGGTGCAGTGAATCGTAGGTGCAGTGAACCGGGGGTACGGTGAATCGTGGTGCAGTGAATCGGGGTTGCAGTGAATCGGGGGTGCAGTGAATCGGGGGTACGGTGAATCAGGAGTGCGATGAACCAATGATGCGCTGAATCGTGATCGGAGGGTATATGGCTGAGAAGAGTTTTGCGGAGACTGCGGCGGCATTGTTCCAGGGGATGGAGAAATTCGTGAGTTCCAAGACGGTGGTGGGGGAGACCATACAGGTGGGCGACGCCTATGTCATCCCGTTGGTGGAGGTGTCCTGCGGCATGGGCACAGGGTCATTCGGGGAGAATGCCAAGAGCAGCAGCGGGGGGGGTATGGGCACGAAGATCACCCCAAGTGCGGTGCTGGTGGTGCAAAACGGCATGACCCGACTCATCAACATCAAGAACCAGAACACCGTGAACAAGGTGTTGGACATGGTTCCGGACATCGTGAACAAGATCTCCGGGGGCAAAGTGCAGCTGGGTGGCGGCGTGGACGAGGAAGCGCTCAAGAAAGCGCAGGAGACTGCGGACGAACTGGCCAAGGGGCAGACGGGCGAGACTCCCCCTGCCTGAATACCACCTGTTTTGAGGATGTTGCACGGATCAAAAAGACTCCAAGCTACGCAGCAATATGCGTGTGCTTGGAGTTCTCTCACGATGATCTCTCGATCACGATGATCTCACGATCACGATGATCTCTCGATCACGCCCGCTCCACCAGGCCCGAACGCAGGCAGGATGTACAGACGTACATCTTCTTTGCGCCGCCGTCGGTTTTCACGCGGACGGACTTGATGTTTGGCTTCCACATCTTGTTGGACCTTCTATGGGAATGACTGACTGCATTGCCAAAATGGACACCTTTGTTGCAAATCGAACACTTTGCCATGACCACACCTCCTTACACAGAATTACACGCAACGCCTATCATAGCAGAAACCGCGACGTATTGCAACCAGAAAATATGTTCGCAATAGGGAATAGGGCTAATAAAACCTGCAATCCGGCTTGCGAAAAATTTAAAGCATTATGCGATAGACGAACCCTTTTGCGTGTGCTATAATGGGGTTCGTGTGTTTTGCGGACCCGGGCGAGGTTGGTATCGCGTCGCTGTATGTGCGGGGGGCAGTAACGCATCGTTATGCGGGTTTGCGGCACCGGGCGAGGGTGGTATCGCGACGCTGTATGTGCGGGGGGCGGTAACGCATCGTTATACGGGCTTGCGGCACCGGGCGAAATGATGACATCGCGTCGCTGTGTGGGTTTTGCGGCACCGGTAAGAAATGATATCGGCGATATATGCCGGAAACGGAGGCGTCATCCATGAAAGGCAGAATGAACAACAAACTGGGCGAGATTCAGGTGAACCCGGAGGTCATCGCGCACTATGCCGGCACCACCGCGCTGGAGTGCTTCGGCATCGTGGGCATGGCCATGGTGAGCGTGAAGGACGGCCTGGTGAAGCTCCTGAAGCGAGACAACCTGACCAAGGGGATCAATTTCACCATCTCTGACAATCAAATCTTTTTGGAGTTTCATGTGATCGTGGCTTACGGCGTAAGCATCCAGGCGGTGGCCGACAACCTGATAGAAAACGTGAAGTACAAACTGGAAGAATTCACGGGCCTTGAGGTGGCGAAGATCAATATCTTCGTCGAGGGCGTCAGAGCGATTGATTAAGGAGGACACACCCGTGACAATCACACGAATCAATGCTTCGATGCTGAAATTGGCTATCCTCAGCGGTGCGAAGCGTTTGGAGACAAACAAGGATTGGATCAATGATCTGAATGTTTTCCCGGTCCCGGATGGGGACACGGGCACGAATATGACCCTGACCATCATGGCCGCCGCCAAAGAGGTGGCCGGGGTGGAAGAGATCACCATGGAGAAGATCGCCAAGGCCATGTCTTCCGGCTCCCTGCGGGGGGCCAGGGGAAACTCCGGCGTGATACTGTCACAGCTTTTCCGCGGGTTCGCCCGGCATGTGGAGAACTTTGACGAGATCAATGCGCAGGTGCTGGCGGATGCGCTGGTGAAGGCATCGGAAACCGCATACAAGGCGGTGATGAAGCCCAAGGAAGGCACCATCCTCACCGTGGCGCGCATCATGGCGGAGCGTGCCCAGGAGCTGATAGCGGAGGTGGATGAAGCCGGGGGTGCGGACGCCTCAGGCGATGGGATGGGTTCAGGCGCCGAGGGCGTTTCCCCGAGGCCCAGATATGCCGATGGAGAGGACATGCTCCCGTTCCTGGAAGCCATCATCGCAGCGGGGGACGAGGCGCTGGAGAGGACCCCGGAGCTGCTGCCCGTGCTCAAACAGGCGGGGGTGGTGGACTCCGGCGGGCAGGGCCTGATGCAGGTGCTCAAAGGGGCCCTAGACGGGCTCCTGGGGAAAGAGACCGCGGTCAAGATCTCCCCGGAGCCTACGAAAAAGTCTTTTGCGCCCGGCAAGACCCCGGTGCAGCAAAGGCCGTCCATCGCAGACATCGAGACATCCGACATCAAGTTCGGGTACTGCACGGAGTTTATCATCAACGCAGCGAAGGCATTCACCGACGAGGACGAGGATGCATTGAAGACGTATCTGAGCTCCATCGGCGATTCCCTGGTGTGCGTGTCGGACGGGGAAGTGGTCAAGATCCATGTCCACACCAACGACCCTGGCCTGGCCATCCAGAAAGGGCTTAGCTACGGCCCCCTTTCCCGCATGAAGATCGACAATATGCGGGAGGAGCACGAGGAGCGGCTGCTGGATGAGATGCGTTCGGCAGGTGAGCTGGGAGAGGGCTATGCCGGCGGTGAAGCCGGTGCAGGATCCGGCTCCGGGGCGACTGCCAACGGCACAGGCGCTGGCGGCCCACACGGGGAAAGCGGCGGCGCAGCCGGGGGATCCGGCGGCGGTTTGTATGGAACCGGAAACGGGGGCGCAGAGGCAGGCGGCAACACCGGCACGGGTTACGGTGCCGGGGAGTATGGAAATGCCGGCGGCGGTTATGGGATCTATGGAACCGGCGGCGACGGCGGGACCATCGGGTATGGGATCTATGGCGGGGGCGCAGCAGGCGGATCCGGCGGGCACAGGGACTTCGGGTTCATAGCGGTGTCTGTAGGCGGGGGGCTGGGGGAGATCTTCCGGGGCATCGGCGCGGATGAGCTCATCGAGGGCGGCCAGACCATGAACCCCAGCACGCAGGACATGCTGGATGCCATCGACCGGCTGGATGCGGACGTGATCTACATCTTCCCGAACAACAAAAACATCATCCTGGCGGCGCAGCAGGCCCAGGCCCTCACCGAGGGGAAGGAGATCGTGGTGGTGCCCAGCAAGACGGTGCCCCAAGGGATAGCGGCATTGGTGAATTTCCTGCCGGACCTCTCCCCTGACGAGAACCTGGCGAACATGCAGGAGGAGATGCGCCGGGTGCGCAGCGGCCAGATCACCTATGCGGTGAGGAGCACGAGCATCGACGGGTTCGACATCGAGGAAGGGGACGTGATGGGGCTGGGCGACCACGGCCTGATCGCAGTGGGCAAGGACGTGGCGGAGACCGCATTTGACACCACGAAGGCCTTGGTGGAGGATGACACGGAGCTGGTGACCATCTACTACGGCGCGGACGTGACCGAAGGGGACGCCGAGGCGCTGGCCGGGCGGCTGCGGGAGGCCTGCCCCCATGTGGAGGTGGAGCTGCAGAATGGCGGACAGCCGGTGTATTACTACCTGGTGTCGGCGGAGTAGCGAAGCAAACCATGCGGTTTTGACGGATGCACCTTGTATAGCGTTTTGGTTTGCTTGGGTGCTGGCCGGGGATATGTGTATTGCCGGCGGTGCGGTGTGCGGCTGCGGGAGGCCTGCCCCCATGTAGAGGCGGAGCTGCAAAAGGTTGGCCACGTGGCGGTGAGGCGGCAGTACGATTGGGGTTGGTAGAGATTGGATATATCGAGGAAGTCGGTCCAGACGCTGCGGGGGGTGGGCGAAAAGACCGGGAAACTGTTTGCGAAGCTGGGCGTGTCCACCATAGCCGATTTGCTGCGGCATTACCCCAGGGGGTACATGTCGTATACGCCGTGCATTCCCATCGAAGGACTCTGGGAGAGGCTAGTCAATGCGCCGATGGGCAGCAGGGAAACCCCGGGTGATGCCTTGGCGCAGGGCGCGGCTGGCGCAGATGCGGCCGGACATGCTTCGCGCCAGGGATTTGGGCCAGGAGCCGGGTCGTTGGTTTGCGGTGATGGCGCAGATGCGGGCGACGGGGGGATCGCCGGGTCGCTGTGTCCGGACGACGGAGGGGTCGCCGGTGCGCTGCGCCCGGACGACGGCGTCTATGCGGTGTGCGGACAGGTGGAAAAGAAGCCCACGCTTATGACATATGGCAACCTGAAAGTCGTCTCTGCTTTCCTGTGGGAGGGCAACCGCCGCCTGAAACTGGTTTGGTTCAATGCGCCCTTTATGACGGGTAACGTCAAGGAGGGCGTTTCTTATGTGTTCCGGGGCAGGGTGACGTACAAAAACCGCACACTGTCCATGGAGCAGCCGGAGATGTTTGCCCCCGAGGAGTACGAGGGGCTATTGGGCGCCCTGTGGCCGGTGTACCCTCTCACCAAGGGCCTGGGCAACAAAGCGATCCGCCGCGCCATGGCTGAGGCACTGGCGCTGATGGATGGGGATGGGGCATCAGGCGGCGCTGCTGCGCCAGACCACCTCCCCGCTGCACTGCGGGACAGGCAGGGGCTTTCCGATTACGGGTATGCCCTGCGCCACATACATTTCCCCGCGGATCCACGGGATTTGTTGGCCGCCCGCAGGAGGCTGGTGTTCGACGAGTTCTTCATATTTTCCATGATGGTCATGGGCATGAAGTCAGCGAACCGGGACCGCGCCACCGACTTCGTGGCGCCCCCATCGCCGCAAGTGGACGATTTGGTACATCGGCTGCCGTTTGAACTCACCCGCGGGCAGGCCCGTGCTTGGGATGACATTTCCGGGGACCTGGGATCGGGCGTGGCCATGTGCCGCCTGGTGCAGGGCGACGTGGGGTCCGGCAAGACTGTGCTGGCATTTCTGGCCATGCTCCAGGTGGCATTCGCAGGGTATCAGGCGGCGCTCATGGCCCCTACGGAGGTGCTGGCCAGGCAGCATTACACTGCGCTGTGCGCCTTGTTGGACACATATGGCATACCTTTGGCTGCGGTGTGCCTCACCGGATCCATGACCGCAAAAGAAAAACGGGAAGCATATGGGAAGATGGTTTCCGGGGAAGCGCAGCTGGTGGTGGGAACCCATGCGCTGATCCAGGAGCGGGCGGTATACGACAACCTGGCGCTGGTAATCACCGACGAGCAGCACCGCTTCGGCGTGGCCCAGCGGGAACGGCTGGCGGCGAAGGGCCCTGCGCCCCAGGAACAGGTCACGATGGGTACCATGGTGTTGGAACCGCCGTCGGCACAGGCTGGCCGTGGCATGGATAGTGGGGGCGGGTCTGCCAAACCCGCAAGGCAGGAACATGCATCGGCGAAGGGCCCTGCGCCCCACGTGCTGGTCATGAGCGCCACGCCCATACCCAGGACATTGGCCATCATCCTCTATGGGGACCTGGACATCAGCGTCATCGACGAGCTGCCTGCCCAGCGCCTCCCTATCAAGAACTGCGTCATCCCCGCAAGCGACCGCGGCAAAGCATACCGCTTCATCCAAAAAGAGGTGGGTGCCGGGCGGCAGGCTTTCGTGATCTGCCCTATGGTGGAAGCGGGGGAGGCGACGGAGAGCCGCGACCTGTCCGAAGTCCAGA
Source organism: Lachnospiraceae bacterium (assembly GCA_031272185.1). Classification (GTDB taxonomy): domain Bacteria; phylum Bacillota; class Clostridia; order Lachnospirales; family Lachnospiraceae; genus JAISUG01. Next base: position 12,767 of record JAISUG010000056.1, read on the forward strand.
ACGTCCAGGACTATGCCAAAGCATTGGCTAAAGAACTGCCGCCCGCCATGAAGACCGCCGTGCTCCACGGGCGTATGGGGGGCGCCATGAAAAACCGCATCATGGAGGAGTTCCTGGCGGGGCAGGTGCAGGTGCTGGTGTCCACCACCGTGGTGGAGGTGGGGGTCAATGTGCCAAACGCCACGGTGATGATGATCGAAAACGCGGAGCGGTTCGGCCTTTCCCAGCTGCACCAGCTACGGGGACGGGTGGGGCGGGGTGCGCACCAGTCTTACTGCATCATGGTCAACTGCCAGGCGGGGGGCGAGGGCCGCGCGGCGCAGCGCCTGGACGTACTGAACCATTCCAATGACGGTTTCTTCATCGCGGAGGAGGACCTGCGGCTGCGTGGGCCCGGCGACATATTCGGGGAACGCCAGAGCGGGGAGCTGGGTTTTATCTTGGGGGACGTCTACACGGATGCGGGGCTGCTGCGGGCCGCTTCGGAGGAGGCGGGGCGGGTGTGGGGCGAGGATCCCGGCCTGGAATCGCCGGAAAACCGCAGGCTGAAGAAATATATGGAAAGCGCGGCGCAGGTTGGAGGGTTATAAACCCGCCTGGGGCGCGGCGAAGCATGTGCGCGCATTGGCAATAAGGCGGTTTGTCAAGCTGGTTTGTGAAGCTGAATGGTCACACAGCCGGGTTCCGGAATCCCCCATGTATGTACACCGTGGTCTCTAAGTAGTGGCGGCCTTCTTCGTCGGTTTCAAATTCGGGTGCGGGGGAGCCGTTGCGGGACAGCGCGTCCAGCACTTTGGTGATCCCGGTGGACTTGCGCTCTGACAGGTCGATTTCTTTCAGGAAATCGCCGATGCGGCGGTTGCGGTACCTGCGGGAGACCGCTTTGCCGTTGCGGAATTTGTCCATGTTGATCCATTTGTCCGGCCCGGGGTAGTTGATGATCTTGATCTTGTCCAAATACAGCCGTATCTCCACCGGTTCGGGGATCTGGTATGACTTGTGGAAGACCGCATTGACGAGGAGTTCCTCCACCGCCTCGTATGGGTAGTTGAAAAACCGGACAGCTTCCGCCTGCATGGGGACTTTCACTACTTTTTCCTCTATAACCAACGATTTGATGTACTTCAGCGTTTCCCTGATCTGCTCCGTGATAGGCCCTTGGAACAGTTTTTCGGTGAATTCCCCTGCCTCTGCAGCATCCGTCTGGAAGTGTACAAGCTCGATCTGGGCTCCCGGCATGAATCTGTGCGGGTAGTCGCAGAACATCAGCAGGCCGATGTTGCGGATGTCGATACCCGTATCGGTTTCGTTTGCGACTTCAAGCGCCACCAGCAGGTCCTCCAATGGCATGGAGTTGATGCGTGACGCCAGCGAACTGCCGCTCTCCCGCAGGAAATCCTCCACGTAAGCGCGGCGGATGTCGTCGACAGAAGCCCTCCTCTCGACCCGATCATCGAAGGGGAGGGAGGAGAACTTCTCGAAGAGCTCGGCCAACTCCCCATTTTTCGCAATGGTTGTGACTGAAAGCGGCTTAATCCAAAATTCCCTGCGTTTTTCGTCCCTGCTTTTGGAATAGACATCGACCGGTGCTTTGTAAGGACCATTGTCCCCCGCCGGGCACCATAGATATATCACGTGCCGGCCTTGGTATTCCAATACTTCCGAGCGTGGGGTGTACCTCGGTTCGATGAGATTGCAGTACTGAAAAATCTCCTGCTGTATTTGGTCGAGCTTGTCTTCTTTGATACCGGCAGGTGGCAACAGCGGTCGCCCATACCTGGTGTCGACCCCTATCACGATATATCCCCCGTTAGAGTTCCCGAAATCATTTGCGAATGCGCAAATCGTGTGTATCACATCGGAGGGATTCCAACCGTTTTTGTATTCGACTCTATCTTGCTCAACCACACGCCCATCTAGGAGTGTCTGGAGCTTTAGTGGTATCATAAAAACCTCCGAAATATATATGGTAGATGCGGTGCGCACCGAATGCTTGTGACATTTTTCAGTATAACAAACACCATGCTGGAAATCAAGCGGTTGTCAGCCCTCTTGGGAAAAAGTTGCGAGGTTTTGCAAAGCCGGCGACGGCGACACCACCCAGGTAGTGCCCCAGACCGCTTTTAAAAAAGTGAGGTTTCGGCAAACTGGAAATACCGGCGGCGCATAGCCTGGTTACGAAGTGGCAGGTATCCAAGTGTCAAGCAAAACACTGTCAAGCAAAAACACTTGACACCGGGCGGATGACGTGGTATAGTGTCGTATCGTGGGGCATGGTTCTGAAGATTTAGGCGTGGCCGAGTGTGAAGATTTGGGCGTGGCCGTGTGTGATGTCGGATGGAAAAGATAGTTTGGCAGGGGATGCTTTATGATTTCTATGGGGAGCTGCTGACCGCGCACCAGAAGCAGGTGTATGAGGACGTGGTTTTGCACGACCTCTCCCTGGGGGAGATCGCCGACAAATGGGGGATCACCCGCCAGGGCGCCCATGACTGCATCCGGCGCTGCGACGGCCTGTTAGCCGGGTATGAGGAAAAACTGCAGCTGGTGTCGAAATTCTACCGGGCGAAGGGAAAGGTCACGGAGATAGAGCGGGAGCTGGCGGATTACCGCAGCGACGGCGACGGCGCCCACATCGGGCGTATCGAGGAGCTGGCAGGGGAGATCCGAGAAGTGCTGTGATTATATCGCCTGCACACCGCCCGCTGATGCACGCCCAGAGCGAGTCCGCAGGGACGAGTCCGGCTGCGATGATGTCACTGGGGTTCGTGGAGATGACGCTGCGGTTTATCGACTGGGCCGGCGGGCGATCCTGAACCGCCGGCGGGTATGATTGTGCGTAAAGGGTTTTGAGGGAGGTTCCATGGCGTTTGAGAGTCTGACCGACAAACTGCAAAATATCTTCAAGGCCCTGCGTGGCAAGGGGCGGCTCTCCGAGGCGGACGTGAAGGCCGCGCTGAAAGAAGTACGGATGGCCCTGCTGGAAGCGGACGTGAACTTCAAGGTGGTGAAGCAGTTCGTGAATGCTGTCCAGGAGCGGGCCGTGGGCGAAGATGTGCTGGGTAGCCTGACGCCTGGGCAGATGGTGGTGAAGATCGTCGACGAGGAGCTGGTCTCCCTCATGGGTTCCGAGACCACGGAGCTGGCGCTGGGACCCATGAACGAAGTGACCGTGGTGATGATGGTGGGCCTACAGGGTGCCGGCAAGACCACCACCGCGGCCAAGCTCGCCGGGAAACTCAAATCCAAAGGGCGCTCGCCGCTGCTGGCAGCCTGCGACGTGTACCGCCCGGCCGCCATCAAGCAGCTGGAGGTAAACGGCGAAAAGGCGGGCATACCGGTGTTTTCCATGGGGGACCGGCTCTCCCCGGTGGACATCGCCAAGGGCGCATTGGCCCATGCGAAGAAAAACGGCATGAACGTCCTCATACTGGACACCGCAGGACGGCTGCATATCGACGAAGAGATGATGGAGGAACTGGCCGCCATCAAGTCGGCGGTGGGGGTGAGGCAGACCGTGCTGGTGGTGGATGCCATGACCGGCCAGGATGCGGTGAATGTGGCCGAGACGTTCCAGGAAAAGATCGGCCTGGACGGGGTGATACTCTCCAAGATGGACGGGGACGCCCGGGGCGGGGCTGCGCTTTCCATCCGCTGCGTCACGGATCGCCCGATACTCTTCGTGGGGATGGGTGAGAAGCTCTCGGATCTAGAGCAGTTCTACCCGGATCGGATGGCTTCCCGGATACTGGGCATGGGCGACGTGCTCTCACTCATCGAAAAAGCCCAGCAGCAGGTGGACGTGGACCAAGCCAAGGCATTGGAAGCGAAGCTGCGCAAGGCGGAGTTTGATTTCAATGACTTCCTCTCCCAGATGCAGCAGATCAAGAAGATGGGCGGCATGGCGAGCATCCTGGGCATGTTGCCGGGGATGGGCCAGCTGGCGCAGGCGGGGCAGATGGACGAAGGCATGTTCGGCAAGGTGGAGGCCATCATCTACTCCATGACGCCCAAGGAGCGGGGCAACCCCGGCCTCATCAACATGTCCCGGAAGATACGCATCGCCAAGGGCGCGGGCGTGGACATAAATGAAGTCAACCGCCTGGTGAAGCAGTTCGAGCAGATGCGCAAGATGATGAAGCAGTTTTCGGGCATGGCTTCCGGCAAAGGCCGCGGCGGCCTGGGCGGCCTGGGGGGCCTCGGCCCTCTGGGGGGGCTTGGAGGCCTGGGCGGCGGCAAGGGCGGCAAGCTGGGCGGCATCAAGCTGCCGTTTTGAAACGAGTCCGGCTTCCCGTCCGTGAACTTGTACGGGTGGCAAATGTTCGGTGATATGAACACCATTTGGTGTTGGTATATGGTATGATTATAGACGGTCGTACCGCAGTGGGCTTTGCCCGCGTGATCACATTGTAAACGGCTTTTGATTTGTGCCTTGGCGCCGGCAAGTCAGGCCCATGGGTGCATTTTGGACGGCCGCGGATGTTTTGTCGTATTGCGACTATGAGAATGGAGGAAGTGGCATGGCTGTAAAGATCAGGCTCAAGAGGATGGGGCAGAAGAAATCACCTTTCTATCGTATCGTGGTGGCGGATTCCCGGTCGCCCAGGGATGGGCGTTTCATCGAGGAAATCGGGTACTATGACCCCAACCCGGACCCCAGCGTCATCAAGATCAAAGAGGACCTGGCGAAGAAATGGCTCTCCTGCGGCGCACAGCCCACCGATACCGTGAGCAAGCTGCTGAAGATCGCCGGGGTGACCCAGTAAACAAGCTGACCATGGGTTGCCACGCCGCCTGGCGGTACCAGCAATGACGTTGCAGATGGTAAACTGCCGGTGGGCGTGGGGATGGCAACCGCCGGTGGGCGTTGCGGATGGCAACTGCCGGTGGGCATGTGGATGGCAACTGTCTGTGGGCATGTGGATGGAGTGGCTGTTTGCGCCGCGAAGATGGGTGGTGTGGATGAAGGAATTGGTGGAAGTGATCGCGAAAGCGCTGGTGGACAAGCCGGACGGGGTAACGGTCACTGAGGAAGAAAAGGACGGCGAGCTGGTGGTGGAGCTGCGGGTAGACCCCGCCGACATGGGCAAGGTCATCGGCAAGCAGGGCCGGGTGGCGAAGGCCATCCGTTCCGTGGTGAAAGCCGCCGCCGCCAAGGACGAAAAGAAAGTCTCTGTGGAGATAAAATGATGGGGCGGTGAATGACCGCACAGATATGGAAAGAGTTTTCGCTCTCGGGTATATATACTGTTGCGCGGGCGTGCACTGGTGCGCGCGCAAAGAAAAAGCAGGAGATAAGCAAGCCATACCGTCGTGCGGGCGGGCACCGGGGAAAAGGAGATATATTTGGATAATACGGCGCTTACTGATATGCTCCGGGTGGGCGTCGTCGCCTCGACCCATGGGCTCAAGGGCGAGGTGAAGGTCTACCCCACCACGGACAAGGAGCGGTTCCTGGAACTGGATACGGTTTACATGGCGACCGGGGGAACCGGCGTGGCCAAAGCTTCAGGCGCGGTCAAGTCTTCCGTCGCAGGCGATTCGGACGGCGCGCCGCCTGGCGGCTCCATGCATTTCGCTTTGGGTGCACATAACGCCGTCGCAGGCGATTCGGACGGCGCGTTCAGGGAGCTTCGCATCGAGCGGGCGCGTTTTTTCAAGAACATGGCCATCATCAAGTTTGGGGGCATCGACACCATCGACGATGTGTACCCGCTGCGGGGGCGTGACCTGTGGATCACCCGGGACCAGGCGGCCCCGCTGGGCCCGGACGAGAACTACATCGCCGACCTTTTGGGGCTTCGGGCGGTGGCTGACACCGGGGAGGAGCTGGGCGTGGTGGTTGACGTGCTGGAGACCGGAGCCAATGACGTGTATGTGGTGAGGCGCCCGGAGGCGAAGGACCTGCTGCTGCCCGCCATCAAGTCATGCATCCTCTCGGTGGATCTGGAAAACCATGTGATGAACGTGCATCTGCTGGATGGGCTGCTGGATCTGTGATTTGTCGCGCGGCACCGCCGCAGGCCACTATGCCGATGCGGCCAACCCGGGTGATTCCGCCATTTTGCCGGATGCGGCGACGGTGCCGATGCTATATGCGGCGGCTGTCATATGTATGACGAGACGGCGTCGGGCTTATGCACAAGGAGTCGGCGGCAGGGTTAGGAAGTGATGGTTCCCATGAATTTCTATGTGCTGACATTGTTCCCGGAGATGGTCACGGAGGGTTTGCACACCAGTGTCCTGGGGCGGGGCATTGACAAAGGGGCGATATCCATCGAGGCCATCAACATCCGTGACTATGCCATCAACAACCACGGCCAGGTGGATGACGGGCCCTATGGCGGGGGGGCGGGGATGGTCATGCGCCCCGAACCCATATATGACGCTTTCGAGGATCTGTGCTCCCGTCTGGGCAGACGCCCGCGGCTGCTGTACATGACCCCACAGGCACAGGTTTTTTCCCAAGCCATGGCCAGGGAGCTGGCGCAGGAAACAGACCTGGTTTTTTTGTGTGGGCATTATGAGGGCGTGGACGAGCGTGTGCTGGAAATACTGGAAGCGGAAAATGTTTCCATAGGCGATTACGTGCTGACAGGCGGGGAGCTGCCCGCCATGGTGATGATCGACTGCATCGGCCGCCTGGTGCCGGGTGTGCTCCACAATGATGAATCCACCCTGGACGAGTCGTTTGGTGCGGCATGTGTGGGTGGCTTATTGGAATACCCGCACTACACCAGGCCGGAGATGTTTATGGGACGGGCGGTGCCGCCGGTGCTGCTGAGCGGCCACCATAAAAACATCGCCGACTGGCGGCGGGAGCAGTCCATCCGGCGCACCAGGGAGCGCAGGCCGGACCTGCTGGGATAAATATCTCACCAAGGCTGCGGGGCGGCGCTCTTTTTCAGCATGTCGCGGATGGCGGACTGCATCCAGTCGATGGTCTGCTGGAGTTTCCTGTTTTCTTCCCGCAATGATTCCAGCTCTTGCCCGTAAGCGCCTGGGTATGTTTCGCTGCGCACATGAATGCTGTCAAACCTTGCGGACGAGACAGCGCCATGTATGCCGTCGTGTTTTGCGGACGAGCCGCTGCCATGTATGCCGTCGTGTTTTGCGAACGTGCTGTCGCTATGAATGCCGTCGTGTTTTGCGGACGAGACAGCGCCATGTATGCCGTCGTGTTTTGTGGACGAGGCACCGCCATGCATGCCGTCATACTTGGCGGACGGGTTTGCGGCGTGGGATGACGCTGCGCGCAAATGGGCGTTGTGCGGTGTTGCACCGGCTGCGTGAAAGCGGGCGCCATCTGCGCCCAGCGCCTCGGAAAGCCGGTCCAGGCCGTCGGGCCTTCCGGCATCCCGCATTTCGCCGTCCCGTCTTTTTGCGCCGGGGGGATAGGCGGGGGATTGCCCGGCCCCCTCACTGGCCATGCCGGAGGGGATTTCATCGAGATCCGGCTTTTCACGCAGGTTGATCTCCAATGTGCCGGAGTCCGGGAGTGTCGCCGAGATGTGGCGCACGGTCTCCTCGTTTGCGCCGCCGCTGCGGACGTGCCCGCTGCCCGTTGCCCCGTGGCCGGATTCACCGGCTCCCATCCGACGGGAGATCAGCACCTCGCGCTCGGTTTTCCCCATGTCCATGAAGTCCTGGTATCGTATCCCCAGGTGCTTGCGATGTACATTGCACCGAAAGCAGAATGCGTTCTGGCTCAGCTGGTAGTACGCATAGCTGCCGCATGCCGGGCAGTAGTAAACTGATAGCTCTGTCATGGTGTCCTCCTTCTTGGGGGTGCAGGCCGTGCACTGCGCTTCCCCCTGCTGCTTGCGGCCGGTTCGGCTGCGCCAATCGGCATGTTGGCCTCTTTGCGTGTGGCCCAAACTGCCGGGCTTTCTCCATTCGGCGGTTTCGGCAATTCCACACGCTGGTTGCCACGTTTGCCAAGTGCGGCCGCAAGGCGATGATGTGGGCAGATTAGTCAATCAAATCCCGTGAACCTTTTCGTTCGTTTGTAGTCGCATTATGATTGTTTTATTGAAAAATGTCAAGCACGAGTTTTGAAATAAAATGGCAAATAGTGCATAATGGTGTCGAAACTGACAGCGTTGTCGAAAAGTTTTTGTCCATTACTAATATTCGACATGAAAAGCAACCTTTCCCCATGATTTTTGACTATTTCAACTTGCGGTTTCGTCATGTTTCGTGAACTTCATCGCAAAATATGTGGCATGACCGCAGGATGCGCCAGGATTTTCCCGGTGGTCGCACGAACCGGCCATGCCGCCAAAGGCGGATCGGCAACCCGTAGTCCACGGCCATAGACAACGCCATACCGTCTGACGGCTGCTCGGCAACCCATAGTCCACGGCTATAGTCAACGCCATACCGTTGCCAGTCGGTTACATGTCACTCCGCCGCCTGGTCCGCCCCGACGGCTCATCGGCTGGCTGGGGCGTGACCTGTAACCACTGTTGCCCAATTCTCCATGAAGTTTCTGCAAACCGCTTTTCATTGGTGGGATTTTATTGTATAATGACGGAAGGTTTGAAGAAATATGGCAATGGATGGCCGTTGACTATAGTCGTAGACTGCGGATTAGAGTTTCTACTATAAACTATGTGAGGTGGTGCATTATGCTGGATTTGAAGTTGGTCAGGGAGAACCCTGAAATCGTCAGGCAGAACATCAGGAACAAATTTCAGGATCATAAGCTGCCATTGGTGGACCAGGTGCTGGAGCTGGACGTGCGCCACCGCGCTGCGATTACCGAGGCGGACGGCCTGCGCGCCAGCCGAAACACCCTGTCAAAACAGATCGGGGCGCTGATGGCCCAGGGCAAAAAGGCAGAGGCCGAGGCGGTGAAGTCCCAAGTCAATGCCAACGCAGAGCGCCTGGCCGCGCTGGAAGAGCTGGAAGACGACCTTAATGGGCAAATCAAAGACATCATGATGGTCATCCCCAACATCATCGCCCCCTCCGTCCCCATAGGCAAGGATGACAGTGAGAATGTGGAGGTGCAGCGCTACGGTGAGCCGGTGGTGCCGGATTTCGAGATCCCATACCACACCGAGATCATGGAGCGCCTGGCGGGCATAGACCTGGACAGCGCCAGGAAGGTGGCGGGGAACGGGTTTTACTACCTGATGGGCGACGTGGCCAGGCTGCACAGCGCGGTGATTTCCTATGCCAGGGATTTCATGATCGACCGGGGGTTCACCTACTGCATACCGCCGTTCATGATCCGCTCCCAGGTGGTGACCGGGGTGATGAGCTTCGCCGAGATGGACGCCATGATGTACAAGGTGGAGGGGGAGGACCTGTTCCTCATAGGCACCAGCGAACACTCCATGATCGGCAAATTCATCGACTCCATGCTGGACGAGGCGGACCTGCCCTACACCCTCACCAGCTATTCGCCGTGCTTCCGCAAGGAAAAGGGGGCACACGGGGTGGAGGAGCGGGGCGTGTACCGCATCCACCAGTTCGAGAAGCAGGAGATGATCGTGGTGTGCAGGCCCGAGGACAGCCCTGCCTGGTATGACAGGCTGTGGGGCAACACAGTGGATTTCTTCCGCACATTGGACATCCCGGTGCGGACGCTGGAGTGCTGCTCCGGCGACCTCGCGGACCTGAAAGTGAAGTCGGTGGACGTGGAGGCGTGGTCCCCGAGGCAGCGCAAGTATTTCGAGGTGGGCAGCTGCTCCAACCTGGGCGACGCCCAGGCCAGGCGTCTGCAGATCCGGGTCCGGGGCGAGGGGGGCAAATACTTCGCCCACACGCTCAACAACACCTGCGTGGCGCCGCCCCGGATGCTCATCGCATTCCTGGAAAACAACCTCCGTGCGGACGGCACGGTGCGTATCCCTGCCGCACTCCGGCCATACATGGGCGGCAAGGAAATGATCGGATAAAATGCGGATGGACACCGAAGACATGCTGGGCGGGGCTGAGGACGTGACATGCGGATCCGAAGACATGCCAGACGGGGCTGAGGACGTGACATGCGGATCCGAAGACATGCTGGGCGGGGTCGGATATGGGCGGCATGGCCGGGGGTTGCAGACAGCCCTCGCCTTACTCCTTGCGGGGCTGATGGCGGTTTCCATCTTCGGTTTCGCAAAGCACGGCACATTTGAATGGTCGCTGGTGCAGCCGGAGTATTGGCGGATGCTGGCGGAACTGGCGTTTTGTGGTTTCATTCTGTGGCTGTTTTGCGCGAAGATCAGGGACCCCATCGTATTTGCGCAGGCAGTCATATGCCTGGTGGCGGCGTTTGCGTGGCTGCACCGGATACTTGTGGGGCTCATAGTGGCGGGGCTGTACCTGGGCTATATCCGGGGCGTGGGGCGGATCGTCTTTTCGCTCCTGTCAGGCCGGAAAGGATGGAGGCGCGCTTGGGCTGCGTCCGGTATCAAAGCCGGACCGTCCGGAATGGCAACCAAACCATCCACACCCGCAGCTGAATCGGCCGCAGACGCAACAGGGCCATGGACTGCGTCCGGTATCAAAGCCGGACCGTCCGAGACCGCGACAGAACCGGTTGGTGCCCAAGGGCCGGATTTGGCCGGTGCCGATGCGCCCGGAACCCAGGTTAGAAATAAGGCCGATGCCCAGGGAGGAAAAAAGGCCGAAGCCCAGGGAAGAAAAAGGGACGAGACCCAGGAATCTGAGGGTTATGGTTTGCCCTGGTACCTGGAAACAACCCTGGGCATGGCGGCGCTCATCGTGGTTTTCTGTCTGATGAGCCTGGCGGGGGTGGGGCAGATACGACATCTGCAGCTTCTTGTGGTTGCCACGGGCGTCCTGATGTGGGCGTTGAATCGGCGCACCGAGCCTAGGGCCTTCGGGCCCAGGGCCTTCGAGTCCAGGGCTTTCGGGCCTAGGGCTTTCGAGTCCAAGGCCTTCGGGCATAGGGCCTTCGGGCGGTTCGCAGATGGGCTCCATGCACTGCGAAACAGTTCCCCTTGGTGGGTGGTGGCGTGCGGCCTGGTGTTTTTCCTGCACCTTGGCCGGATGAACCTGGCACTGGATTTCGACAGCCTCTGGTATGGGCTGCGCTCACCATATGTCCTGGAAAACGGGCGGGGGATTTATGAAAACCTGGGCAATATCGGCGTGGTGTACACCTACCCCAAGGGGTTGGAAATCCTGCTGCTGCCACTAAGCAACTTGCCCTCCTATGGGTTCATCCTGGCATTCCAGTTCTGGACGCTGGTGCTGACGCTGGGGGCGGTGTGGGTGCTGGGCAGTAGGGTTTTGGATCGACAATGGGTTCCGTGGTTGGTCGCGCTCACTCTGTTCGTGCCGGGGATTTCCGGCATGTGCCTGTCTGCGAAACCGGACCTTATGACGCTGTTCGTGCAGTTGGTGATGCTGGTGGAACTGCTGGCAGCGATGTCGCCTAGACCCGGTGCAGGCATCATGGCATGGGACAAATCGTTTGTTGCGACCGATATCGCAGCGACATCGCCGGGACTCGGCGCAGGCATCATGGTCGCCCGGCCATCTGCGGGTAGGCAGGGTTTTTCCGGTGCGGGGACTGTGCCCCGCCCCGGATCCATCAATGACGACCGACGCGCATTTTCAGGATCGGGTTTTTGGGGTCATGCCCGGATTGGGTCTGCCATACATGTGGTGTTCGCTTTCGGGGCGTGCGTCCTGACATTTGCCATGAAGCCCACGGCGTTGGTGTTTTCCACGGCGATTTGCGGGCTGTGGGTGTGCCTTTGGGCGTGGGGGTTCAAAGCGCCGGTGGATAACGAATCGCAGCCTGACCCTGCAGCTGCGCCGCAGTCGGCTGCTGATGCCGATATGGAGTTTGGGGTTTACCGGCGGCGGGGGTTTGCCGCAGTTTACATCGCCTTGCACCTGGCGCTTTTGGCGCTGGTTTGGGGGCGGACTTTCGTCATCACGGGGCTGCCGGTCACATCGGTGTTCGCATCGCTCTTCACCAAGCTGGGATTTGCCCTGAAGTACCCGTTTGACGCCGCGACCATACCGGATTTTGGCGGTTCGCTGGGTTTCGGGGCATGGGTCATCGGGGCGCTAAAGAGGATGGCGGGTTTTTTCATCTGCCCGGTGGGGGAGGACATGGACCACGTGATCCTGGCGTGGGGTTCGCCCGGGATACTGTTTTTCTTCGTGGTGTGGCTGGTGTACAGATTTGCGGGTCGACGCCGCAGCAGGAAGGCGCCCGCGGACGCAGTTTCCGTGGCCGGCGAGCAGCAAGTGGTGCCGCTTCCGGGGCGTTCGGACCTGAAGGCGCCCGCGGACGGGGTTTCCGCGGCCGGAGTCCGGCAAGCTGCGTCACATCCGGGGCGTTCGGACCTGAAGGCGCCCGCGGACGGGGTTTCCGCGGCCGGAGTCCGCGCCGGTTTATCCGGCCTCACATTCATCGCCGTCCCATTCATGGCCCTGAACCTGTATGCGCTGCTGAAGCTGGACCAGGTGGATGGCAACTATTTCATGCTGTGCTATGTGTTGGTGATCCTGCTGGGGGTCGCGGCGGCGGCGCGGGCCGGATTGTTCAAATGCCTGCTGGTCGCGATGTGCGTCTACAACTTTTTCCTCCTGTCGCTCACCAACTGGGCGTGGGTCAGTTCATTTACGCCCATCAAGCTGTTGCATGGGGGGTACTTTGACCACAGGGGGTGGGTGCGGGAGCGCATGGAAGCCACCGGCAACGGCGGCATCTACAATATCCTGGCAGAAAACCCCCGCTACCGGGTCATCTCGGTGGGGGAACACCCGGACATGCTGCTGTTCCCCTGCAATACCCAGTCTTATGCGGACATCTCCGGGTATTGGGGGAATGTGAAGCTGGTGTACAACACAGTCCTTTTCGAGCGGTTCCTGCGGTTCGCCCAAACGGACTACATCTACTTGCAAGGTGGTTTCCTGGAAGAAAGCGAATGGTGCCTGGGGCTCATGCGATACCTGGTGGAATACGGCGTGCTGCGTGACGTGGTGTACGAAAATGGCAATGTGCTGGCCAGGGTGGATGCCCAGGTGGACTTGCTGGCACTCTATGAGCTGGAGGAAATCATGCAAGGGGGCACCGGAACTTTCGACAGTGTCATCTCCCTGCCCAGCGACATCTCGCCGACCAAGGAGATCTTCCCGGATGCGTCGGGGCTGGCCGATATGGCGGCTTCGCTGGCGGCGGGGAAAGATGCGCTGGCGGTGTTTGACGAGAACTACACCCCCGGCGGGGGTTCATAGGAGGGGACCATTTGAAACGCAACAATTCCGGGGTTTGGGCCCATCTGGGTTTCGCGGGACTGCTGTTTTTGCTGATAGGTTTTTGGGTGAACCGCAACCTGCGTGTCACGGGGCTTTACATGGACGACCTGTACCTGTGGTCGTGCTTCGGTGAGACGCCGCTGCTTGAGTACCTGTTCCCGGTGGGCAGCAAGCGGTTCCGGTTCATATTCAACTTCCTGGCGTATTTCGTCATCAAGCCCATGGGCGCGAACCTGTGGCTGGTGGTGCCGATAAACACCGTGCTGAATGTGTGCGTCGCGCTGGGCATATTCCGGTTGACCATGCGGGTGGCCAGGTCAAATTGGCTGGGATACCTGACGGGCATCTGCTTCCTCTTTTCCCGTTTCGCATATTACCAGATCGGGCAGCTTTACGGGCTGCTGGAAACATTTTCCCTCATGGGCGTGCTGGCGGTGGTGGGGCTGCTGTATGATTTCCTGACGGCCGGCGCTTGGGGCGAGGTTTATGGGCGTGCCGACAGGAAAACGGATGGCCCCGCGGGCGCCTTTGCGGCGGGTGGCGCGGGGGGCAGTGCAAGGGGCGGTGCAGGCACCGCGGGCGGCGCTTTGGCCCCGGGCGAGGGCGGTGGCGCAAGAGGCAGCGCGGGCGGCGCTTTGGCCCCAGGCGCGGGAAATGGTTCGAAAAACAGCGCAGGCAACGGTTCGGGCATAGGCGCCTGGGGCGGCATGGGTGGCACGGGTCATGCCGGGCATGTCACGAAGAGCGCGGCGGGAGATATGGCGGCATCGGCCAGACGAGCCAACCGCAGCTACCTGCTGGCGTGCGGTGCATATTTTGTCACAGTGTTCATACACGAGCGGTATCTGCCCCTCATCGTGCTCCTGGTCGCGGCGCGGTTCATGAAGAAGCTGCTGGAAAAGAAAAGCCCGGACCGGCTGGCGATGCGCAAGGGGAGGCCGGCGGGCGCCGGAAAGACTTCGGGCGCCGGGTCATTCCGCAGCCACGGCATTTACCTGCTGGCGGCCTTGGCGGTTTTTGGGTTGGCATTGGCCATACGGATGGCGGCCATCGGGACGCTCAGCCCTGCGGGCGTGGGCGGCACGGATGTGGCTGACACATTCACATTGGCGCAGGCCTGGGGGTTTGCCTGGGCGCAGGTGGGGTATATCCTGGGTTTCCAGCCAGGCCCCACATATCTCAATGGCATCGCCTGGGCGGATATGGCACTGTGGGCCAAAATCCTGGTGTGCATGGGGGTCGTGGCCCTGGCGGGCGCTTTCGCGCCGGCCATATGGCGCCTGTGTGTGGACAAAGGCAACCGGGCGCGGCATCTGTGCGTGTTCGCGCTGTTTTTCCTGGGGATAGTGCTTTGCGTCGGGGCCACCAGCGTCACGGTGCGCCTGGAGACCCGCTGGGTGTACGTGTCCTACTGCCTGTCGCTGCTCTTGCTTGGCGCATGCTACGCCGTGGTGAACAGGAGCACCAAGAATGCGCCCAAGACATGGATCATCGCCTGCGTGTCATTGTATGCGCTGTGCTTTTTGCCCACCCAGCTCTACGTGCGGGCACATTACCCCAACCTGTATTTCTGGCAGAACCAGCAGCGCAGCAACTCCCTGGCGGATGCGACCTATGGCACCTACGGCGCAGGGATATTCGAAAAGGAAATCGTCATCGTGGACGGCGGCGACCCGTGGATGGACGATTTCACGGCCCGCACATTCTTCAAGCCGTTCAACCCCGGTTGGAAGCACCCCAATGTACGGCTTTCATATGTGAAGGACATCTACGGGTTCGGGCTGGTGGGGCGCAGTGCGCTGGTGCTGGTGCAGGACCCTGGGACTGACAGGTACCTGGATGTGACGTCCTTCGTGCGCGACCTGAAATTCCATGTGCACTATGGGTACTATGACGACCGGTGGATGGACCGGGAGGCGAAGCTGTCGGTGGTCAGCGGGGCCACTGGGAAGATCATCATCACGGGGAATTACCCGGGACGCATGGAGGGCGGCGAGGAAGTGACCGTGGTGATAAACGGCGACCGCAAGGAAACCTACCCGGTGGTGGACAACCTCATCAACGTGGTGGTGGAGGCCCGCCCGGGCGAGCGTTGCGATCTGGATATATATATGAATTTCGAGGTGAAGGATGCGCTGGAAAAGCGGGGGGCGACCCCCTTTGCGGCGCTGGTGGATGTGGCGGTGCAGTGAAAGGGGATGAATTAGTCTTATGTTTACGTTCAATCATTTTAGTTTCAATGTGTTCGACCTGGAGAAGAGCCTGAAGTTTTACGACGAGGCGCTGGGCCTCAAACCGGTGCGCACCCACGAGGCGAAAGACGGGTCGTTCAAACTGGTGTTCCTGGGCGACGGGGAGACGGATTTCAGGCTGGAGCTTACTTGGCTCAAAGACAGGGACAAGCCTTACGATCTGGGGGAGTGCGAGTACCACCTGGCCCTGGACACCCCTGACATCGAGGCTTCGCACAAAAAGCACAAGGAGATGGGCGCCATCTGCTATGAGAACGAGGGCATGGGCGTGTACTTCATCAGCGACCCGGACGGCTACTGGATCGAGATCGTGCCGAGGCGGTGATGAAACCCGCACCTGCGAGACCGGCGTAAACCAGGGCGTGCTGTATTGGATCAAAATCGTGCCGAGGCGGTGATGAAATCTGCGGTGGGCAATGCGAGGGCTGGGTTATGGACTTCCGTCACGAGTTGGTTATGCCTGACGAGGACCTGCCTTTCCGGCTGTTCCGTTACGAGGGGATGGCCGGGAACTACCAGGTCACGAAGCACTGGCACAGGTCGGTGGAGATCTTCGCGGTAGTGGACGGCGCATTGGATTTCTATATCAATTCCCGGAGGTTCCCGCTGTGTGCCGGGGATTTGATCATCGTGAACCCCAGCGAGATACACTCCGTGCAAAGCCCGGAGCCTAATTTCACGCTGGTGCTGCAGATCCCTGCCCAGGCTTTCAGGGGATACCTGGACGATGGGCGTTTCGCAGGGTTTGCCATGGGGAAATGGGCCGGTGCGGGGCACTCTCCGGGCTTGGTTGAGGGGGGCACTAGAGCAGAGGGTTTTGAATCCGGGAAATGGGCCGGTGCAGGGCAGGGCCTGGGTAAGGTCGATTATGGCGAAGTGGTAGTGGGGGGTGAAACCGGGAAGTGGGGGGCGCCACCGGACGACGGGGGCGACGGTGGGAGATGCCCCAACCCTGCCGGTACCCATGTCGCTGCGGCCCGGCTGTATGCTTTGATAGAACGCATGTACCGGGTCAACGAAGAAAAGTCCTATGGGTATGATTTGGAGATCCGGGGGCTGTTTTATGAGCTGCTGCACCTGCTTGTCACACGCTTTGGCGAAGTTTCGGGGGGGCGCGGCGAGAAGTCGGCGCAGTCGCAGCTTGACCGGCTGTCCCATGTCACCCAGTACATGAAAGAGCATTACCGGGAGGAACTGCCCCTCCATGACGTGGCGGCGCGCTTCGGTTTTACTGAGACATATCTGTCCAGGGTGTTCGTGAAGTACGCCCAGGTGAACTACAGGACATACCTCATCGATCTGCGTGTGGAGCATGCAGTGAGGGAGATGCTGAACAGCGAGAGGACACTGTCGGAGCTGGCCATAGACCACGGTTTCCCCGATGCGCGTGCGTTCGCCAAAGCATTCCGGAGTAAGTACGGGTGCCTGCCCAGCGCATACCGCAAGGAGATGCGGGGGTGACGTAGCGGCTGCGCCGCATGTTTTTCACCGTTCGGCCAATCATCGGATCCATTTGAAACATATTCCTGGTTCATCACGTTCCACCGCATCCATCTCGTGGTGGTCAGCGGTGAGCAGTATGCCGCCGCTTACCGACGTTTCGGCAAGGGCGAATGTGTCTGCGAACGAAACTTTGTAGAGCGATTTCAAGCGCGCAGCTTCCTCGAATAGTTCGTCACTATTTTCGGATGTTATCGACACAGGGCGTTTTAATAGTTCGCTCCAAAACCAATCTGCTTTCGGCTTACCGTTTGTGCGCCAGCAGTAATAGTAAACTTCAAGTAAGTTTGCTTTATGCATGCGGAGCTCTACTTTGCCGTCGTTTGCGAGGTTGAACTCCTCCGCAACCACGTTTGCTCCGTCTTCGTCGTAGATAAGTGCTATCAAAGCACATGCGTCCAGCACATATCGTGTCATAGATCCAGCCTCTTATCGGTGCGTTTGTGCTCTAGGAATTTCTCGACGGATTTGCCGTCGGCATCCTTGAACATCCCGCGCAAGCCAATGGTGCAGTCCGTAAGTGCTTCGTCAGTTGGTTTGACAGTAACGATGCCCCTGCTTTCGGTCACCCGCACTAACTTTGTGTGGATTGCGCCATTAAAGTATGTTTGAAGGGCATCAATGCTCATCACCTGCTCGGTCATTATCACAACCCCCTTGCTTTTCTAATCTGCCGCATGTGACATGAAACCTGTATAATCGTCCACCACGCTCCAGATAAACACATGATACCACAAAACACTGTCAAGTGCAAGAATGTGCTGTTAGTTGCATAACTAACAGCCTGTTTTTTTGCTTTTTGATTGAGTATAATTCCCTCAAATGCTTCGGAGGTGCCGGTGTGGCCGGCATCGCAAATGAAAAGGGGTGACGCATGGAGTATCTGGTTGGGATTGACGTGGGGACCAGCGCTACCAAGACGGTGCTGTTTGACCGCACCGGCGCCGTGGTGGCGTCGGTTTCCCGGGAGTACCCGCTGTACCAGCCGCACAATGGCTGGGCGGAGCAGGACTGCGCTGACTGGAAAGACGCCGCCCTGTCCACGCTGGGGGATGTGGTGGCGAAAGCGGGGGTGGCGCCCGGGGACGTGAAGGGCATCGGCCTTTCCGGGCAGATGCATGGGCTGGTGATGCTGGACGAACATGGCGAGGTGCTGCGGCCGTCCATCATCTGGTGCGACCAGCGCACGGAAAATGAAGTGGCGGACATGCTGCGGCTGTGGCCCCGGGAGAAATGGATCGAGGTGACGGCGAACCCGCCGCTCACCGGCTGGACCGCCGCCAAGATCCTGTGGGTGAAGAAAAACGAGCCGGAAGTGTTCGCCCGGTGCAGGCACATCCTCCTGCCCAAGGACTACATCCGCTACGTGCTGACCGGCGAGTTCGCCACCGAGGTGTCGGACGCCAGCGGTATGCAGCTGCTGGATGTGCCCCATAGGTGCTGGTCCAGGGAAGTGATGGACCTGCTGGGGCTGGACATCTCCCTTTTCGGGAAGGTGTACGAATCCTGCGAGGTGACGGGCACCCTGCTCCCGGAGGTGGCCTCCGCAGTGGGGCTTTCCACCGAGACCAAGGTGGTGGGCGGCGCGGGGGACAATGCCGCCGCCGCCGTGGGCACGGGCGTGGTGCTTGACGGTACGGCGTTCACCACCATCGGGTCGTCGGGCGTGGTCTTCGCCCACTGCGACCAGGCGGCCATCGACCCCAAGGGGCGGGTGCACACCTGCTGCGCGGCGGTGCCGGGTACGTGGCACGTGATGGGTGTGACACAGGGAGCGGGCCTGTCGCTCAAATGGTTCAAGGACAATTTCTGCCAGGACTATGTGGAAAAGGCCCGGGAGGAGGGGGTGGACCCCTACGTGCTCACGGACCGGGATGCGGCACGGGTCCCCGTGGGCAGCGACCGGCTGATATACCTGCCTTACCTGATGGGGGAGCGCACGCCGCACCTGGACCCCAACTGCCGGGGCGTGTTCTTCGGGATCTCCGCCATCCACACCAAGGCGCATTTCCTCCGGGCCATCATGGAGGGCGTGACTTATTCCCTCCGGGACTGCAATGACATCCTGGGGGAGATGGGGATCGGCGTGGATGAGATGATGGCGTGCGGGGGCGGCGGCACCAGCAAGCTGTGGCGGCAGATGCTGGCCGACCTGTACAAATGCCCGGTGAAGACGGTGAAGCAGACGGAGGGGCCCGCGCTGGGCGTGGCGATACTGGCCGGGGTGGGTTGCGGCCTGTTCCCCTCGGTGCCGGAAGCCTGCGCCGCGCTCATCTCCAAGGTGGGCGGGGCCGAACCTGACGCGAAAAATGCGGAAACCTACGACGGGTACCACGCATTGTACCGGGAACTATATGGGGACCTGAAAGAGAGTTACAAGAAGCTGGCGAAGCTGGGGTAAGGCTGGATAAGCAAACGGCGGCCCCGCAGTTTTCCTGCGTATTGCGCAAATCGGACGAAAGCGAGTGCGGCTGTCAGGCCGCAGCTTGCGATACGGATGCCGTATAGGTTGTTGCCGGGAGACGGGGCTGACGATATGAAATGGGTGCATGAACCGGAAAGGAGATGCGCATGGGCGCAACATTGAAACCGAAACCCCTGGGCGACCCTGCTTTTGGCGCCTACGGGCGGGTGATCGAGGGGTACGACCTGGGGGCGCTGATGGATGCCATGCAGTACACGCCACTGCCTGAGGACGTGGTGTACGTGGCGTCGGTGGAGCAGCTGGAAACGCTGCCCATCGCCCAGTCGCTGGGGGAAAATGTGTTCGGGCAGATGCCCATCCAGGTGGGGTACTGCAACGGGCACAACAAGAAGCTAAATGCGTTGGAGTACCACCGCTGCAGCGAGATCAACATCGCGGTGACGGACATGGCGGTGATACTGGGGAAACTGCAGGACGTGGACGATCGGTGGCACTATGACACATCCAAGGCGGAGGCATTTTTGGTGCCGGCGGGAACCATGGTGGAGTTCTACGGGACCACGCTGCACTATGCGCCCTGCCACGTGGACGGGGGCGCTTTCCGCTGCGTGGTGGCGCTGCCCCGGGGGACCAATGAGGCCATCTCCCCCTACCTGCATCTGTCCACGCCGGAAGACAAGCTGCTCTTTGCCAGGAACAAATGGCTCATCGGGCACCGCGAGGGCGGCCTGGGCGCTGATGCGTTCATCGGGCTGGACGGGGAGAACTACGAGGTGGAGTGAGGGATATCGCCCCGTCGGCGAAACCTTGCGCAAGGTTGAGAGAATGTCGAAAGAAGACAGATAGAAGATAGAAGATAGAAGACAGAAGACAGAAGACAGGCAGAAGATAGAAGGCAGAAGATAGAAGGCAGAAGATAGAAGGCAGAAGATAGAAGGCAGAAGATAGAAGGCAGAAGATAGAAGGCAGAAGATAGAAGACAGAAGATAAAGACAGACAGAAGACAGAAGACAGAAGACAGGAATAGGGAATCAGTATAGAAGGAAAAGAATAAGAGAAAGAGGAAGGAGAGAAACACATATGAACAACATCCCGGTAGTGAAGCTTGGTATCGTTGCGGTGAGCAGGGACTGTTTCCCGGAGTCTTTGTCGGTGAACCGGCGCAAGGCCCTGGTGGCGGCGTACACCAAGAAATACGGCGCATCGGACATCTACGAGTGCCCGGTGTGCATCGTGGAGAGCGAGATCCACATGGTGCAGGCCCTGGAGGACGTGAAAAAGGCGGGGTGCAACGCATTGGCGGTCTACCTGGGCAACTTCGGGCCGGAGATCTCGGAGACGCTCCTGGCGAAACATTTCGACGGGCCGAAGATGTTCCTGGCGGCGGCTGAGGAGAGCAGCGGCGACCTGTGCCAAGGGCGGGGCGACGCCTTCTGCGGCATGCTCAATGCCAGCTACAACCTGAAACTGCGCAATGTCAAGGCCTACATCCCGGAGTACCCTGTGGGGACTGCGGATGAGTGCGCGGACATGCTCCATGACTTCCTGCCCATCGCCCGGGCCCTGGTGGGGCTTTCCAAACTCAAGGTCATCAGCTTTGGGCCAAGGCCGCTTAACTTCCTGGCGTGCAACGCGCCCATCAAGCAGCTGTACAACCTGGGGGTGGAGATCGAGGAGAACTCGGAGCTGGACCTGTACGAGTCATTCCTGAAACACGAGGGCGACAAACGGATTCCTACTATTATAAAGGACATGGAAATGGAGCTGGGCGCGGGGAACCTGAAACCCACCATCCTGCCCAAGCTCGCCCAGTACGAGGCCACGCTGCTGGACTGGATCGAGGCGCACAAGGGGTACAGGGAGTACGTGACATTGGCCGCGAAGTGCTGGCCCGCGTTCCAGACCATGTTCGGCTGCGTGCCCTGCTACGTGAACAGCCGGTTGGCGGGCCGGGGTATCCCTGCGGCGTGCGAGGTGGACATCTACGGCGCGCTCAGCGAGTACATCGGCACCTGCGTCTCCCAAGATGCGGTGACGCTGCTGGACATCAACAACACCGTGCCCGACGACATGTTTGACGGCGAGATCAAGGGCAAGTTCACATATGGGCGCCAAGACGTGTTCATGGGGTTCCACTGCGGCAACACATTCTCCGGGAAGCTGAATTCCTGCTCCATGAAGTACCAGATGATCATGGCCAGGACGCTGCCGGAGGAGGTGACCCAGGGGACGCTGGAGGGCGACATCGCACCGGGCGACATCACGTTCTACCGCCTGCAGAGCACCGCGGACGCGCAGATCAAAGCGTATGTGGCGCATGGTGAGGTGCTGCCGGTGGCCACCAAGTCTTTCGGGTCCATCGGCGTGTTCGCCATCCCGGAGATGGGCAGGTTCTACCGCCACGTGCTCATCGAAAAGAACTACCCCCACCACGGCGCAGTGGCCTTCGGCCATGTGGGCAAGGCCCTCTACGAGGTGTTCAAGTACCTGGGCGTGGAGGACATCGGGTACAACCAGCCCAAGTCGCTGCCCTACCCCAAGGAGAACCCTTTTGTGTGATAACTACATCTATGGCATCCCCCCGGTCCGCAGCATATATCTTGCGGGCAGGGGGGATTTTTTGGCAGATAATGGAAGTCAAATGCTATATTATGGAAGTCAAATCCCATCTATTGGAATCAAATTGGCAGATCATGGAAACGAATCTGGTAGTTTCTGGAAACGATTTTGGCATAATATGGCAGTATCGTCACATGTAGTATGGCGTGAAAACACAAAATCCGCAAAATTATTGGCGTTTATGGATGTGGTCGGGAAGCGTGGTCGGGAGGCGGCCGGGAGGATTTTTCGCCTAAAAAGGCAAATATTGCCAGCGAAATGTTAAGATATATTTCGAATATATTTCAAATGTGTTAAGCGACCGTTTGTGACAAGAAAATCGCCTTACGCCCCGCATCATCTGGAAATTGACAAATTTTATAAAATTTTCTGTCTAAAAATGTTGACTTCTGGCGAATAACGTGTTATCCTACAAACAAATATACCTGAATGATTATGCTTCGCCAACCGAAAGAACTATTTATTCCGGTTAGTCCATTCAGTAATATTTCCATAGATTGTGAGGAATCTGCCCGCCCCGACTTGTGAGATTTAGTTATCCACCATGTCCGGCGAGGGTGACGCAAGGGATTTTCTGGAAGGCAGACGCAGACGGTGACACACGCTTTCCGAAAAAGAGGGTTTCCTGCTTCCTTACTCATTTGTTATGACCGTTGGCGCACGATGGTTTTTTTGGCAACAGCACATTAAATTTATGTGCAAATCGTGAAAATGCGTGTGCAAACGGTGAACGCCCGGAATGCGTCAAGGCGGCGGGGTTTGAGGGCTGGTTCGTGCCGGCCGCCCGCATATCTGTCTATGGAGAGTACGGACGTGACGCCCTGACGCAAGGCGACGTGATAGCGTAAGCAAAGACATGAAGCGGTGGGCACTCTTGGGTGAACCGACCCCATGGCGACGGTATGCCCTACCGGATCGGAAGATGTCTTTCTTAAATATTTGCAGCAAATGGCGTGTTTGGCACGGCCCGGACCGGCACGTAAGCAGCAGCGCAGGTTCGGCTACGGCCCGGACCGGCAAAGTGCAGCAGCGCAGGTTAGGCCACGGCCCGGACCGGCACGTAAGCACAGACGGCAGCCCACTCTGCCTCAGCAGCGGCAGGGGTTCGCATATTTGGGACACTGAGGGTTTAGGCATGGTTCGCGCCCCGGCCAAGGCGCGCCGGCCCCAAACGCCGAGGGGATCCCACACACCCGCAGGTTCACCCATGCAGGCATCTGCAGACCGGCCACAGGCGTGGCGGGCCTTGTATGTATGTTTGTGCGGCAAACCGGCGGCGACCGGCTCATTGCACCCGCACATGGCCGACAGACGGCCGGGACCAGGCTGACATATGGACAGATGAAGTCCGACATAAGGCCGGACGGAGTCTGGCAGACAGCCAGCCGAAGCCCGACAGACGGCCGGACGAAGTCTGACAGAGGGCCAGTCGAAGCCCGACATAAGACCGGGCCCAGGCTGACACGATGACAGACCGGGGATCGGATGCGGACGCCGGAGGGTGCAAACGCACGCAAGTGCGATTTGCGCACCACTAGTTGCACGTAACTAAAGGAAAAAGCAAGCCAAGTAGGAAAAGGAAAGGAAAAAAGGATATGAAAAGGAAAGCATTATCAATCGTGGTGATTGGTTTGATGGCTGCCTTTTTGTGTGGTGTTTTTCCGTTCAGCTCCTTCGCGGTTGAGGGCTGGCTGCAGGTGGAAGACGGACAGTGGGTCTACCTGAATGCGGCCGATCAACCAGTGACGGACAGCTGGAAAGAGTCCAAGGGGTTCTGGTACCGCCTGGACAGCGCGGGATACATCACCAAAGACACATTGATCAATGTGGGGAGCAGCTATTATTACCTTGACCCCGACGGCAGGATGGCCGCGGAAGCATGGGCGTACCTGACTGCCGACCAGATCCCGGACGGCGATTCGGACAGCGAAGGGTGGTACTACTTCGGGGCCGACGGGAGGGCGTACACCAACAAGAGCGGCGCCCGCAAACAGATCGATGGACAGACATACATTTTCGACGCAGATGGTAAGCTGCTGACCGGATGGATTGCGTCGGACGGCACCGCCGTGGAGGAAACTGAAGACCCCTTCATCAACGCGACGCATTTCGCGGGTGAGGACGGGGCCCTTTATGTGTCCAAATGGCTCGCCTACAGCGATGTCATGACCAACGTCACCGGGTCCACCGCCCACTCTGACGTGGCGGACCGGGACTACACCGAGTATGACGAACTGTGGTTCTACTTCGACGAGACGGGCAAGAAAGTGGTCGCCCGCACCGGGGGCACGTCGCTGAAGCAAAAAGAGATCGACGGCGCGACCTACGGCTTCGACGAGAACGGCGTCATGCTCCCATGGTGGAGCGCGGTGGACAGCGTGGCCTACCCCGACGGGGAGAGGGCCGACATGACCAGCAACGTCTCCGCCAAGTACTACTCCGGCTATGACGGCGGGGTACTTTTGAAAAACACATGGTTCTTCATGTATCCTTCCGAGAACCTTAGCGGTGAGGACTTCGAGGACATGGAAGCCTCGTGGTGGTACGCAGACGGCTCCGGCAAGGTCGTCCGTGACCGCATCCGCATGATCAACGGCCGCCGCTACGTGTTTGACGGCATCGGCCGCATGAAGGTGGGCTTCTGCCTGGTGGACGGGCGCGCCAACTACGTCGCGAACTACGACGTGGACATGCTCTCCCACACGGATTTCATCGAGGGCGACATCGGCGGCATCGAGCACGCCGACCTGTACCTGTTCTCCCCTGACGAGCTCAACGACGGTTCCATGCAGGTGGGCTCTGACATCCTGGTCAGCCTGGCCGACGGCTACTACTACTTCGGCTTCGGAGCGGATGGCAAGGCCTACGGGAACAAGAACAACAACCTCACCTATACACCCGCGAAAAAGAACGGCAAATACTACTACAACGGCCTGCGCCTGGACGCCGACTCCGAGCTGGGGTACGGCGTGGTCAAGGCAGAGCGCGACGGCCAGGACTACTATCAAGTGGTGGACATCGACGGCAAGATCATCACCGGCGAGAAAAAACTCGTGGCAGACAAGCAAGGCGGGTATTTCATTGTCCTCAAAGATAGGTTTGTTGCATACGTGAACGACCCGTATCCACCGAAGTGGGTGAAGAACGGCGTTTCAGGCGAGGGCTATTACCACTACGACAAGAGCAACAAGGACGACCACTACGCTGACGGCATCATAGCCGGATACGCAGATGCCACCGACCTGTCCGGGCTCCCGTCCGAAGCGTGCATCAACTTCTAGGGAAAGGAGAGGATAACACAATGAATCAGATGATACAGAAAGCATCCCGCGCCGTGCGCAAGGCGTGGAAGCGAGCGGTATCCACCCTGATGTCCGCCACCATGGTCGCGAGCCTGTTCACCGGCGTGCAGCTGGCGACGGGCGTGGGGACGATGACGGCGATGGCGTTCGAGCTGCCGTATGAAGAACTGGGCGAAGGGCACAGCGATGTCACTGCATACATATGGAAATGGGCATCAGGTGCCGACGAAAGCCCGTCGCCCACGTGGCGTTTCGACTTCCGGGGCTTCTCTACCGGCACCCAGAACAGCTACGGCACCGCAAGCATCCAGACTTCCTTTAACCATGCAGGATGGCCCATCTACATGGCGATAGCGGCCAACCAGGATACCCCCGCACCGCCTCCTGCTGTGGAGAGCACGACTACCAGCCCGTCTAACTCCACTTCGGTTGCGTCATACAACTCCGTCTCCCCGTTTGACGTGGCAGAGCCGGGAGGGTATGGGCATCACACGTACTCCGGCACGGTATGGAAGTTCAACCCCGTGCCAAGTGACGGCACCACTGCGACCGCCAACGGCAACGTGGAGCGGCACACGTTCAGCGGTTTCACCAAGAAGACTACTGATACGTACACGGACATCGACCTGGAGATGAAGGTGACCACCACCCCCAGCGAGGACGGGCAGGTCATATACGTGGACTACTACGTATATGACTACAACGGCAAGGCATCGCCCACGGGTACTACGCTCTACCTGGGTTCCAGCAACGACATCCAGATAGACGGCAATGATGCTGCGCCTACGTACAAGGACTCCGACCGTATCCGCATGATGAACCCGACATCCCGCGCGGTGTTCGAGCTGATCACCACGGATCCCACCCGCGGCATCACGCCCCCAACTACCAGGGCAACCGGTCCATACAGTCAGATGGATAGGGACATCTTCACGAACAATGGTGCGGCGGCAATCACCGGCGGCGTGGACACCGGAGCTGCCTACAGCTGGACCATCCAGATCTATCCCTATCAGACTATACACCGCCGGGTGGCCTATGCGGTGCGCGGCGCATCCTACTATGTGTCCCAGAGCGCCGGCAACGACAGCTGGGGCAACACCAGTCAAGGCATGATGAACTACCCGTACCAGACGATCCAGGCCGCCATCGATGCGGTCGGGAACCGCAAGGGTTTCATCTACATCTATGACTATGCTAACTTTACGGCCGCTGACGCCGCTGCTTTGACCGTGACGGCTAACACCGGCACGGACATCACGTTCACCAGCTCCAACTACAAGCTGACCAGCACCACGCCAGGTGCAGCGGGCCTGCCCTACACCGTGACCAACGGCGCAGATCCCGGGTACCTGCAGACCATCACCCGCGACCCGTCCTACACGGGCCCGTTCTTTGACATGAACAACCGCCCCAGCATTATGCGGTTTACGGATCTGGTCTTCGACGGCGGCGGCGTCGCCACCGCGGATCCCATCATCAAAGCCACCACCGGGTCTGTGCACTTCCTGCGCGGCGTGTCCATCGTCAACACCAGGGGCACCGCGGCCAGCCTGGGTTCCGGCGCGAGCATCACCGGTTCGGCTAACTTCACGCTCAACGGCGGCGGCGGCGAGATCAATGCCGGGCCGTTCACTGACACGGTCAACGGCGTGTCTTACGCGAAGAACGTCACGGACGGCCTGGGTGTGATCCATTTCGACAGCACCGGCACGTTCAGCGCCGTGGGCACCAGCAAGATATCCGGGAACACGAAGTCTGACGGCACCACCAAGAACAACCTCTACCTGGGCGCCGGCAGGCACATCGAGGTGACCAACGACCTGCTGGATTCCGAGATCGGCGTGACCACGGCCACCGACCCCGCGGCCAGCGTGGGCGGCGCCATCTCTGCTGCGGCGCAGGAAGTGTTGGTTGCGGTTCCCAAGTCCGGCACGGGCGGATACCCCGGCGAGTCCGGCCTGGCCACCAGCCCCTTTGCCGTGAACTTCTATGCGGACAAAGACCCGGGCGACCAGAGCACCTACTACTCCACCGCGGGCTCCAATGTCGTGGGCAACAAAAAGAACACGGTCATCCGCAAGAACGGCTATACCGTGACATATGCCTACATCGACAACGAGACAGGACTCACGGCCAGCATCTCTGCGGCTTACTGGGCCACGCTCCCGCACACGGGGACATACAGCGCAGGTGACGCCATCGCCGTGAACAACCCCAACGTGGAGACTGACAACCCCGGCCTGGCGCTCACCAGCGTCGTCATCGAGCAGGCGCCATACTCCAGCCTGACCTGGGACAGCGTGACGGCCAGCGCCACATACGGCAAGGTCACCGGCACCATGCCCGCGACTGATATCACCATCACCTATAACTACGACAGGGTGAGTTCGTCCATCAGTTTCGTGAGCAATGGCGGCACTCCCTCCCCGGCGGCGCTCAACGGCACCGCGGGCAGCCCGGTCATCGGCCTGTGGCCCACCACCAACCGTTACGGCTACACCTTCAACGGCTGGGCGACCACGAACCCCGCGTCCGTGGCGGGGCCATACACCTACGTGACGGCGTTCCCGGCGACGTTCCCGAACACGCCGGTGACCTACTATGCCCACCTCACGCCGAACACCAGCGTGAAGTTCGACTACACGGTCACCTACCAGAACGCGAACGGGTCCATCACCTTCCAGTCCAACACGGTGCCCAGCTTCACATACGTGACGGACACCCTGTACACCCAGATGAAAGCGGTGCCGGGGTACAAGTGGGACGGCACCACGTCGGGCGTGTCTTTCACCACGCCGTCCACCTATGACTACACGGGTTCCGGCGCGGTGGCTGTGGGTACATTCAACACCACGTCCCCGCCGCCCAGCTCTCCCTACGGCGACTTCAACGGCTCCATGCCCGCCATGGACACCACGGTGACATTCGGTTACCAGGTGGATACCTCCGTGACGAAGAACCTGGTGGTCAACCACAAGACCGCCAGCGGCGTGACGATATCGCCCACGGTGACGACGCCATTCTCCGCTGAGGCATCCATCTCCGCCACGAAAGTGACACTCTTCGGGTATGACTTCGTGAAAGCGGAGATCACCACAGGCTACGTGGCCAACACCACCGACTCTGCGATCACGCCCCCGGCCCCGCACCTGCCGGTAGCGGCGCTGTCCACGGCGGTCACAGGCAACTTCGACCCGGCCACAGGCCTGGTGTGGAACCCCAGCACCCTGGCGGCGGTGGACACGTTCACGGGCGTGATGCCCAACCAGGACGTGGTCATAGATTTCATCTATGCCCCCAACGGTTCCGGGTACAACCTGAACGTGAACTACCAGGACAACAACACCACAGACACCAGGCTGCACCAGATCATGCCGCGCCACAGCGAGAACCACATGGCGACGGATATAGTGGGATATACTTTCCTGCCCATCTATGGTTACCTGAATGCTATGAACGCATCCTTCCCGGATACGCTCTCGCCCAGCACGGTGGGTAGTTTCAACGCATCCCGCGACCTCTCTGTGCCGATATTCCCGACACAGAACGTGAATGCGACCTACAACTACGACAGGGATGCATCCTTGTGGGTGACGCTTACTTACGGGGCGTCCACACATGGCCACCTGGACAACCTGGCCCCTGTCTCCACCGACGTGACGCCGCAGCCCGCGGTCACATCCGCGACGAACTACTATGTGGACGTGCTGCGCGACGACGGCTCCGCCGCGGCGGCTGACCCGGATACGGGCGCCTACACCTGGACGGAGATCAACACCAAGCACCTGGTGCCCACGCCCACAGCTGACCAGTACTACATGTTCGAGGGCTGGTTCATCGATGCGGACGGCGACGGCGTGCGGGGCGCCTCCGAACCCCTGCTTGCAGGGCCGGAAGTCTTCACCGCGGGCGCCAACGTGGTCGCGAACTTCGTGGAGGACCCCGCATGGTGGATCGACGTGTACTTCAACGCCGCTTCCCATGGCGCGATCACCACGGGGCAGCCCACCAGCCTGCACACCACCAGGGACAGGCTCTTCGGGTCCATCCTGAAGCCCACTGTCACACCGGAAGTGAACTACCTCTTCGAGGGCTGGTACAAGGGCTCCACGGCCACCACGGCCTCCACGCCCCTGGCCAACGGCGACATGTTCACCGCCCACTTCTACAAAGACCCCATCGTGTGGGGCACCAACGTGCAGCCCCCTGTCGCGGGCGGTTTGCTTGACACCGACGGCGACGGGCGTGTCACGGTGTATGACACAGACGTGGGGTACACCTACATCGTCACAGACATGAGCGGCAACATCGTGGGGGTCGGCACCGGCGACATCACCGGCAGGCTGAACTTCGACGACCTGCTGCCCGGTACCCGGTACAATGTATACGAGGCCACGGGCGACGCGGTGGCGGTGGTGGGCAACGACATCTCCACCGTGACGGCGACTGCGATCTCCACGCCCACCAACGTGCGCACACCTGTGGTGGACGGCAACTACCAGGTTCAGTACGACGACGCACACCCCGGCAAGACCAAGATCGTCATCGAGCCTGCGGACCCGGATGCGGACTATGGCCTGCTGCTCCCCGACGGGACGGTGGTCTACCCGCCTGAGGTAGGTTCCGACGGCTGGGAGACCCCCAGCGGCGCAGGGCCCACGGTCATCTTCTCCGATCTGGACTTTGACCAGGATTATGTGGTGGTGGCCCGCAAGAAGGGCGACACCGGCACCTCCGTGGCCAGCAAGTTCCCGGACGGCGACGTGATAACCACCGACCCCGGCGGACCCCTGGATGTGCCTGTGTTCATCGTGGAGACCCGCAACGGCACCGTGGACACGGTCAACGGCGCTTTGGTCAGCACCACGAGGTATACCACGGCCCTTGAGGGCGACACTGTCGTGATCACCGCGCCCGCCACCAACGGCGCAGGCGAGCCATTCGCCTACTGGCGTCTGCTCACCGGGCAGATCGACGGCATGTCGTCCCGGCAGACCACCCAGACCGTGACGTTCACTCAGCCCGCCACCAACCTGACATGGGCGGCATACTACACCCGCGCGGCTGCCACGCCTTCCGTGGCTGACGTGACGGACGAGGTGCGGGGCGGCAACCCGGGCGACTTCGGACTGGATCCCGACGACCAGCGCGACCTGCAGGATCTCTTCACCACGCCTGCGGACCAGGTGCTGATGGACGTCAACGGCGCGGACGTGACCTACAAGGTGATCTACAACAAGAACACCGCGAAGGCCAGCGAGATCTCCGCGATCAAGTCCAGCGGCCTCTATGACATGGGCCACCAGACCGCGTTCAAGACGGCATGGGGGCTGGACATCATCATCGAGCGCTATGTGAACAACCGCCTGGTGGGCGTCGCCAGCCCGTCCAACGCCACATTCACCACCTATGTGCAGCTGGACGCCGAGGACGTGGACCAGATGGATTACCAGTTGTACCAGATCGACTCCACCGGCGGCGTGACGCTGGTGTGGCTGGAAGCCATGTCAGACGACCCGGAGCAGACCGCGGGGCTCTTCAGCTTCACCGCCCAGGCGTTCTGCAGGTACGTGATGGTCTACAACAAGGCGTTCAGGATCTACTTCACCAACAACAACGAAGTGCCGATATACCGGTACAACTTCAAGGTACGCAAGGGCGAGGCCCCCAGCGATTCCTACTACACCTTCGAGTACGGGCTGGTGGAGATCCCCCTGGCGCAGTACGTGGACGCGAACGGCGTGCAGTTCGACTACCAGGATTGGAGCTACTCCGACACCGCCTTGCAGGCGTTTGACGAGGATAGGGCCATCACCAAGAAGACCTATATCTACGCCAACTACAAGGACAACAAAGACCAGGTGGACGCGGGCCGCAAGGACATCGAGGACCTGCTGGACGCGCTGGCGAAGATGGCGGACGACTTCTTCCTGAAGATGGCCGAGAGCGAGGAAGTGAAGGATATCATCCGCCAGGCCCATGCGCTCCTGGACAAGACAGGGCCCAAGGCCACGCTGGCGGAGATCGCGGCCCTCATCGGGACCACCGCGGACCTGAGCAACCCGCCCACCGGCACACCCACCACGCTCCTTGGCACCATCGGCAAGTATGCCTACGAGTATGACTACCAGGGCGTGCACGTGAACGGCAAGCTGTACGAGCGCTACAACAAGTACTACGGCCTGCAGGAGACCAACAATGCGGGCGGCCTGGGCGGCGGCGGCGGCCAGCTGGATGCGGGCGGCACCTCCCTCTGGGGCGGCCCCAGCACCGGCGACGGCGCGACCAGCGCATCCGCGGGCGCCAGCAGCCCGGGCGGGTCATCCGGCAGGAGTTCCTCCTCCGGCGGCGGCGGTTCCAGCTCCTCCGGTTCAGGCGGACGGTATGCGGCCCCCACGGGCAGCTACATCCCTACGCCGGCCAGGAACTACACCGTAGGGACCAACGGCAACTGGGAGCTCCTGGAAGGCACCACCGACCAGTGGATCTTTACGCTCAACGGCGGCATCCGCCTCACCAGCAGGTGGGCGAAGCTCGACTGGGCCAGCGGCGAGACCGAGAAGAACGGCTGGTACCACTTCAACTCCCGGGGCATCATGGATTCCGGGTGGTTCAAGGACGAAGCGGGCTTCTGGTACTATGCCCAGACAGACCACGACGGTTTCTACGGCAAGATGAAGACCGGATGGCACAAAGACGAGACCGACGGGCACTGGTACTACCTTGACCCGGAGACCGGCGTGATGTTCGTAGGCTGGCATGAGATCGATGGCAAGTGGTACTACTTTGCACAGTTCAACTTCCAGGACACCTACGTATACAATGCACAGGCAGAGGCTTGGGAATACGCCGGACTGACGGAGCGGCCTTACGGCTCCATGTACGCGAACGAACACACGCCCGACGGCTACACCGTAGACCAAAACGGCGCCTGGGTTCAGTAAGGAGGATAGTAAAGGATGAAAGGATTGAAAAGGATTAGACGGCGGATATCCGTGCTGCTGGCCGCGACCATGGCTCTTACCATGGCCGCGCCGGCCCTGCCGGCATATGCCACGGATTACGGCGATGGGGTCACGCTGACCTTTGACCCGGGCACCGGGCCTGATCTGCTGCATACCACCAACTATGCCACCGGGGCATCGGGTGCCACGCCTGGTACCATCATCGCCCCGTTGCTAACCCCGGCCGCCAACCATACTTCCACGGTGGGCGACCATACGGGCACGAGCATTGCGAAAGCAGGGTATCTCATATCGCCGGGTTCTACAGTGGGCTCGCCTGCCGCATCAGGGGCGTTTGCGGGTATCATGACCGAAAATGTCATCACCCTCGGCGGTGGCGTCGGATCCGGCGCCCGCCCGGTTCTGCCCCAGTTCGTGTCAGGTGTATGGCCAGGGTTCCAGTTCATCGGCTGGTACAAAGGCGGCGTGAAGCAAGACTACCTGCCCTACGCATACGAGTATGAAGATGTGACGTATGAGGCGCGCTGGGAAGGCGATTCCTCGGTGCTGTTCAACCTCACCAAACTGCACTACCGCGACCTGAACAGCGCACGTTCTTCCCTGTCCGGGCAGAACCTCAGCGGCGGCCTCTACACCACCAATGCCGCGGCTTGGCCCACCAGCACCACGTCCGCGCCGGGCGACGTGATCTGGTTCTACGGCACCGCGCCCAATGTGGTGTCGGAGACCCCCGGCGTGGAGGATCCCATCTCCGCAGCCCCCAACCCGCCGCCCGGATACAAAAAGGACTCAGCCATAGTCAAGAACAACTGGGTCCGCCGGTATGACGAGATGGGCACCAACGGCGGCGGCACGCACTCACAGGCGGCCGGCATCAACGCCACCAGCCTGAACCTGACCGGTTACATGCCCAACGACGACCTGACAGTGGGCTACCGGTATGTGCCGGACACCAACAAGACCTTCAAGCTGACGGTGCGCTACGAGACCGGCACCGGCGCCACCTTGGCGCCCGCCCAGGTCATCAGCGGCACATACTCGGCGGAGGAGCTGATCGCCGCGGGCGACATCAACATCCCGTCGATCACCGCCTACCAGCTGAGCAGCTGGTCCGTGACAGCGGGCGACACTGATTCCCTGGCGACGGACGGCGTCATGGGCGTGACCACCATGAACAAGATGCTGGGCACACTGACCAGCGCCCAGACATCCGCCGACCTGTTCAATGCCACCACGGGCGTGTTCCAGGGCTATATGCCCAACCAGCCCATGACCATCGTCTACGTGTACGCCATCGACCCGTCGTTCACCACCACGGTGACCGTGACGACGCTGGACGACGACACGCCGACGCCCAACCAGCTCGACGCGACATATACGTTGACGCCGGTGCCCACCACCAACTTCAACGTGAACATGCCGCAGAAGACAGGCTATGGCTATCCGCCTGCGCTCTCCATCACGTCGGGTTCATTCACCGGCGCGGGCGGCAGCGGGACGATCACCAACCCCACCTTGGCTAACCCCTATGTCACCCTCCAGACCACCACCGGGGGCGGCACGCTCACGGTGCAGTACTCGAAGGACCTGACGCAGACGTCTTACTGGAGCAAGCTGTTCTACTACACCGGCGCACACGCACACATCAGCGGGCCGTTGCAGCAGGGCAAGGACCTCCCGGCTGACACCTACGACATCGACGACATCGACCAGTCGGCGATAGGCGTCACGGTGAGCGCGGATCCACACTACCGCATCAAGGGATGGTACGCGGCCAACTCCACCGGGCAGTACGCCGGCACGACGGATTCCTATGGGAACCCCACGTCCACGCCGCTGTCCACCGGCATTACGGTGCCGAGCGGCCAGTACAAGCTCATCCTCATGGCGGAGGAAGACCCGGCTGACTGGTTCACCGTCACGTTCAGCGCGGGGGCCCATGGCAGCATCTCCGGTGGGACCAACCCCGACCACGTGGTGACCGGGACCACATTCGGCTCCCTGTCCCTGCCCAGCACCAGCCCGGATCCCCTCTACGCGGTGGATTCCGTGGGCTACCTGGGGTGGTATGACCAGTACGGCAACCCGATGTCATCAACCACACCGATCCTGGCAGGCGGCAACTTCGAGGCGCGCTTCGTGTCCACAGTGCCTGACGACGGCCTCCTTGCCATCCCGGACGCCTCCGGCTTCGTGGTGGGCAACGACGGCACCGTCAACGACGGCACAGGCACCATCCACGTGAACGCCCCCAACGAAAACCGCGAGTACTACGTGGTGGACGCCAACGGCGACGTGGTGGCGACCCAGACCGGCAGCGCATTGGGGACCAGTGATTTCACCGGCCTCGACCCGGGTGCGGCCTACTACGTGTACGAGGTGTCCAACTCCGTGGCGCCCCTGGCACCGGGGACCCCCTTCACCTATGGCGGCACGCCGGCGGCGAGCCAGCCTTGCGAGGTGACTATCCCGGCGATCCGCACCAACGCGCCCAACCCGAACTACGCGGTGCAGGACGACCCGGCTGACGCCGACAGCCTGCAGCGGATCGTGGTGAGCCCGGCTGCCCCCGGCACCGAGTACGCGCTGCTGGATTCCGACGGCAACGCCATCGACTTCGCGGGCAGCAACGGCGGGTGGCTCACGCCCTCCGGCAGCCCACTGGAAGTGATCTTTGACGGGCTGGAGCCCGGCAGGGACTACATTGTGGTGGCGCGCCCCGTGGGCGGCACCCAGGATCCCGAGGACCAGATCAACCAGGGCAGCAACGTGTCCGTCCATGCGGTCACCAGCGGCACCGAGACATTCACCATCTGGGTGAACGGCGGCGGGTATGTGGACTCGGTGCAGGATGCAGCGACATCTGGCCTGACGGTCTACGGCTCCATCACCGGCTCCGCCAAGGCTGGCGACACGGTGTTCCTGGACCTGTACTCCACGGTCGGGTTCAGCCACTGGGAAGTGAACTCCGGCGATGCGTCCTTTGTCTCCGGCATGTCCGGCGTGGCTTCGCCCACCATCATCATGCCCAACAGCGACCTGGTGGTCTCAGCGGTCTACGCATACGGCGGGCCGCCCCCGGATCCGCTTGCCAGCCTCACCTATGAGACCAACAGCAGGAATTTCGGGATCTACACAGGCAACACCACGCCCGACCCGGCGAACTTCCCGAACGCGGGCATGGAGCAGATCCTCATCGACCTGACCAACAACACCGTCGACAGCTATGCGTTCACACAGGGCTGGCCGGTGGAGTACACCATCCAGCTCAAGAAGAAGTCCGCCGCCGTGGCGTCACCCTCCGTGGCAGACGACGTGCGCTCCTTCCTGGGGCTGGGCGACGAGGCGGAAGTGCCCTGGAAGCTGGAACTGAGCCTAAGCCGCGCCGAGAGCAACCATGCGGCCCTGCTGGCCAATGATACCGAGAGGGACGACCCCTCCTACCCGCTGGCACAGCCTTCCGACCCCGCGGCCATCACCACGCCGCAGACCATAGTGTACGTCACCCTGACTCGTTCCGAGCGCAACGGCAAGGACTACCACGTGGTGGAGCTCAATGACAACGGCACGCCGGACGACCCGACGGACGACACCATCAGCGATACGGACATCCTGTACTTTGATCCGGATCCCAATACCGCCGGAAGCGGCTTCACCGGGACATTCGCCTTCCTGGCGACGGTGGGCAAGGCTTATGCGCTGGTGTACACGCCTGTGTTCAAGGTGACGGTCTCCAACCCGCACTTCAGCGAGGTGGTGGACTTAAGCATCGAGAAAAACAGCGCGATCGAGGATGCGCCGGAGTATGGCACGCTGACACTCACCGAGTGGCGCGACCCGACGGACGGCATGCGGTATGAGTTCGTGGGCTTCTCGAAGCTGCCCAACTCCACCACCGTGAACTACCTGCCCGGCGACGAGCACAACAGCGATTCCCCGCTGTACACCGTCTACAAACCCCTGGCGAAGTACAACACCTCGCCCAAGGGTACCTGGACCCAGGCGCACGACGACCTGAAAGACAAGATCGACGAGGCCAATGCGCTCCTGGGCACCCTGGACCCCTCCAGCCAGGAATATGCTGACCTGCAAAACGCCATTAACGACGCGAACCTGATCTACAACGACTGGTACTGGCAGGATGAGCCGGATATCGCCCTCGGCCAGAGCGACCTGCAGGCGGCCATCAATGCGGCCAACGGCAGCGGCGGTGGCCCAGGCCCCGGCCCGGGTGCTTCCAGCGACGCTGACCTGGGCAGCCTCTCCGTGACCACGGCCACGGGCGTCAATCGCCCGCTCAGCCCGTCCTTCACGCCGGGCAACACAGGCTACACCGTGACGGTGGCCGCGGGCACATCCGGCGTCACCATCGCGGGCGTCACCTCCGACCCGGGCGCCAGCTACGTGGTGACGGACTCCATGGGCAATGTATGCCCCGGCGGCGTGTGCTCGCCCCTGAGCGCCGGCTCGAACATCTTCTACGTGACGGTGACAGCGGCTGACGGTACGGTCAAGACCTACACCGTGACCATCACCGTGGCTTCCGGCGGCGGGAGCGGCGGTGGCAGCGGCGGGAGCGGCGGGAGCGGCGGCGGCAGCTCTTCCTCCGGCGGCGGGCCCACCGGTTCCGCGAACCTGTACCGCACCTATGCGGCGGGTATCGACGGCAACTGGAACAACTTCGACCAGGCCAACCACGGCTGGGAGTTCATCCTCACCACAGGCGCGAAGCTCACCGCTACTTGGGCGAACGTGCGCTATACCTGGGACGGCGTGACCGAGCTGCGGACCTATCACTTCGACGCCAACGGTGTGATGGATTCGGGCTGGTTCCTGGACAGCGACGGCAACTGGTACTACCTGTCCGAAGACCATGACGGCTGGTTCGGCCATGTGGTCAAGGGCTGGAGCCAGAACCCCCATGACGGCAGGTGGTATTATCTCAGCCCCGTCACAGGGAAGATGGTCACCGGCTGGCAGCTCATCGACAGCGAGTGGTACTACTTCACCGCTTCGAACACCGCCCAGACCTGGACCTACAACGCGGCCCAGGAGATCTGGCAGTACACCAACACCAGCGCCCGCCCGCTGGGCAGCCTCTACGTCAACGAGACGACGCCGGACGGCTTCCCCGTGGGGGTCAACGGGAACTGGCTGAGGGAGACGCCTTAAAAGGCGCACAGTACGCGGAGCCATACATCAAGGCAATACGCCGGGGGCGGCGCGGAAAACCCATAGGGGTTGCCTTGCCGCCCCGGCGAAAGAAAGATGCGACGTGGGCTTTGCCCACTTGTGTGCAAGCAGGCAGACCGACATGAAGACAGGACGCCGGCCGAAAAGTGCGACGGGGTATGCCCGAGACGCTTATGGAACATGCTTTCGGCCGCACGAAGACAGCACACTGACCAGATAGTGCGACGGGGTATGCCCGTGACGCTTATGGAACATGCTTTCGGCCGCACGAAGACAGCACGCTGACCGGATAGTGCGACGGGAGAGCGGGGAAACCTGCGAAACCCACTTGCTCCACCACTTGCAGGAACAAGGATGCACGTACTTTGACTAGGTATGATTCAAACTGCAATGCTTCGACTGCGATATGGACCCGGCCGCCGCAACTGCTTCGCGGGGCCCGGGACATATCACATGAACGTGACAGCCGCATGGCACACCTGCGGACCCATCCTGCGTCCAACCCGCGCAGGACGGGGGAACCGCAGATGGAACACATTTGCGAAACCATCCAAAGTCCAACCCGCTATGGCCGGGGATCGCAGATGTGGTTTGACGGGATCGACTGCGCTTTGTAGCCCGCGTGGACTTATGCGCAAGGGCGTGAACCCGAAAACGAATTGGCCATCGGCAACTGACTACCAGACGGATAGACCAATCCGGGCGTGTGTGCCTGACCCAGAAACCGTACCAAGGAAATACGGCGGACGGGCTTCACAGACGGACGGAACCTGCGGGGATTTGCCCCCTGCAGGTCGTGCCCAAGCAGACACATGGATGAGATCCTGCCACGAGCACCGCCCCAAGGCGACAAAAATGCAAGTGGCTGCATGTACCGTACCGACTGTAACTGCGCGAAGCCAGCGGAGCATTGGCGGGTGAACGCACAGTGATCAGTGATAACGTAACCCGGTACAGAAAACCGGAATCGGACACAGCACATAGGTACAGAAAACCGGTATCGGACACAGCACATAGGTGCATAGTACGATTCGATCAAAATATTTGAAACTTGACTGCCGCGCTGCGTCGGCCCCGGACCATCCTTGGTGGAGGGGCGGCGGGCGGGCCCGGCAGGAGAGGCCCGGAGGGAATACAGATCTGCATCGTCATCAACGCCGGCACATGTGTCAGCACAAGCACATGTAGGCGGCGGCGGAAAAGGCAGGAAATGGCTGGATCCGGGGAACCGGAGAAAGCCCCGGTGGCTGGATCCGGGGAACCGGAGAAAGCCCATATGCCTGAATCCGATATGATGAGAGTGGAGTATGACCCCCAGGTACTGCCCAAACAGAAGGATCTGTCCGAAAGAGATCACAATAAAGTACAAATGAACGCAAAGAATACAAAAAAACCAAGAGAACGCAAAAGAACATGAAGCAACCCCCCGCACCCGCCGATCAATCGGCAGATGCGGGGGTTGTGTTATTTCTCTTTGCGCTAAGCTAGGTCTTCATGCGATCCGCTAGGATTTGACTCATGTTTCTTTCCTCCTCGCTGAGGTTCTGGTAATCCACGATATCACAGGCTTCTCTGATATGGTCGGGCATCATTGGGCACGGTAGTCCCTCTCGCTTTGCGCTCAGCTAGGATTTGACGTATCTCGGCGGCGGACTTTCCTTGATCCAAAAGATACAGGACATCATCGCGTCCTTCTTCTCGACCTTCTTCGCGGCCTTCTTCGCGGCCGATACGCCTGTTGTAGGAGAGTATCGCCTTGTGGTCTTCCCGTGCCAGTTCTTCCATGTCGATCATGTTTCTTTCCTCCTCGCTGAGGTTCTGGTAATCTACGATATCACAGGCTTCTTTGATATAGTCGGGCGCATCTGCCGGTACGCGGCCCAGGTTGAAGTAGTCGATCCAGTAACGTATGCGTTTCCGGGTTGCCTTCGATTTCTTGGGCAATTCCAGGAACGACAGGTTAATCGGGCTTCCTCCCGGATACTGCTGTCGGTTCTTGGTGTCATACAGGCCAAAATCCCTAAAGGGTTTCTCGTCTTGTTTGAAATGTATAAAGTCCATGATGCATATCTCGTATATCGGGCGCAGGGAGCTGTATTTCGCTCCATGTGTTTCGTCCGGGAGGGCTTGGAACTCTTTTTGCCCATAACCTGATATGTACCTGGAAGCGGCGTAGTACAGGATCCTGTGTTCGAGGTAGTCATGTGGATGTATCTGAAGCTCGATGCTGATCAACCGGTTGTCCGGCAGTTTGGCGACGACATCCACGATGGTTTCATAGAGCGGCACTTTGCCGGTTGTCGCTCTGTATGTCCGTATGTCATATGGGTTCGAGATGTGGATGTCGTCAGCTTCGAGCCTCAGCATGTCCCGGATGAACCCTTTCAGTATGTGACGGTGTTCCTCGGATGAAAAAACCTTGCGGAAGCACAGGTCGGTTTTCGGGGTGACAGGCTGCCGGGATGCATCAGTCTGTGCGTAAGTCAGCTGTATGGTGTCTGTCTGTGCGTCAGCCAGCTGGGCGGCAGCGGACTCTGGGTTGGCATCCGCTGGTGCAACATCTTTTGGATCTATTTGTGGATTCATTTCCTTGGGCATTTCGTTTTCCTTTCTTATTGTACTCTATGCATGTGAGGAAATCAAGAAAAATCGAGCCGTAAAGTGACGGCACAAACATGGTATGTCGACTGAAAGTACACGAGAATCGTGCGAAGAACGTCAAGACATAGGTGCGCTTGATTATTGATCGGTTTTTGCTGTTGATTTGCTCAATGCAATGCAGCGTTGCAAATAACTGCTTGTCATATTATATCACAGTATTGCCTGAATTGCTATGGAAATGACTTCCAAATACCAAAATTCGGACCTTTTGGATCGATTTGTAAACCTCGGGGTGAAGGTTTGGATTTGGCCGGCCAGGCCTGTGACGGAAATCTACACATATATTATCCAAAAATTGGTCATATAATTCCTGAACTAATCATAAAGAAAGGTTGTAATACGGCACAAAATATGTTAGTATAGCCGTGAAATTCAGCGATTAGGCAACAAATCAACATTATATGAAATTTCATGATTGACTCGCCCGATCCCGGGCATTTATGATCTGCGAATTTCATATAATGATGAGCTTTGCTGCCCGTGGTGTACTCCCGGCAGTGATCTGTGGTTACGGGCAGGATGGGCACAGGTTGTCGCTCCGCTGACCAAACCTTGCGCAAAGTTGAGACTCAAGAGGTGCGGGCCGGTTGCGTGACATGGTATGATGTCCGCAGACTAAACCCAGCGCAAAGTCAAGGCTAATGTCGAACGCGCATTGTTTGGTTGGTGGGGACATATCGGCCCGGATGGTGCGACGGTTCGGTGCGGGCATGAGGCCGCACCCTGTACTTGACATGTCATGTAATGTGGAAAGGGGGGAGTTATGGGGAATGCGACGCCAGAGGGGGCAACCGGTTTGGGAAGACGTGCGGTGCGCCACTGCAGGCTGGCCGCCCCCATAGGTTCTATGAAGAGAGAGAGGGCGATTGTTGAGGGCAGGCGGGAGCAGTTGGTGCAGCTGGTAAGGGAGAACCCACTCATAAAAGTGGACCAGCTGGCCCACCGGTTGGATGTTTCGGCGATTACCATCAGAAGGGATTTGCAGGCATTGGAGGAGGCGAAGCGGCTGGTGCGCTTTTACGGCGGCGCCAGGCTGCTGCAGCCTGAGGACGACCAGGAATGGGGCCGCATGGTCAGGGCAGGCGCCGGGGCTTCGGATTTCTCCAAAGACGAGGTGTACTGTTACCGTGAGCAGATAGCGCGATTCGCTGCCCAGTTCGTGGAGGCGCACGACACGGTGTTCGTGAACAACAGCAGGAATGCGCTGCAGATGGTGGGGTTCATCTCCGTGGAGGACGTGACGGTGATCACCAACAACAGCAACGCCATGAACAAAATGCGGACCAATGGCGTGAAGGTGGTGATGACCGGGGGCGAGCTGGGGGGGCCCAAATACGCCATGGTGGGGGACTTCGCCATCCGCAACCTGGAGAAGGTCTATGCCAAAAAGGCATTCCTGGGGTGTTATGGCATCTCCCCGGAGGCGGGCGTGACCACGGAGATCCTCTCGGAAGTGGGGGTGGACGAGCTCATGGCCCAGCATTCCACCGACGAGGTGTACATACTGGCCGACCACACCAAGGTCGGGCAGCGGGGCAGTTACGTGGAATGTGCGCTGGGGTCCGTGACGAGCCTGATCACCGACGAAAAGGCGCCGGAGGACGTACTGGACCGGCTGCGGGATGCGGGGGTGCGTGTGTACCAGGTGAAGAGGTGAATATGCTTCCAAAAACGACCCCGCACCTCCTATTAATAGTCGCTTGCCAATCGCCATTTGATTTGATATAGTATGTATGGGTTTTGACGAGCATTGTTTAGTTGGTGAAGCGATACCATGCGGGAGTATCGATACCTATGGTATGTCGAAATAATGAGGGGCGGGCGTATGATGAATGACGGGTTTTTGCGGGTGGCGGCGGCGACGCCCAAGATTAAGGTGGCTGACACGGTGTACAATGCGGCTGCGGTGTCGGACATGCTGCGGGAAGCTGCGGCGCAGCAGGTGAAAGTGGCGGTGTTCCCGGAACTTTGCCTGACGGGGTACACCTGCCAGGACCTGTTCCTGCAGTCTGCCCTACTGCGCGGGGCGCTGGCAGGGCTTTGGACCGTGGCGGAAGCGTCGCGCGGGCTGGACATACTGGCTTTCGTGGGGCTGCCTTTCCCATGGCGGGGCAAGCTCTTCAATGTAGCTGCGGCGGTGCAGGACGGCAGGGTGCTGGGGCTGGTCCCGAAGACTTGGCTGCCCAATTACGGGGAGTTCTACGAGGCGCGGCATTTCTGCCCCGGCAACCGCGACGTGGTGTGGGTGCCGGAGGTGGAAATCCGGGGTGGCGCCTATGGGGTGGGTGGTACTAAAGCCGGTAAAGGTGTGGGTTACGTTTCATCAAGCCAAGCAGGCCACAGCATAACACGAGAAGCATGGCGATATCAACCGCTATGCGGAGGTTACGCTTCATCAAGCCAAGCAGGCCACAGCATAACCCAAGACGATGTTTCTGCCGGCTGCGGTGAAACCGGCATCCTGGAATGCGGCGTGCCTGTTGGCATCGGCGGTATGACGAATGGATCTACTGTTACTGCCGCATGTGGTACCGGTGTCACCGGCTGTGCATCGACAGCCCGGGGCGGTGGGAGGACGTCGTCAGCACCAAGCGGCGGCGGCGCATCGGGACATGACGGGGACGGTGTGATCCCATTCGGCACGGATATCCTGTTCGCATGCGAGGGTTTCCCGCTGCTGACGGTGGCGGCGGAGCTGTGCGAGGACGTGTGGGTCCCCAGCCCGCCCAGCATACGCCATGCCCTGGCGGGGGCATCCCTCATCGTGAACTGTTCCGCAAGCGACGAGATGGTGGGCAAGGACAGCTACCGGCAGTCGCTGATCCTGGGGCAGTCCGCGCGGCTGGTGTCGGGGTACATCTATACCAATGCGGGGGCGGGTGAGTCCACCCAGGACCTGGTGTTTTCCGGGCACAACATCATCGCGGAAAACGGCACGATGCTGGCCGAGTCCCCGAGGATGGGCAGCGGCATGATCGTGGCAGACATGGACATGGAGCGTATCGGGGCCGAGCGGCGGCGCATGACCACGTACCCGGCATGGGGGGGCGCGGGGGTGGGGTATCCGGGCGAAGTGGGGGCCGAAAGGGGATATGTGACCGTGCCATTTGCCCTGGGCGCCAAGGCGCCGGCGGCCGCCATGGGATTCCGTGCCGCAACCGCCACAGGGGGTGGCGGGCAGCCTGCACTCAAACGCTTCATCGACCCCATGCCTTTCGTGCCTGCGGATGCCGCCACCAAGAGCAAACGGTGCGAGGAGATACTCATGATACAGTCCATGGGGCTGGCGAAGCGGCTGGAACACACGGGGATACGCCACAGCGTGCTGGGGATTTCAGGGGGGCTGGACTCCACGCTGGCGCTGCTGGTGACGGTGAAGGCATCGGACCGGCTGGGCATCGGGCGCGAGAATGTCCACGCTGTCACCATGCCGTGTTTCGGCACCACGGACAGGACCTATGACAATGCGTGCAAGCTCTCCCGGAAGCTGGGTGTGACGCTCCATGAAGTGGACATAAAAGAGGCTGTGACGCTGCATTTCCGGGATATCGGCCAGGATGCGGCCAACCACGACGTGACATATGAAAACAGCCAGGCCAGGGAACGCACACAGGTGCTCATGGACCTGGCCAACAAACTGAACGGCCTGGTGGTGGGCACCGGCGACATGTCCGAGCTGGCGCTGGGGTGGGCCACATACAATGGCGACCATATGTCCATGTATGGTGTGAACGTTTCGGTGCCCAAGACATTGGTGCGCCATCTGGTGCGCCATTTTGCGGACACTTGCGGTGAGGCGGAACTGTCCGCCACGCTCACGGACGTGCTGGAGACGCCTGTGAGCCCGGAGCTGCTGCCGCCGGAGGGCGGGGTGATATCACAGAAAACCGAGGACCTGGTGGGCCCGTACGAACTCCACGATTTCTTCCTGTACTATGTGCTGCGCTTCGGGTTCTCGCCGTCCAAGGTGTTTAGGTTGGCCGGGGCGGCATGGGGGGAACAATATGACGGCGCCACCATCCTCAAGTGGCTGAAAGTGTTTTACAGGCGGTTTTTCTCCCAGCAGTTCAAGCGTTCCTGCCTGCCGGACGGGCCCAAGGTGGGATCGGTGGCGCTTTCGCCCAGGGGCGACCTGCGGATGCCAAGCGACGCCAGTGCGGCGCTGTGGCTGGAAGAACTGGAGCGGATACATGATAACCTCAACGGCGAATGATCAGGTAAAATATGTCAGCGCATTGCAAAAGCAGGCCGGCCTGCGCCGCGAGGACGGATTGTTCGTGGCGGAGGGGCTGCGGCTGTTTGGGGAGATCCCATGCGATCGCATGGTGCGGGTATATGTGTCGGAGGGATTCGCGCGAAGCGGGGGGATGGAAGCTGTACCGGACGGTGTCCCTGTCGAAGCCGTGTCTGACAGGGTGTTTGCGGCCATGTCGGACACCAAGACGCCCCAGGGTGTACTGGCCCTGGTGCGGACGTTTGGGCATAGCATGGACGATGTGCTTGGTATCGGGCATAAACACGGCGCAGCGCCGTTCTTGCTGCTGATTGAGGATATCCGGGATCCCGGGAATTTGGGCACGATGTTTCGCAGCGCGGAAGCGGCGGGTGCGACGGGCATCGTCATGGGACGGGAGACGGTGGACGTGTACAGCCCCAAGGTGATACGCTCTTCCATGGGGTCGGTGTTCCGAATGCCTTTTATGGCCGCGGGGGGGATGGTGGAGTCCATCGTCCGAATACGGGAG
Organism: Lachnospiraceae bacterium; assembly: GCA_031272185.1. GTDB lineage: Bacteria > Bacillota > Clostridia > Lachnospirales > Lachnospiraceae > JAISUG01. The sequence goes on from JAISUG010000056.1 coordinate 57,671, forward strand.
TTGGGTGTGAGGGTGTATGCACTGGCACTGGGCGGGAGGCCTGTGTTTGGGCGGCGTGGTCCTGAAGAACCGGGTTCTGATGGCTCGGGGCGCAGTTCCAAAGATATGGGTTTCGTGGGTTCGGGGAGTGGTCCTGAAGAACCGGGTTCTGGGGGTTCGGGGCGCAGTTCCAAAGATATGGGTTTTGTGGGTTCGGGGCGCAGTTCTGAGGAATTGGATTTCACTGCGCCGGTGGCGTTTTTGGTGGGGAACGAGGCCAACGGTCTCTCCCCCGAGGCGGTGGCTGCGGCGGACGAGGCATTGGAGATACCTATGTGTGGCCGGGTGGAGTCGCTCAATGCCGCCATGGCTGCCACTGTCCTGATGTACGAAACGCTGCGGCAGAGGATGGCTGGGATCGGACGGCATCGGACATGAATGAATTCCTGGACATACTGAAAAAATACCGCAAAGAGAGTTTGCTGGGGCCTTTGTTCAAGATGATGGAGGCCTGTTTTGATTTGGCCGTGCCGCTGGTGGTGGCGCGGATCATAGACGTGGGCGTGGCGCAGAGGTCGGTGCGCAGTATCCTGTCCCTGGGCTCTGTGATGGTAGCCCTGGGCGTGGTGGGGCTTTCCTGCGTGCTGGTGGCCCAGTACTTTGCCGCCAAGGCGGCCATGGGGTTCGGGCGCGAGGTGCGTTCCCGCCTATTTGCGCAGATCCTGGGGTTTTCATACAGCCAGATAGACAGGGCAGGCACCGCCACGCTCATCACGCGCATGAGCGGCGACGTGAACCAGTTGCAGTCGGGGCTGAACCTGACATTGCGGCTGGCGCTGCGGTCCCCGTTCATCGTGTTCGGCGCGCTGGTGATGGCTTGGACCATCGATTCGAAAGTGACCGGGGTTTTCATTGGGGTCATAGCAGGGCTGTTCACAGTGGTGTTTGGCGTCATGCGGCTGACCATGCCATTGTACAAACAAGTGCAGCAGCGGCTGGATGCCCTGCTGCGCACGGTGCGGGAGAACCTTACGGGTGTGCGGGTGATCCGCGCATTTTCCAGGCAGGAAGAAGAAAAGAGGCAGTTTGACGCAGAAAACAGGGCGCTGTTCGATGGGCAGATACTCGCCGGGAGGCTCTCCGCGCTGACCAACCCACTTACCATCTGCATCGTGAATATGGGAATCGTGGTGCTGCTGTACCGGGGGGCATGGCGGGTGGAGACAGGGGGGATCACCCAGGGGATGCTGGTGGCCCTGGTGAATTACCTGTCGCAGGTGCTGGTGGAGCTGGTCAAGCTGTCGAACCTGATCATACAGATGTCCCGGGCCGGTGCGAGCTGGGGCCGGGTGCTGGGGGTGCTCCGAGAACGGGGTGGGTCTCCTCATCCCGGCGAAAAAACGCGCCCGGGTGAAGAGACGCACCCCGGGGATACGCACCCGGGCGCGGAGATGCGCCCAGGTGAAGATATGCGCCACCGTGATGATGCGCGACCCGGCGAGGGGGTGCGGCCAGGCGAGGAGGTGCGCCCACGTGAGGATGCGTGGCCCGGCGGGGAGAAACCGCACCTCGGCGGCGGGGAGGATGCCGCCGGGATAGTGGCTGCCACTGATGATGCAGCGCCTTTTGTAGAGTTCGACCATGTGGATTTCTGTTACGAGGGGAACCGGGAAAATTCCTTGAGCGACATCTGTTTTCGCGTGGGGTGGGGGCAGACAGTGGGCATCATCGGTGCCACCGGTTCCGGGAAAACCACGTTGGTTTCCCTGATACCTAGGTTTTATGAGGTAAGCGGTGGGAGAGTGCTGGTGGGCGGTGCCGACGCAAGGGACTTGCCACTGTGGAAGCTGCGCAGTATGGTGGGGATGGTGCCGCAAAAGGCGGTGCTTTTCGGTGGTTCCGTCCGTGAAAACATGCGATGGGGCAAGGCGGATGCCACCGATGAGGAGATCTGGGAGGCGCTGGGCGTGGCGCAGGCGGCGGGTTTCGTGGCAGAAAAGCACGGGGGGCTGGATTTTGTGGTGGCGCAGGAGGGGAAGAACCTCTCAGGGGGGCAGCGGCAGCGGCTGTGCATCGCCAGGGCGTTGGTGCGCAAGCCGGAAATCCTCATCCTGGACGACAGTTTCTCGGCGCTGGATTTCGCTACGGATGCGGCGCTGCGGCGGGAGATACGCAGGTTTCAGGACGATGCTGCAAATATACGGTTGACCACTTTCTACATCTCGGCGCGGGTGTCGAGCATACGAGGCGCAGACCTGATCCTGGTGCTGGACGACGGGAAGCTCGCAGGTGCGGGTACCCACGACGAACTGCTGGAAACCTGCAGGGTGTACGGGGAGATATGCAGGGTGCAGCTGGGGGGCAAACCATAACCACGCTGACTAAACCTTGCGCAAAGTTGAGCCCAAATCTGACGCACATTGTCCGGTTGGTGGGGCGATATCTTTGGAAAGGTGGGACTGAAAGCGGCATGGGTTTGGCGCCATAGTAAAGGGGGGCTAGCGCCGCCCCCCGAATATCCCCCTGATGATCTCTTTGCCGATCTGGCGGCCCACCGTGCCGGTGAAACTGCCCACGGCGCGGGCCGTGGCCTGCTGGCGTTTCTTCGCGGCGGCTGCGGCCTCCCTCTGCCGCTTTTCCTCCGCTTTCTGGGCATCGGATATGGCTTTCGCCCTCTGCTTGGCCTGGTCGGCCTCCGCCTTGGCCTGGAGTTTGATGGCCTCGGCCTGCGCCCGGGCTTGGAGCCTCTGGGCCTCCAGCTGGGCTTTCTGCTGCTCCTTTGCGGCGGCATCCGCGGCTTTCTGAGCTTCCTTGGCTTCCCGGGCCTTGCGGTCCGCTTCCTCGGCGGCGAGCTGCGCCTCCCTGGCCGCATGCTCTGCGGCCGCCACTTCCTGCTCCCGCTTGGAAACCAGCAGCTCGTATGCGGACTCCCTGTCAAATGACTCTGCGTATTTCGCAAAGAGCGGGTCGGCGTCGATGGACGCGCGGACGGTGATGTCCGGGGACGGCGCTATCAGGCTCCTGGGCGGCAGGATCTTCGCCCTTTCCACCACTGACGGGATGCCCCCCTGGTCCAGGAAGCTGACCAATGCCTCTCCTGTGCCCAGTTCCCCCAGCGCCGTCTCCGAGTCAAATGCGGGGTTGGTGCGGAAACCCTGGGCGGCGGCTTTCACCGCCTTTTGCTCCTTGGGGGTGTATGCCCGCAGCGCATGCTGGATCTTGTTGCCCAGCTGGGCCAGCACCGTGTCCGGGATGTCCGAGGGGCTCTGGGTGATGAAGTATATGCCCACGCCCTTGGAACGTATGAGGCGCGCCACCTGCTCCACCTTGGACAGGAGCGTCTTGGATGCGGTGCCAAACAGCAGGTGCGCCTCGTCGAAGAAGAAGACCAGTTTCGGCTGGGGCAGGTCGCCGGCCTCGGGTAGGCGCTCGTAGAGGTCGCCCAGCATCCAGAGGAGGAATGCGGAGTACAGGAGGGGGTTCTGGATCAGCTCCACGCTGTGCAGGAGGTTGATGACGCCCCTGCCCTGTGCATCCGCGTCCAGCCAGTCGGCGATGTCCAGCGCCGGCTCGCCGAAGAAGATCTCGCCGCCATTGGCCTCCAGGTGGACGATGTTGCGCTGGATGGCGGCGATGGTCTGGGAGGGGAGGCTGCCGTACTTCAGCATGAACTGCTTGGCGTTCTCGCCGGCGTACTGGAGCATGGCGCGCAGGTCCTTGGTGTCGATGAGGAGCCAGCCGTTGTCATCCGCGATCTTGAAAACCACGGAGAGGACCTCGGTCTGGACCTGGGTCAGCTCCATGATGCGGGCCAGCAGGTCGGGCCCCATGTCGGATACGGTGGTGCGCACGGGGATGCCCTTTTTCCCATACACATCGAAAAAACGCACCGGGTAGCCACAGGTGGTAAAGCCCTCGATGCCCATGGACTGCACCCGCCCGGTGATGTTTTCGTTCATCTCGCCGGGGCAGAGCAGGCCGCTGACGTCGCCCTTCACGTCCACCAGGAACACCGAGGTGCCCATGTCGGAAAAGCTCTCCGCCAGGACTTTCAGGGTGACGGTCTTCCCGGTGCCGGTGGCGCCGGCTATGATACCGTGGCGGTTGGCCATGCGGGGCTCCAGGTACATGCGCTCTCTGGCGGCATTGGTCCCGACCCAGATCTTATGCTCGTTCGGAAGGTACATGGGGGATCTCCTTTATGTTCCAATACGTTCCAATACGTTCCAATGGCTGCTTTGGCTTGCTTATCGTGCATTATACCAACAATGAAAATCATCTGCAATACATTGTGGAAAAAAGCGCGCCCCTGCAGCTCATCGGCTGGTTGGGGAGTGACTTTCCGCTTGTGTTATTTCTCCACCAACCAAACAGTGTGCGTTCGACATGTGCGCTCGACATGAGTCTCAACTTTGCGCAAGGATTAGTCGGCGGAGCGCTATCCCATGAATGTAATAAATGGATTCTACCCCATGACGGCGAAAAAATCAAGCCAAAAGCGGCGGCAAGGGCAGCTTTTGCGGCATGGCCCGCCCCGGCGGCTCATCGGCTGGCCGGGGAGCGCCTTGCAACCGATGTTGTAGGCCCCCCCCTGCGGGAGCTCATTGTCTGGCCATAGATTTTATCTGTGTCAGCACCTTGGTCGGGTTGTGGGTGTTGGCGAGATTGATTGGTTGGAAAAGTGTATGATTATATCGGGGAAACGGTTGGAAAAGTGTATGATTTCATCGGCGAAATGGTTGGAAAAGTGTATATATCCATCGACAAATCGGTTGGAAAATGTTCTGGAATATGCTATGATGGTGTTGGAAAAGTGCAAGACAGAAGCGGGAGGCGCAGTGGTGCCGTGTCGACCGATGGCGACGCAGTGTGGCGACAAGGGGAATGAGAAGAAATGACTCTGAAAAGGAAAGCATATGGCCAGTTGCTGGCATGGAAAAGAAGGAAAACCCGGCAGGGGTTACTGGTGACCGGGGCCAGGCAGGTGGGAAAGACCTACCTCATCCGGGAATTCGCAAAAGAGCAGTACGGCCATTTTGCGGAAATCAACCTCATCGAGAACAGACAGGCGGCATCTGTGCTGGATGCGGCGGAAAGCGCGCAGGATCTGCTCATGCGCATGTCGGTGCTTGCGGAAACGGAGCTGGTGCCGGGGGAAACGCTTATATTCATCGATGAAGTGCAGATGGCGAAAGAAACCGTGACTTCCATCAAGTTCCTGGTGGAAAAGGGCGGTTACGACTTCATCATCTCCGGGTCGCTCTTGGGCGTGGAACTGAAGAACATCCGCTCGGTGCCGGTGGGGTACCTGGACACGGTGAGCATGTACCCACTGGATTTCATGGAATACTGCTTGGCTCGGGGGATTCCCGAAGCGGCAATGGCGGCGATGGGAAATGCATTTACCAATCGGGAAGCGTTGCCGGAGTACCTGCATGAACGTTTCATGTCCAGGTTCTCGGAATACCTGATAGTGGGCGGGATGCCCGCCGTGGTTGCGGAGTTTATCGACAGCGGCAATATCCAAACGGTGCGGCGGCTTCAGGAAAACCTCATATGGCAGTACAAACAGGACATAACAAAATACAACGAGCCCGACTCATTGATCATCAAGGATATTTATGACCTGATACCCAGCGAGCTCAACAACCAGAACAAACGGTTCATCCTGAAAAACATGAACGAGCATGCTCGTTATGGGAAATACCAGGAGTGCTTCGTGTGGCTGGCGGACGCGGGGGTGGCGCTGCCGGTGTACAATGCGAATGAGCCCAGATACCCCCTGAAGCTCTCTAAGGCCTCCAACCTGTTCAAGCTCTTCATGAACGATGTGGGGATGCTGACATCCACGTTCATGCGGGACACAACCATCGCGATACTGGGAAAGGCCGGCGACGTGAACTACGGTTCCATCTACGAAAACATGGTTGCGCAGGAGCTGGCGTCCCACGGGCATGAGCTGTACTACTACCGCAGCAAGAAATGGGGCGAGCTGGATTTCCTGGTGGAGACGAAGGAGGGGCGGGTCATCCCCATAGAGGTGAAGTCCGGAAAGGCCTACAAACGACACAGGGCGCTGGACAATGTGCTGGCCATCCCGGAGTATGGCATCGAGGAAGCGATGGTCTTCCACGATGGAAATGTACTCCAGGAGGGCAAGGTGAGCTACCTGCCCATCTACATGGTGTCCCAGGTGGGGCTATGATATAGTTTTTGTGCAATGTGCTAAATTTTCACGGGATGGCAATCGGCATATTGACATTTTGCCAAGTAAGGTGTATTATTCTCAATAATAAGAACGGTTACTATTACGAATTTAAACAAGAGAGGAGAATCATTATGCGTAGTTTCACCACATTGGACCTCCAGTACGCCCATCGGTTCTACGGGTTCAAGGGCGAGGCGCAGTACCTGCACGGGCACACCGGGATATTGACCATCGAGGTGGAGGACACGGTCAATGCCGGCGTGAACATGGTGTTCCCATGCAACGAGATAAAGAAGACGGCATGGGAGGTCCTGCAGAATTTCGACCATGCGCTGGTCCTGCGGGAGGATGACCCGCTGCTGCCGGCGATCCTGGGGGTCTACGAGGCCCAGGGGATCAAGGACGGGGCGCCGTCAAACAAGCAGAAAGGCCCGGCTTTCAAGACGGAGCTGGCGTGGGCTTACCCCGAGTGCCGCTTGGTCGTCACGAAAGAGACCATGACCGTGGAGGGGATGATCAAGATCGTCTATGACCTGCTCAAAGACAAGCTCAACATTGCCAAGATCACGTTCACCAGCGGCGTGAACGGGGCGACGCAGGAGTACGGCAAAGAAGCCGCCGCGGGAGCGTGGGCCGAGCGGGAGCGCTGCCCCCTGTGCGGGATAGCATTGGACGAAAATGGCGTCTGCCCGAAATGCGGGTTCAGGAAGTAACCGGGGCAGTTATGATTTCCAAAGCCTGTGCCAGTGGGCACAGGCTTTTTGTTGATTTGGGAAAAGTTATACTTTTTTTTAATTTGCCTATTGACAAATCATGCATGATGTGTTTTAATGGTGAGCATAAATCATAGTATTCATATTTAATTAATATGAAATAATTAAAGTGATTGTTGACGGCCGCAAAGTCTCATGTGCGCAGCGCACATATGAGTGAGCAGAACACATGGGTATGTGCAGCACACGCAGGCATGTGCATGAGAAATAAGGTCGATGCGGACGGGCGAGATCTGTGGCTGACAAATTGGTATGTGCAGCACACGTAGGCATGTGCATAAGAAATAGGCATGGCAGAACATATGGGATCGGCAGGTCAGTCGCTGTCAGGTGGTGCGTTGGCAACGAAGGTTGCATGTGGGGCGTGAAAATGAGCGTATCGGATGTAGTGCCCAGTGAAAAGATGGGAAACAGGGGAAGAGCGGACTTCACGGATGTGGCCGGGCATGGCGGGGTCAGGGCAGTCAGGGGATTGGACGCAGGTGGCAGGCCGGATGGTGGTGAAGATGGCGGGCACAGGTCAAACGGAGGCGTGGTGCCCAATGGCAGGCCGGATGGTGGTGAAGATGGTGGGCACAGGGAAAACGGCGGCGTGGTAGCCAAGGGCAGGCCGGACTTTGCAGGGGTGCTTAAAGAAGCGATTGCAAAAGTGACGGACGGCGCGGTCACGGTGTCCAAGCAGGACGGGCGGGCGCTGTACCTGACGCTGACCAGGACACAGGGGAGGCCTTTCGGCGAGTTCCGTTCTGTGAACAGGCACCTGGTGCCGGAGACGGAGCTGGCTTGCCTGCTCCACATGATCGACGGGGTGCGCTACGGGACGGTGGTGCTGCGGATGCAGGACGGACGCATCGTGGGGCTGGAAAAAAACGAGAAGATCAAGCTGTGAGACCTGCTGTGAGACCTGCGAGGAAACAAAGCTGCTCAATGTCGTAGGAAAGCGATGAGAGCGTGGCTTCATCCGGACAGGGCGAGCGGCGGGTACGTGGTTACATCCGGATAGGGCGAGCGTCGGGAGCGGGATTTCTTTCGGATAAGGCGAGCGACGTGATAATCGGATCGTGATATCCAAGGTGCGGACGACGACATAGAAAGCATCATACAGTTTGCTGGCCGGAACACCGGAGGTGAAGCTGAAGCGGAAATAGACTTGTCCCGCTTCGCAAAGACCTGCGGCTTTTTTATTTGTATGGGACCAAGTCCAAGACCTACATTATTGTTTGTATGGAACCAGGGCCAAGACTTACATCCTTGTTTGTATGGAACCAGGGCCAAGACTTACATTGGTATTGTACTGTGGATAATGTGAATCGATAATGGAAGAAGCGGGGGGATTGATATCATGGCCGCACTGACAAAAGAGCAACTGCGGGACAAGGCTTTCGAGGCGTTGGATCACAAGGTGCGCATCCTGGATGCGGGGCTGCGTATCGGTGAAGGCGTGGTGGAGGCTGCCGGGGGCGGCGTCACCACGAAAGAGGGCGGGAGTTTCCGCCACGGGAAGAAGCAGGGGATGTTTCAGCCGGGTGTCATCGACGCCAATGTGCGGGCCGGGCAAGGTGGCGGCGGGCGTGTGCCCGGACACACGGACGGCGGCAAGGGAAAACCCGGCAGTCAGGCAGATGGCGGGACCAAGCCCGGCAGTCAGGCGGCCGGTCATCTTGGGTCTGCCGAGCCGGAACTTAAGGGGCCAATCCCCGGGCTGGACGACAAATTGCCCAGCATGTTCCACATCCCGCTGGGGTACTGGATGTTCCTGCGCCCCAACCCGAAGTCCGATTACGCCCTGGAATACGAGAATGGCACATTTTACGTCACGAAGGACGGGAACGAGATCTGGCGGGACATCACTTTCGAGGCCCGGCCCAAGTTCTATGACGGGTTCACCTCTGACGGGAAAGCATTTCTGGACATTGGCATGATCCTCACGGACAAATGCGTGGAGGTGTGGTATTCCAACGAGTGCGCATTCAAGGAACGGGGCGAGGACTGCATGTTCTGCGACATCAACAACAGGGGCGGGGACATCTTCCTGAAGCAGCCCCACCATATCGCGGAGCTGGTGAAAGCGGCATTCGACGAGGGTGTGGCTGACCGGCTGGATTTCACCGGGGGCGTCATCGCGGAGCGGCGGGAGATCGAGTATTACAGCGACTCCATCGAGGCGATCCAGGATGCGCTGGGGCGGACGGGGCTGAATGCCTCTGCGTGCATAGCGGCACCCAGGGATTTCGAGAACATCGTGCGCCTGAAAGAGGCGGGGTTCTCCAATATCACCATAAACAAAGAGATCTGGGACGAGAACTTTTTCAACACCGTCTGCCCGGGCAAGGCCAGGACCGTGGGGCACAAGCGTTGGATAGAGGCGCTGGAGTTCGCGGCCAAGACATTCGGGTTCGGGCATGTGCGCTGCAACTTCGTCACCGGCATCGAGCCGAAGTTCAAGACATTGGAGGGCGTGGAGTACCTGGCAGGCGTGGGTGTGTACGGGAACACCAACATCTTCGGGCCCAGGCCCGGGACGCCTTTCGAGGGTGTGCGCTCACCCACGCCTGAATGGAACCTGGACATGGCCATCAAGGCGGCGGACATACAGATCCGCGCGGGGCTGACATACGCATTGGTGAAAAACTGCCACCCGGAGGTGCACCAGCCGATATTCGACGTGTACCGTATCAGGGAGGAACTGCTGCCGATATTTGGCGGGGGCGCGTGAAATGTGTTGCATCGGGGCAGGGCTGCAGCCGGTATTGGCCGAGGCGGGTGACGTGTACCGTATCAGGGAGGAACTGCTGCCGATATTTGGGGGCGCGTGAAATGTGTTGCATCGGGGCAGGGCTGCTGCCGGTATTCCATGAAGAGGCATGAAAGGGGATATGTATGAACCTATATGGGAAAAACATGCTACCGCGACCTGGCGAGTTTCCATGGCAGCAAAACCACGAGGCGCCTTGCAATGGGCAAGAGACCGAAACCTATCCGGACCAGGGGTACAAAATCGAAATCAACGGCCTTAACCAGTCTTTCCAAGTGCGGGGCGAGGGGCGGGGCGCAAAGCAGACGCTCCAGGTCCTGGACGGGTTCGACCTGACCATCCGCCCCGGGGAGTTCATCACCATCGTGGGGCCATCGGGGTGCGGGAAATCCACCCTCCTGGACATCATTGCGGGGCTGGTGAAGCCCAAATCGGGGCAGATCCGCATCGACGGCAAGGCTATCAACGGGCCGGCGCTGGACCGGGGGTTCGTGATGCAGCAGTACGCATTGCTCCCCTGGCGCAACGTGAGGCGCAACATCGAACTGGGCCTGGAAGTCAAGGGCATCCCCAAAAGGAAACGTTCCCGGATAAGCGACAGGTACATCGAGCTGGTGGGGCTGCGGGGGTTCGAGAAGAGTTACCCACACGAGCTGTCCGGGGGCATGCGCCAGAGGGTGGCCATCGCCAGGTCCCTGGCCTATGACCCGGAAGTGCTGCTCATGGACGAGCCTTTCGCTGCGGTGGACGCCCAGACACGCGGCGTGCTACAGGACGAACTCATGCGCATCTGGGAAGAGACCAAGAAAACAATCATTTTCGTCACCCATAGCATCGAGGAGGCGGCGCTCCTGGCTGACAGGGTGGTGGTGATGGGGACGCACCCGGGCAGGGTGAAGGCGGTGGTGGACGTGAACCTGCCTCGCCCCAGGAGCAGCTCCCAGGTGAACACGTCGGCGAACTTCACGTGGGTGCGAAACCGCCTTTGGGAACTGCTGCAAACCGAAACAAGCGGCGGGAGCGAGGCCGAAAGCGTGACGGTGAGTCCCGGAAAAGACGGGGACGGGCCCGGCGGCACCGACGTGCAAGACGTGGCCAAAGTAATAGACCCAGGGACGATCATATGACGATACAAGGGCCGAGTGCTCATGCCTGTCGTGCTTGCACGTAAAGGCATGAATAAGAGGCCCGAACGACACGAGGAAGTAGCCCGCAAGGGCGGATTCCGAGTGGTGCCAGGGTTGCGCAAAGCAATCCTGGGAATCGTCATACACAGTTCCGAGTGCTCATGCCTGTCGTGCTTGCACGTAAAGGCATGAATAAGAGGTTGAAAAAAACGGAGGAAGCATTATGAAGAACTATATGAACGAGAAAACCAAATATCTATCGGCATGGGCAGCTGTGGCGCTGCTTGCGGTGACGTTGGCGGGATGCGGCCAGGCCACGAAGACAGCCGAAACACAGGCGACCGCCGTGACCCAGGCTGCGGCCGCCGTGACCCAGGCTGCGGCTGGGGTGACCCAAGGGGCGGCGCAGACGGATACAGCGGGCCAGGGTGCGGCTGCATCGGGTGAAACCCAGGCCGCCGCCACGCAGGCGCCCAAGGAACTCGTCACGGTGAGGGTGCCCACGGCTACCGCCATCAACGAATACTACATTGGCGACAAGCTGGGGTTTTTCGAAGAAGAGGGCATCAAGCTGGAGCAGGTGACCATCGGCGAGGGCATCACGGTGCAGCAGGCGGCTGAACAGGGGCTGCTGGACTACCTGACCGGCGGGCACATCACCGGGTTTGCCAGGGCGCAGCTGGCGGGCATACGCGCCATCGCCACCCACCCTGGGATGGTGGACAGCGACACATTGTTCCACATTGCGTACTACGTGGATGTGAACAGCCCATTGACCTCGCTGGACGACCTTTCCAAGCCCAATCCTGACAGCGGCGACGGCAAATGGAAATTCGGCGTGAACGGTTCTGACACGTGCATCACAGGATACCCGGTGTATTACCTGAACTCAAAAGGCCTGGACACCCAGTATGTGCAGTTCGTGCAGCTGGATGAGAGCGTGCAGCTCCAATCCCTGTCTGCGGGCCAGCTGGACATTTCCGCGGTGCATTCCCAGCGCCAGCCCGAGGCAGACCTGCTCATCGCCGACGGGGTGCTGCGGCGGGTCACGTCTTCCTGGGAGATATTCGGCGACGAGTATGCGGGGCTTTCGGTCCGCGGGTTCCTGGAGCCGTTCATCGACGCCCACAGGGACGACGGTGTGGTCCAAGGGTTCTCCAATGCGCACTACAAGGCGCGGGTATGGCTGAACGACGAGGAGAACCGCAAGCTGGCACTGGAATGGGCGGTGGAAGATTTCGGGATCGACCCCACTAAAGTGGCGTTCCAGCGCTTCACGGAAGACCACGACATCAACCCGGGGGCCATAGACCGTTGGTTCGAGGTGGCATATATCGCAGGGGAACTAAGCCCCGACGATCCGGTGAAGCCCACCGACACCTACACTAACGAGTTCGCCTCCAACGTGACGGAATCCAAGGAGTCCATCGTGGCACGTCGGCCGAAGTGATACCGGCGCGCGCCAGTGGATACTGGAAGAGGTGACCACATGGGGAACCAACATATTGCCGCGGCCGCAGGGCTCTCACTGCCTGTGGCCCCGGCCAAAGAACAAGTGAATGTGCCGGTTCTGGCAGGCCGGATCCGGCGGGTGTGGACGAAGGTCATCAACACTGCACACCGCCTGCTGGCTGTCATCCTGTTCTTCGCGCTGTGGGAACTGGCGTCGAGGCTAAAGGTGGTGAACCCCATATTCTTCCCGCCCATTTCGAAGATAGTGGTGGCGCTCTGGAACCAGCTGCTGCTGTATGCGCCCAAAGCCGGTATGAACGGCCTGCAGCGGGGGCTGGCGTACAATCTTGCCTACAGCATCAAGCGTGCGCTGTCGGGGTATTTCCTGGGGCTGGGCATAGCCATACCTTTGGGGATCGCCATCGGGTGGTTCCGCAGGTTCGAGAAGTTCATTGACCCCCTCATGCAGATGTTCCGGAACATCTCTGTGCTGGCGCTGATGCCGGTGTTCGTGATGCTGCTGGGGATCGGCGAGGCCTCCAGGATAGCCATCATCTTCTGGGGTGTGATGTGGGGGAACCTGATGAACACCATCGGCGGGGTGAAGAACATCGACGCCCAGCTGGTCAAGGCGGCCACCGTCATGGGGATGCCGAAGTGGCAGCTCTTCCTGAAAGTGGTGTTCCCGGGGGCATTGCCCTCCATATTCGTGGGTATACGCATCAGCGCGACCACGTCCATCATGGTCCTCACCGGCGCGGAGATGATCGGCGCCACGGAGGGCCTGGGGTGGAGCGTGAGGCAATTCCAGACGTACATGATGTACCCGGAGATGTATGCGAACATCATCGTTATGACGGTGCTGGGGATCACCATCAATTACTCCTTGGCGGCATTGGAGAAACGGGTGTTTGGCTGGCGGGAGAAAGTGGGGGTGGGGGACTAAGGTGTGGGCTTGCAGGCCCGGTGAAGGCAGGGGTGGGGAACTAAGGTGTGGGCTTGCGGGCCCGGTGAAAGCAGGGGTGGGGAACCAAAGTGTGGGCTTGCGGGCCCGGTGAAAGCAGGGTTGGGAGACTAAGGTGTGGGCTTGCAGGCCCGGTGAAAGCAGGGGCGGGGAACCAAAGTGTGGGCTTGCGGGCCCGGTATAGGAGAAAGGACAAATGGGAAGGATTTTCACGTCAGAGTCGGTGACGGAGGGACACCCGGACAAGGTGGCTGACCAGATTTCCGATGCGATATTGGACGCATTGATCGAGAAAGACCCCTATGCCAGGGTGGCGGCGGAAACCACGGTGGCGACGGGGCTGGCGCTTGTGGTGGGGGAGATCACCACCACGGCATATGTGGACATACCAAAAATCATCCGCGGCACCATCCGGGACATCGGATACACCGGTGGGGCGGGCGGTTTTGATGCGGATTCCATAGCGGTGCTCACATCCATCGACGAGCAGTCGGCGGACATAGCGGCGGGTGTGGACAATGCTTTTGAGACACGTGAGGCCGGCGAGGAGGGCGATTTCGGCACGGGGGCCGGGGACCAGGGGATCATCTTCGGCTACGCCACGGACGAGACCCCCGAATACCTGCCGCCCGCCATCACATTCGCCCACCGCATCACCCGCCGTTTGGCGCAGGTGCGCAAGGATGGCACCCTGCCATACCTGCGCCCGGATGGGAAGTCCCAGGTGACGGTGGAGTTCGACGAAGCGGGCAGGCTGAAACGGGTGGACACGGTGGTGTTGTCCGCACAGCACAGTGAGGGAGTGGCACAGGGACAGATCCACGAGGACCTGGTAAAACACGTGATACGCCATGCCATCCCCGAAAGTCTGCTGGACGGGTCGACGAAGTATTTCGTGAACCCCACGGGGCGGTTCGTCATCGGGGGGCCCCAGGCGGATGCAGGCCTCACGGGCCGCAAGATCATCGTGGACACATATGGCGGCAGCGGCAGGCACGGCGGGGGCGCATTTTCCGGCAAAGACCCCACGAAAGTGGACCGCTCGGCGGCGTATGCGGCGCGCTGGATCGCCAAGAACCTGGTGGCGGCGGGGCTGGCAAGCCGACTGGAAATAGAGGTGGCGTATGCCATCGGGGTGGCCAGGCCCGTATCGGTGACATTGGAAACATTTGGCACGGGCAAAGTGCCCGAGGAGGAGATCCTGGGTATCATCCCGGAGGTGTTCGATCTGCGCCCGGCGGCCATCATCGCAGAGCTGGGTCTGCGCCGTCCCATCTACAAGAAGACCGCGGCTTACGGGCATTTCGGGCGGCTGGACGCCGATTTCCCCTGGGAGAGGCTGGACAAGGTGGATGAGATCCAAAGGAAGCTGGGACATGGCAGATAGACAGAAATAGCATTAACGCCAGTGGATGGCAGAAAAGATGGAAAAAATCCAAAGGAAACCAGGACATGGCAAATAAAACCAAACATATCGCCATATACGGCAAAGGGGGCATCGGCAAATCCACCACCACATCCAACATCAGCGCGGCGCTCGCAGAGGCGGGGTACAGGGTGATACAGATCGGCTGCGACCCCAAAAGCGACTCCACCAACACCCTGCGGGGCGGGGATTACCTGCCCACGGTGCTGGACAGCCTGCGGGAGGGCGCCGAGGTGCGCATCGAGGACGTGTCGGTGATAGGGTACAAAGGCGTGCTGTGCATCGAGGCGGGCGGGCCGGTACCAGGGGTGGGGTGTGCGGGGCGGGGGATCAACGCCGCCATCACCCTGCTTCAGGAACTGGAACTGTTTGAGACATTCTCCCCGGACATCGTGCTGTATGACGTCCTGGGGGATGTGGTTTGCGGAGGGTTCGCCGTGCCCATCCGGGAGGGGATCACAGACAAGGTGTATGTGGTGACCTCGTCGGATTTCATGGCGATCTATGCCGCAAACAACCTATTCCGCGCCATCAGCAAGTATGCGCCCACCGGCGGCGCGCAGCTGGGCGGCATCATCGCCAACAGCGTGCAGACGGCATATGCGAAACCACTTATCGACGATTTTGCACAGCGCACCAATGCAAAGGTGGTGGGGTACGTGCCCAGGTCGTCGGTGGTGGCGCAAAGCGAGCTCCACGGCAGGACGGTGCTGGAGGCCAACCCCACATCGCCCCAGGCGGACGTCTACAGGGAACTGGCCAGGTACATCATCGAGGACACCCAGTCCACGCTGCCCAGCCCCTTGGGGGTGACCAGGCTGCGTGACTGGGCGAAGGAGTGGGGCGACAAAATACTGCGCATCGAGGCGCAGGACACCGGGAACTATGCGGGGGAAAATATCTAGTGTGCGGCCATGTTTGCAAGCTGCGAATCCGAGGATAAAGCGGCTAATCCGTGGGGTGAGCGGTATGGTGTATGTGCGTGCTGGGGATCCGATGGCAAATGATGGAAACACGCTTGGGGGCGACGGCAAATGAATACTGCGATCAGGGGAAAAACCCCGGCAATTAGGGAAAAGCGCCTGAATGCCATCGGCGCTTATTTTGGCACGGTGGGGGGCGCCCTCCATGAACTCTATGACGGGCGGCTGGCCCAGCGGGTGCGGACATTTTCCCAGGACAAGGACAGCGACATACTCTATGCGCTGCAGGCGATAGGCACCATCCGCGGCGCGGGTATCGTGATACACGGGCCCAGAGGCTGTGGCATCCTGCCAAATGCGCCCCTTCGTCTTGCCGAAGGGGCCCGCTCCGTGGCAGCCGGCGGCGGGGTGGTGACGGCAGTGCCTGACGCGCCCGTTCGTCTTGCCGAAAG
>JAISUG010000061.1 GCA_031272185.1 Lachnospiraceae bacterium
GTCAGGAACGCTTTTGCGGCATCTATGTTCGCACCGCCCCTATATACAGCCCACCAAGTGGGGGAATCCGCCGTGGCCCCAGGGGTGTCCGTTTCCAAAAACGCATAGGGGAGTATCCCGCAGCCAAACGTCACCCCGTAGGTCTCCAGTGACGGGTCCACCCAGTTCCCCTGGCACAGGAATGCGGTCTTGCCCTGTGCGAACAGAGCCAGCTGGTCGTCGTAGGTGCCGGAAAGGAGCACCGCGGGGTCGGCATATTCAAACAGCAGCTTCACATAATCCGCAAACTGCCCCATGCGCGCCTCGTCGATCTCCCCCCGGTTCATCATGTCCACAAGCGTTTTGTCGTCCCGGGCCATGCCCATTGACAGGTATGCGCTCATCAGGTGGTTCCCCGTCGCCCAGTACATCTGCCCGCTTTCGGCCGCCGCACTGACCACCGCCGACAGCCCCAGTTCCCCTTTCATCGCATCCAGTTTCTCAAACGCCGCCCTTTGGGCGCCTATGTTGATCAATGTGTTTGGGTCAATGCCCGCCTTGGCCAATATGTCGGCATTGTACACCAGCCCGATCCCCTCCACGGAAAACGGCGCCCCGATCACCTTGCCGTCTGTGTCCGTCAGGTAGGCATCCGTTTCCGCCACCCACGGCTGGTCGCTCAGATCCAGGTACAGATCCGCAAGCTGCTCCCGCTCATTGACGTTGGTCACGAAGATGTCCGGCGTGTTCCCCGCAGCATGGTAGTTTTTGATCTGCGCAAGGATGTTCACGCCGCCGCCCAATGACTCGATGATCACTTCCTGCCCTGTCCGTTCCTGATAATCCTTCGCATAGGCTTTCAGCTGGGCGTCGATCTCGATTTTTCCGTTCACCAGGCGGATGGGCGCCCCGGACGCCCCCGCCCCGGCACCTGTCTGGCCGGTGCCTGCGCCGGTACCATCTGCCACCCCGCTGCCGCCATCAGAACCGGCCGCCCCGCCCTGGGTGCTTCCCGCAGCGCCGGACCCGCCCGCCCCACTGCCCCCGCACGCTGCCAGCATAAGCGACATCACCGCCATCAGCATCATCGCCGCAGCCAGCGATGCCGCCTTTGCGCCCGCTTTCGTTGCAGCTTTTGTTGCCACCCTTGTTGCTCCTTTTGATGCTACCTTTGATCCCGCTTTCGTTTCCGACTTTGTTGCCGCTTTTGTTGCCGCTTTCGTTGCCACCTTTGCGCCCGCTTTCGTTGCCACCTGCGCTACCGCCACCGTCGCACCACACAACCTGCTCTCCAACCCTTGCATTTCGCTTCCTCCCTCTTTTAGTTGCATCTAGCCGCCCCGGCGTGCAGCCGCCCGGATGGCTTTCATCTTGCTTCCCCTCTCTTTGCAGAACCCCACGTGCTTCTTATGTATGAAACGTGTTTCATTTTCGACCGTTATAAAATGCCCCGTCAAACAGGACACTCGTCATTCAAATCTTCCAGCACTGCATCTGCCTACCGGACTTTCCCGCTCTGCAGCTGTAACCCAGCCCTGCGCCCTGCGCACTCCCCAGCCGCCGCTCGAACTTTCCTGCTCTACAGCCGCCGCTCGGACTTTCCCGCTCTACAGCCGCCACCCGGACTTTTCCGCTCTGCAGCTGTAACCCAGCCCTGCGCCCTGCGCACTCCCCAGCCGCCGCTCGGACTCTTCACGCTCTGCAGCTGCCACCGAACTTTCCCGCCCCGCAGCTGCCGCCGCCCCCCCACACTGTAGCATCCACCGACTCTTCACGCTCCGCAACCGCCACCCAGACTTTTCCGCTCCGCAACCGCCGACCGGCTCGCAGTGCCCCATGCGCTTGGTGAAACGTGTTTCATTCGCCCACATCATACCCCATCGCAAGGCAAAACGCAATGTGCAATTCTGCCAAAGTTTAACATCCCGTTTTATGTATAATGCACTACGGGGAGCAATCGTTACGTGCGCTATCCAGTTGCGCTTGGCTATACAGTTACGCTGCGCTATACGACGGCATTTGCCCTCGGACGCCAGTGCGCAAAGCGCTTATGGGGAATCAAGCCGTTTCCCCCTGACGGAAAGACACGGGCAGCTGTACGTATGTTCCCTTGACCTCGCTGCCGTCGATGAGTTCCAGCAGCACTTCCACCATCTTCGCGGCCATCTCATCCAGAGGCTGGGAAACGGCGGTCATGTCCAATGTGTTCACGTGTGCGAGATATGTGCCATCATAGGCGACCACGCAAAACTCCTCGGGTACCCGGCGGCCCATGCGGATAGCCGCTTTCAGGAAAGCGCAGGCAGGCATGTCAGCCGCCATCACCCCGTCGATCTCCGGGTGCGCATCCAGGATCGATTGTGCCAGCTCCTGATAGCCGTGGTAGTCAAACTCGTCCCATTTGATCTCCACGTCTTGCACTGCGATGCCCGCATCCCGCAGTTTGGCTGCAAACCGGAGATGCCTCTGCAAAGAGAGCACGAACCGCTCGCTTGCGCTGATCAGCTGTATCACGCATTTGCATCCCCGCCTGATGAAAGCGTCCGCCGCCAGCGCCCCGCCCGTGTCGTTGTCGGACACAACCACAGGGATGCTGTCATTGATGCGGATATCCGTGGTGATCAGCGGTTTTTTGAAGTTCTCGTACACATCCAGGTCCAGGCTTGCCACGCCCAGGATCACGCCGTCCACCAGGTTGGACCGGAACGTACGCATGTACTCCGCCTCCCGCTCCTTTTTGCCGTCAGTGCTGCAGAGCATGAGCTTGTAGCCATGCCTATATAGCTCACGCTCGACGAAATGCGCCAGGTTCCCGAAAAACATATGCCGGATGCTGGGGACCAGCATGGACACGATCCCCGATTTTTGCCGGAACATCCCCCTGGCCAGCTCATTGGGCACATAGTCCAGTTCCGCCATGGCGTCCGTGATCCGCGCCTTGGTTTTCGGCGATACCGCCGCCGAGCCGTTCAGCACCCTGGACACCGTGCAGACCGCCACCCCAGCCCTGGCCGCCACATCCCTGATCGTCGCCATCATACCCCCTTCCGGTCGGATACTGTGTAAGCAGTCGTTTTGGGAACCTTGCCGATCGGTATCGCTTTTATGTAATCCCCCATGCGCCACCCCGCCAACCATGTTATTGCCCCACCAACTAAACAAGGCATATTCGACATTAGTCTCAACTTGGCGCAGGGTTTCGTCGGCGGGGCAATAGAGTTACGGCATATGCTTCTCCATCACCTTTCATCCCATAGTTGAAAGATAGGACCCGACTCTTCACGTTGGCGACAATCCCTTATTTCATCGACATAGACACATTGGCCAACGACCTGAAAAATGATGAGATACCGCCGCCCAGAAACCTTATATCTGTATTTGCCAACTGGCAGGTATGCTCGGTTGTAAGGCGGATTCAGTTGCGGCAGTTTTTCCAGAGAATGAATGTCTTGCAAAAATTTGTCCAACATTTTAGCTGCCGCATCAGCATCAACGCGAGCCAGGAATTCAACGTGTGTGTACATCTGGTCATTGGCTGCAGGGGCAATCTCCACATGATACACTTCATCAACGTTCCCCAAGCTTTGCCCCCTCAGAAATCGCCATGCGCATGTTGGCTTCAAACTCGTCCACTGAGTATCCCTTTTTGCCCTGGATCCGCTCCCTCTCCGCATTAAGAAGCTTCAATGCGATATCCAGATCCTCCTCGCGTTGATTATATGTGGCCAAATCCATGATGACCGTATCGCCCATGCCGTTGCGCGTCAAAAAGACGGGGGCGTTCGTGCTACGGCATATATCGGCGATGCTGTTATAGTTTTTTCTTATTTCACTGGATGGTCTAATCAAGGTCTTCATGCAAACACCTCCTTGTCAAATGATACCCATATTATACCTTTATATGGGGCAAAATGCAAGGCATCAATACTGCAAAACTGGTTTTCTAAAAATGGATTTCTAGATTCCACTCTTGGCAGGCGCCGGACCCAGGATGTTTACTACAACAGGTCAGTTTGTGGTGCCGTTATAGTGGCTTATGGGGTTGTCAATGAGAACACATCGCTCACACCGTATTCACCGGCACGTCCTTTTTTGTAGAATGTGAACTCGCTGGTGCGGTGCGATA
The DNA here is from genome assembly GCA_031272185.1 of Lachnospiraceae bacterium. Lineage (GTDB taxonomy): Bacteria > Bacillota > Clostridia > Lachnospirales > Lachnospiraceae > JAISUG01. The sequence goes on from JAISUG010000061.1 coordinate 4,106, forward strand.
CCACACTCACACCGTTTTCACCAGCACGTCTTTTTTGTAAAATGCGAAGCCGTAGTGGATGAAGTTTTGGTACCCCTCGGCCCTCCACCCCTCTTCGTATTTCTTCCTGTCGATCTGGGCCAGGGCCTCGTCCGCCGCCGCTTCCAGGCCGCCGACGGAGTCCGCGGCCTTGCACTCGATGAGGATCACCGTGGTGCCCCGTATCCGCCGCGGCACCAGCGCGATGTCCGGGCGGCCCATGCCGCTCTCGCGGTTGCTCTTTACTAAGTGCGTTCCCATCCCACCCA
>JAISUG010000079.1 GCA_031272185.1 Lachnospiraceae bacterium
CCCGATGTTGATGAGTTTCAATCGCTGCTGCCCCTTGACGTTTCTTCACTCTATATTCTGGATCTGTTCACGGATCTTCTCGATGTCCGCCTTGATGTCGACGACGATCTGCGTGATCCCTAGGTCCCCGGCCTTGCTGCCGATCGTGTTGGCCTCCCGGTTCATCTCCTGTGCTATGAAATCCAGCCGGCGCCCTACATTTTCCCCTTCCAGCAGCGCGCCCCGCATCGCCTCGATGTGGCTTTTCAGCCGAACGGTTTCCTCGTCCGTGCAGGTCTTGTCGGCGTAGATGACCATCTCCGCCGCCACCACCTGCTCTTCGATGGAAGTATTTGTCATCACTTCGTCCAGCCGCTCCTTGAGCCTCGCCCGGTATGCGGCCAGCGCCTGGGGGTAACGCCCCTCGATGTCGGACACCATCCCTGCCAGGTTTTCCAGCTTTTGCATCAGGTCAGAGCGCAGGCGCTCCCCCTCCGCCTCCCGGCTGGCCACGAAGCTCTCCGCGGCCTGGGTGAGGGCAGCGGACAGCTCCTTCCAGGTTTCCCCCTCGTCCTCGGCAGCCTGCTCCATGGTGAGCACCTCCGGCATCTGCGCCAGCTTCACCGCAGTCAGGTCATCAGGCAAACCGAAGGCCTCCGCCATCTGGGATATATAATGCACATACTCGCCCGCCAATGCGCCATTGTAACGCAGCACGGTCTGGTTTTCCCTGAAATCCTCGAAAGTGACGAAGAGATCCACCTTGCCCCGCTGCATGTAGTTTTTCAGCAGGCCCCTGATGGACGCCTCGAAGATGTAGAGTTTCTTGGGCAGTTTCAGCCCCAGGTCCAGGTAGCGGTGGTTGACGGACTTAAGCTCCGCCGTCACCTTGCACTCGGGCGACGAAAACTCCCCCCTGCCATACCCCGTCATGCTTCGAATCATATGCGCCTTCCCATTTCGGTAGTTTGCTTCTAGCGCCCACCCACAACGTCACAAGCAGCACGTCCGGGAAAGCACCTTCCCATTTCGGTGCTTTGCTTCTTGCGCCCTTCCCCAACTTTCGCCGCCGGGGTCGGCCGGCGTGGCCTTCCCATCTCGGTGCTGTGCCTCTCCCGCCCTCCCCCAACCCATATTGTACGATTCTACCACGTTTCCCACTTGGAATCAATACCAAACCTAAGGCAAATTCCGCCGCCGGCGCTTTAACGTCACAAGTCGCCCCCCAGCTGCCGATGGATCCGCCCAGGCGGCGGGGCACCCATGCCCTCTGTTATTTTTTGGCAATTTCCCCCAGCAAACCCCGAATATTATAGTCCAATCTGTAAAATTATACTTGTGTTTCGGCGGGTCAAATGCTAATATACAGCTATAGTACCAATAAATACCGCCTGTAACCGGCTATTTTCGTCTTTTTTACCATTGGCCGCCATGCCCTTTGCCAAGAACCGGAGGTCCATATGAAGTACAAAAAGTACGCCGCCTACTACCTCATGCTCCTGCCGGCTATCATCTTTTTCATCGTGTTCAACTACATCCCCATGAGCGGGATATACTATGCGTTCACCCGGTTCTCGTTCACCGGGGGGCTTTTCGGCAGCCCCTTCGTCGGCTTCGAGAACTTCAAGTACCTCTTCAAGTCCGGCACCCTCCTGCGCATCACACGCAACACGGTGCTGTACAACATCGCATTCATCTCCATCAGCAACATATGCCAGGTGCTCATCGCGGTGATGATCAGCCGGGTGGCGGGCAGGGTGTTCAAGCGCATCTCCCAGTCGCTGCTGCTCTTCCCCTATTTCGTGTCATTCGTCATCCTGCGGGTGCTGGTCTACAACCTCTTCAACTACGAGTTCGGCATCGTGAACGGCATCCTGCGCTCCGGCGGCCTGCCCCCCTACGATTTCTACAACAAGCCCTTCCTGTGGCCCGCGCTCATCGTCTTTTTCTACCTTTGGAAAAACATCGGCTACGGCACGGTCATCTACCTGGCGTCCATCACCGGCATAGACCCCGAGCTCTACGAATCGGCTGCCATGGACGGCGCGGGCACGTTCAAGCAGATTCGCTACATCACCCTGCCCCTCATCAAGCCCACATTCGTCATACTCTTCCTATTCTCCCTGGGTAGCATCCTGAAGGGCCAGTTCGAGCTCTTCTACCAGCTGATCGGGTCCAATGGCAACCTCTTCTCCATGACCGACATCATCGACACGTTCGTCTACCGCTCCTTGACATTCGACTTCGACATCGGCCGCAGCAGCGCCGCGGGCGTCTACCAGTCCGTGTTCGGCTTCATCCTCATCATGGCGGTGAACACGATCATCAAGAAACGCAACCCGGACTATGCGCTGTTTTAGGGGGGAACCATGAAAGTCAAGAAATCCAGGGACTGGTACATATTCCAGGCGATTTCCATCACCGTCCTCACCTTGGGCGCATTGATCGCCGTCTTCCCTTTCGTCGTCATCATCAGCGGTTCCCTTTCGGACAATGAGCTGATAGCGCGGACGGGCTACTCCATACTGCCCAAAGGCCTCACCACCGCGGCGTACAGGACCATCCTGCGCATCCCCCAGTCGCTGCTCACCGCCTACCGCGTCACCATCGTCAACACGGTGTGCGGCTCCCTCATCGGCCTGCTGTGCATGTCCATGGCGGGGTACGCATTGTCCCGCAAGGATTTCAGGCACCGCAACGTCATCTCCTTCCTTATATACTTCACCACCATATTCGGCGGCGGGCTGGTGCCATGGTACATCATGATCGCCAATACCCTCAGCCTGAAGGACAACCTCCTGGCCCTGTGCCTGCCCCTGCTCATGAACCCGTTCATGATCTTCCTGATGCGCACGTTCATCGCCAACAACGTGCCCGACTCCATCATAGACTCCTGCCGGGTGGACGGCGCTGGCGAGTTCACCATATTCTTCCGGATCGTCCTGCCACTCATACCCTCCGCGCTTGCCACCATCGGGCTGTTTCTGGGGCTGATGTACTGGAACGACTGGTACATGTCCTCCATGTTCATCTCCAGCCCCGCCAAATTCGAGCTGCAGTTCTACCTATATAATATGCTCAGCGGCTTCGAGGCGTTCAAGCAGATGAACTCCGCCGCCATAGCCGAGTCCGTGGCGGTGCCCTCGGAGACCGTGAAGCTCGCCATGGCCGTGTTCGTCACCGGGCCCATCATCCTCCTCTACCCCTTCGTCCAGAAATACTTCATCGCGGGGATCACCATCGGGGCGGTCAAGGGATGACCGTGTGACAGGCCGCCCGGATGCGCACAGGACGGAACCCGGCCTCAGCCACCGCTCATGAGGGCACACCGTGGTGCAGGCCGCCCCGGATGCCCCGGAAAACAAACCTACCATCTCCCCCGTGCTTCCCCCGCCATCGGCATACGGGGCGCGGGCGCAGGGGGCGGTGAAAGGATAGAAACGCAAGCGAATGACGGTATCTGATTTCGCATCAAGAAAGGGAGGTGTTACGATGAAAGGAAAGAAACTCAGACACTTGGCCGCCATGCTTCTGTGCCTTGCGGTCGCCACCACCGCGCTCTACGCCTGTTCCTCAGGAGGGGGTCAGACCCAGGCGCCCGCCGCCACTACGGCGGCCCCGGCCGCACCCGCCGACAGCTCAGGCCAAAGCGCCGCTGCGGCCCCCGCTGCCCAGGCTCCGGCCGACACCGCCGCAGCCCCCGCAGGCCCTGACATTTCCGAGCACGTGGATCTGGAGCTGCTGATGATCGGCGACGCTCCCAGGGACATGGACAGGGTCACCGCCCTGGTGAACGAGAAGCTGAACAAGGACATCAATGCCACCATCAAGTTCAACTACACCACTTTCACCGACGCCATGCAGAAGTACAACCTGGCCCTCTCCTCCGGCCAGAACCTGGACGTGATCTACACCGCCACGTTCCAGAACTACTCCCAGCTGGCCGCCCGGGGTGCATTCCATGCCCTGGATGACCTCCTGCCGGTGTACGCGCCCAAGCTGTACGCCATGGTGCCCCAGGAATACTGGGACGGCGTGCGCGTGAACGGCAAGATCTACACTGTGCCCAACGTCTACAAGCAGTTCCTCATGGGCGGGTTCATCTACAGGAAAGACCTCCAGGAGAAATACAACCTCCCGGTGCCCAAGGACGCCGAGACCATCGAGCAGCTCATGCTGGGCTTCAAGGAGAACATGCCCGGGCAGCTTCTGACCAATGAGTTCCCCATGGCGGGCATCTACCAGTTCAACTTCTCCGCCATCGGCGCCCTGGACATGTACCACGGCTGGGCCAACACAGCCATATACGGCCTCGCCGCGCCCTACGATGACCCCGGCAACCTGTTCAACTACTGGGAGAGCCCCGAGTTCGTCGAGGAGATGAAGCTCATGAAGCGTTGGGCCGACTTGGGCTTCTGGTCCCGCAGCGCCCTGTCCAACGTCGAGGACATGTCGGCCATGCAAAACGGCAAGACCGTGGCCCGTTTCTTCGGCGGCACCGTGAACACCGTTGCGGAGTACAATGCCGCGGTGGCCGAGTCCCACCCGGACTGGAAGTTTGACATTTTCCTGTATTCCGACATGACCGGCGTGTACTACCCCACCCACCCGATGCATGAAGGGCTGGCCATCCCCATCGCGTCCAAGCACCCCGAGAGGGCACTGATGTTCATCGAGGAGCTCATCATGGACAAGGAGATCAACCACCTGACCAGCTACGGGATCGAGGGCGAGCACTACATGGTTGACGAGGACGGATGGTACGTCGCCCTCCAGGACCCCGCCACCAGCGGGTTCACCTGGGAGCAGTCCAACCCCTGGGCATGGCGCAACTCCGAGTTCATGCTCCTGCCCAAGGAAAAAGAGTACCAGATGGAACGGTACGCCGAGATGGAGCCCAAGGCCGGACCCAACTACATCGAGGGCTTCGCCGAGGACTATGAGTCCTACCAGACCGAGCGCGCCGCCCTGGGCACGGTCATGACCCAGTACCTCCAGCCGCTCCACGCAGGCCTGGTGGATGACGTGGAGGCATCCGTGAAGACCTTCCTGGAGCAGGCGAAGCTCGCGGGGCTGGAAAAAGTCCAGGAAGAATATTCCAAACAATGGAAAGCGTACATAGACACCTACGCCAAATAACACACGGTGGCTCGCAGCCCCGAGCAGCTTCCAGCACCGGGCGATCACCCGCCGGGGTAACACTTGTGGCTGCAAGAGCGCATGCGGGCAACGCCCGCACATGGGATAACCGCCCCACGGCTTCCAGCACCGGGCGATCACCCGCCGAGGTAACACACCTGTGGCTGCAAGAGCGCATGCGGGCAACGCCCGCACATGGGATAACCGCCCCACGGCTTGCAGCCCGGGCGACCACCCGCCGGGGGAACACACCTGTGGCTGCAAGAGCGCCGATGGGAAAACACCCACCTACGGGAGGACACCCACCTATAGGAAAACACCCACACATGGGCCGGCCCCTGCTGCGGGCGCATCCATAACAAAAAAGGAGGAATCGAAATGGCAAAAAGCGCAGAACTCAAAAAAACACTGAAGTACTTCACCAAGGACGGCACGCCCCTGGAACTGGTCATGGACAGGACATGGAGGGTATTCACCGAAGACGGCGGCCAGGCCGAGATCGCCGAGCGGGAAGGCCCCCTCCCCCGCATGGTCACCAAAAGCTACACCAAGGAAGAAGTCCAGAAGATGGTGGACTCCAACTACGCCACCGACGACGGCGGCGCCCAGAACAAGGAACCCCGCCCCTTCACCGACGCCCTGGCAGGCAAATCCTTTGAGTTCTATTTCGACAAAGGCGTGGACGAGCCCGTGACCCTCACCTACCGCTTCGAGACCGCCAACAAGCTGTATTGGAGCGGGCACGGCCGGACCGAGGAACTCCCCGCCTACTACGAGGCGCTCAACGCCGACGACACGGTCATCATGGTCCACCACCTGCGCCGGGGTTCAGAGCCCATCGAGTGCATCACCCTTTTCATCGACACCGAGAGTTACCTCACCACCTGCTGCTACCACAAACTGGGCAATGACTACGAGGCCCGGGAGGTATCCCGCACCTTCTGGTTCGGTGCGGCCAAAAAACCCGACGGCACATTCCCCGAGGGGCGCCAGGGGTATTCGGACTACCTGGTGGGCAAGACCATCCGCTGGGAGTACTTCGTGGACGAGCCCAACATGAACCACATCTACATGTCCAATACCTTCTCTGCGTGCTGCGTCATCCTCCCAAAAAAGGGACGGGGCTTCGGCGGCGCATTCCCGTCCAGGTACGTGGGGCTCAAAGACACACTCCACATCTACTCCTGGGTGGAGGAACTGGGCAGCGGCACCCATGGCATGGTGTGCATAGACTTCAGAAACGCCGCCGACGAAGGCAAGGTACACGACGTGGGCTGCTTCTTCGGGTTCTCCGTCCGGGACGACCTGGAGTTCTTCACCTACGCAGGCCCCGGCAAACTCGCCCCGCTGGGCGTGATCAACGAGGACTATTCTCATTGATTGTGGCAGGCGCAGACACCACCCATGACCACAGTGCTTGCAGCCGCGCGCAACCAATATTCAGCGCAAAAACAGCGCAGGCTGCAAGCACCCAGGCTGCAAGCGCCCAGGCTGCAAGCGCCCAGGCTGCAAGCGCCCAGGCTGCAAACGCCCAGGCTGCAAGCGCCCAGGCTGCAAACGCCTATAGGAACAGCCAATAACCGCGCACACTGCGTATACTCTTGGAAAGGAAAAAACTATGTGGAATGACATGCTCGCTTTGTTAAAGGAGGCCGGTATCGGATCCCTGGCCACGGTCTGCGACGGCAAGCCCCGCAACAGGCCCTGGGGCGGCCCCATGGAAAAAGACGGCAAACTGTATTTCTGCACAGGCACGTTCAAGGAAGTCTGCAAACAGATCCGCGAGACGCCCTATGTGGAGTTTTGCTCCAACTTCGTGAACGGCAAATGGGTGCGCATCCGCGGCGAGGTGGAGTTCACCGACGACCTCGAAGCCAAAACCATGGTCATGGACGGTGCCCCCGGCCTGCGCGACGTGTACCATGCGCCCGACGACCCGTCATTCGGCGTGTTCGTCATGAGCCATGGGGAAGTGATCTTCGGCGACTTCGGCAGGGACGTGAAACTCCCGCCGGTGACCTTCGAGTTCTGATGAGACCAAGGCCGCACACCCCCTGCATGTTGCCATTCCAGGGGCTGTGCGGCATATGTGGCGCCTGGCTTGTACATTGTGTTTTCGCCGCCGCCACGGTACATGATAGAATGGTGAGGAACGACGAGAAAGGGGTGGCCCATGGGCGCTCATAACACAGTCGGAGGTCACGGTGGCGACGCGCCCCACCATGGCGGCACCGTGAAACCCACCGGGGCCTCTTTGGTGCGCCCGCTGTCGGTGGTCGTGGTCTCCGGCGCGATGATGCAGCTGGGTGCCATCTCTTTCAATGTGCTCACCCCCACCCTCTCCGGGGTTTTCCATGCCACCATCGGCTCCGTCCAATGGGTCATCGTGGGGTATATGCTCATGCTCTCCGCGGTCACGCCCTTCGCCGCATGGTTTTCCAAGCGGTTCGGCTCCCGGCGCACCATGCTCACCTGCTGCGGGTGCTATGGGATCATCAGCCTGTGCGCGGCGTTCTCGCCGACCATCCAGGCGCTCATCGCACTGCGTATGCTCCAGGGCGCAGTGGGCGCCATGGCCGGGCCCATCGGCACGGCGATCTCATATTCCCTCTGCGACAAAGACAATGCCGGCAAAATCATGGGCATCATCGGCATCCCCATCTTCATGACCCCGGCGCTGGGGCCGCTGCTGTCTGGCTGGCTGGCCGACATCGGGTCCTGGAAACTGATACTCCTGATCAATGTGCCGCTGGCCGCCTATATCGTCATCTCGGGGCTTGTGTGGCTGCCCGGGGAACGCCGGCGCCCTGCGGCCGGCGACGGCCAAACCGCCGACACGCCCGCCCATGCATCCGAGCAAATCTCAGCCGACACGCCCGCATCAGCCGCAAACACCCCAGCGGGGTTTGCCGGCGACGGCCAAACCGCCGACACGCCCGCCCAAACATCTGCGCAAATCACCGCCGATGCCCACATTGCGGCCGCAAACACCCCGGGGGATGTTGCCGGCGACGGCCAAACCGCCGACACGCCCGCCCATGCACCCGCACAAACATTTGAGGGGCTCGGGGATACAGATCCCTCGGACGTCGTGGGCCGCCCCGACATACTGGGCATGGCCACCGCACCCGTTGCGGTCTGCGCACTGGTCTACGGGTTCCAGAATGCACTGACCACCGCAGGGCTGAATGTGCCTGCGGCGTGCATCGCCTTGGTGGGCCTCCTGGCGCTCGCCGTCTTCGTGCGAAACGAGCTCACTTTCGAAGGGCCAATCCTGCGCCTCGCCCTTTTCAAACGCAAGGCATTCGTGAATGCGGTGCTGACCCAGGCCGCCTCCATGCTGCTGATACCCGGTTTCCTCTTCCTGCTGCCGCTGTTTTTCCAGGGGGTATACGGCTGGTCTGCATTCGTTTCCGGCCTGATAATGCTCCCCATCGCACTGGCCTCCGCAGTGGGGCTGCCCTTCGGCGGCAAGGCATTTGACAGGCACGGCGTGCGCCGGATCATCATGGTGGGCTTTTCATGCGTGGTCGCGGGGATGACGCTCTTCACCCTCACCCAGGGCCTGAAAAACCCGGTCCTTATCGTGGCCGGTTTCTGCATCGCCGGCTTCGGCCTGGGGTATTATTCCACCAGCCTCACCACCAACGTGCTCTCCGCCGCACCTACACAGATGTCCAAAGACTCATCCACCATCAACGCCACGGTCATGCAGCTCATGAATGCGGTGGGCACCGCATGGTCCACATCCATACTGATGTTCTTCACCGCAGGGGGCGTGGCCACTGGCCCCGCATACTTCAAGGCATTCGCCGCGGTCTGCGTCATCGGGCTGGTTTTGACCGTCCTGTGCCTCATAGGGGCCCAAGAACACCAAGGCTGTCCGAACTGACACAACCGTGATACATCGCCGCCCTAAGACGAGGCGCCCAGTGCATCCCGGCGCATTCCTCGACCTCCCGACGGAGATCGAAAAGCCCGAATGGCCAACCAGGGCACCCATTGCATCTGCGTACCGGATGCCCGGCCCCGTCCGGCGCCCCTCGCCTCGCCAACCCTGAAAACGCACATAGAAAGAAGGTGACGCCCCATTGGCATAAGGGCTTGGAGCAACCGCAAGAGAATCATGTTCGCCAGCGTGTCCGTTATCAGCGTGACGGTCATTCTGCTGTGCGTCTCATTTTCCGTGGCTTCCACCTCCGCGCTCTCCAAGCAGTTCTACTATACCAATGTCGAAAGCCTCAAGCAGGTCCAGAACACTGTCACCGAGATCTCGAACATCACCGCCAATATCGGCTACCAGATATATGACGACGTGGCGATACAGAAACTCATCCTTTACGGCGAGACCGATGCGTTCACTGTGGCCAATGCCCTCAGCCAGATAGGCAACTACCGCCGCGCGTTCCCGTTCATCATTTCCATCTACGTCCTGAACCCCGAAAACGAATTTCTCTGCGTCAGCAACGGCAACGAATTCTTCAAAGACTCGGGCATATACCGGGGCCGGGACGAGATTGCGAACTTCGGCGACACCCAGGCCATGGAGATCCTGGAAAACTGCCATGTCTATTCCCAGTATGCGCCCATCCCCCGCATACTCAAAAACGACCTCACCTCCCTGGCGCTGTATTCCTATGTGAAATACGATTTGCTCGCAGGGGGCGCCGGCGTCATCATGATCAATATCTCCGGCGAATGGCTGGAGCAGATAGTGCAAAACGAGGTCCTGAGCCGGGACCAGTACGCCACGCTCATCTTCAGCGACGAATTGGGCGTGGTGTTTTCCAACCCCCGCACATACGCCGACGGGATCGGCTACCTGGGGCTGGAACGCCTGCGGGGCATCCTGGGCGACACCGCCGACGGCTACAGCGTCGCCGACATCGACCGCACGAAATCCCTGGTGGCATACACCAAACCCGACAAAAACGGGTGGCGCTATGTCCGCATCATCCCCTACTATGTCCTCACCAAGGACACCCTGCGGCTGCGCAACACCGTCGTCATACTGGCCATCCTGGTGCTGGCCTTTGCGGTGACAGGTTTCGTCATCGGGTCGCTGCCCCTGCTGCGGCCCCTGGACGAGATGAAGCTGCTCATCGACAAGAGCAGGATCCTGCTCAACGAGAACTACTACTACCCCCGGGTGAGCAACATCAACCGCCTGCTTATGATGGGCAAGGCCCAGGAGGCCAGGGAAGAGTACACCCAGCTCATGGACGACTCCTACAACTACATCAAGGACAACGAATGGAGCATCATCACCAAGCTGGCGGCCACACTCAACCAGTCCGTGGCCAAGGTCGCCGGGAAACAAAAGCAAGGCCGGGAACTGGGCATCCCGCCCATCAAGAAATCCGCCGACGGGGGCATGGGGGACATCGGGGAGATAGACCTGGAATTCCGGCGGTTTTTTGACCGCATGGAGGAGTTCTTCAGCACGAAACCCATGGAAAAGAAAGGCGACCTGGTCAACACCATCGACGCCATCATCTGCAGAGAATACCCAGACCCCAGCCTGTGCGCCGCCAAGATCGCGCAAGAGGTGCATATGTCCGGGCCCTGGGCCAACAAACAGTACACCGACCTTAAAGGGGAGTCCATCCCCGACAGGATCACCGCCATACGCATGTTGCGGGCAGGCGAACTGCTGCAGTCCACCGACAGCCCTGTAAAAGACATCGCCGCGGCGGTGGGCATCCCCAACACCACCTATTTCTACCGCCTCTTCAAATCATACCACGGCCAGACCCCATCCGCATACCGCGCCTCCCACAAGGCCGGCCAGTGAAATCCGACCTCATCCGCTTTCTCGGCATCCGGTCCTTTGCCCTGGGGCACCCCCCATAAGGCCATCCAGTTGTATTCCCTTGACACCTCAGGGATTTTCAGTTTATACTAAAATGGTAATTTAGTATTAACTACTGGTGGGCGATGAGATGGCATCCTTCGGTTTGGGCCCACATGCAATATAACAGAAACGAGGTAATGCAACATGGCATTTGACGGCATCGTGGTGGCCAACCTGGCCCATGAACTGCGCGACAAGCTCACAGGCGCGAGGATCCAAAAGATCGCCCAGCCCGAAAAGGACGAACTCCTCATCACCCTCAAAGGCGGGAAAGATACATACAAACTCCTCATCAGCGCAAACGGCGGGCTGCCCCTCGTGTACCTCACAGGGGCCAACAAACCCTCACCCCTGACCGCGCCCAACTTCTGCATGCTCCTGCGCAAGCACATCGGCAGCGGCAAGGTGGTGGGCATCACCCAGCCGTCCCTGGAGCGCATCATCAGTTTCCATATCGAGCACCTGGATGAGATGGGCGACCTGCGCCAAAAGACACTCACCGTGGAACTCATGGGCAAGCACAGCAACATCATTTTCCTGGACGAATCCGGCACCGTCATCGACGCCATCAAGCACATCGGGGCACATGTCAGCTCGGTGCGGGAAGTGCTCCCCGGCCGCGCATACTTCATCCCCAATACAGCCGGGAAAGTGAACCCCCTCACCATGATGCCGGAACAGCAGCCGGTGGCGGCATCTTGCCACCCTGCCCACCATCCCTTCCCACCATCTGCCGACGCCGCTGTTGCCTCTGCGACATGTGACATCGCCGCTGCCGGTTCCACATCCGCGCCTGCGTCTACCCCGGCCGATTCCGGTTCCGCATCCGCGCCTGGGACTACCCCGGCCGCTGCCGGTTCCACATCCGCGCCTGGGACTACCCCGGCCGACGCCGGTTCCACATCCGCGCCTGGGACTACCCCGGCCGACGCCGGTTCCCCATCCGCGCCTGGGACTACCCCGGCCGACGCCGGTTCCGCGTCATCAGCCTCATCGACAACCGGCACCGGCGGCCGCACCCTCCCCGCCCTCCTCTCCCACCAGGGCGCATCGGTGCAAAAGGCGCTCTATACCACATTCACCGGCATCTCACCCATCTGCGCCGAGGAGATCTGCCACCGCGCAGGGGTGGATTCCGACACCTCCGCGAAAGAACTCACCGACGCGCAATGGTCCCGCCTGTCGAACGCATTTGCCGGACTGATGGTCGACGTGGCGGCAGGGCATTTTGCGCCCCATATCATCTACGAGGGCGAAACCCCTGTGGATTCCCCGTCCATCCCACCCTCCGGCACCCAGCCCGCCATGCCGCAGATGCCTGTGGGGCACCTGTCCCCCGCGGAGTTTTCCTCCATCCCACCCACGGCTACCCAGCCCGCCACGTCGCAGATGCCTGTGGGGAACCTGTTCCCCGTGGAGTTTTCTTCCATACCCCTCACATGCATGGAAGGCGGCAAATACCATGCGGTGCCTTTCGCTTCTATCAGCACGTTGCTGGAGACTTACTATGCCACCCGGGCCGCCTCCGCCCGCGCCAAACAGAAATCCTCCGACCTGCGCAAGGTGGTTTCCACCAGCCTTGAACGGGAGGCACGCAAGCTGCAGCTCCAGGAAAACCAATTGAAAGACACCGAAAAACGTGACAAATACCGCATATACGGCGAACTGCTCAACACCTACGGGCATGGGCTGGCAGGTGGCGAGTCCACATTTACCTGCCCCAACCACTACACCGGGCAGGATGTCACCATCCCCCTGGACCCCACCCTCACCGCCTCCGCCAATGCGAAAAAATACTTCGACCGCTATGGCAAGCTCAAGCGCACCTACGAAGCCACCCTGGGGCTTTTGGAAGAGACCCGCAGGGCCATCGACCACCTGGAATCCATCGGCGTCGCCCTGGACATAGCCCGTACCGAAAACGACCTGGCGCAGATCAAGGAAGAGCTGGTGCTTTGCGGTTTCATCAAACGCAAGGGCGGGCACGCCACATCAGGGCAGGGCGGCGCCAAGTCTGCCGGTGCTAAGTCCGCCGGCGCCAAGTCCGCCCCAAAATCCCCGAAGCAGCCTGCCAGCAAGCCCCTGCACTACATCTCCTCGGATGGCTTCCACATGTATGTGGGCAAGAACAACCTCCAAAACGAAGAGATCACATTCCGCCTCGCGGACGGTGACGACTGGTGGTTCCACGCCAAGGGCATCCCCGGCTCCCATGTCATCGTGAAAACCGGAGGCAGGGAACTCCCCGACCGGGCTTTTGAGGAGGCGGGCGCATTGGCCGCATATTATTCCAAAGGCCGGGACTGGGACAAGGTGGAAATCGACTACATCCAGCGCAAGCACGTGAAAAAAGCCGCAGGCTCCGCCCCCGGCTTCGTGATATACCATACCAATTATTCTTTGGTCGCAGCCCCAAAGTCGGACTTCCAGGAGGTCCGATGACCAGGGGCGCTTTGCCGGCCCGGCAATATCCCTGGCACTGCGGCCATCCCGCTCATCGACAACCGGCACGCCCTACGCCCACTCCCCCAGCCTCGAGCGCACATACCCCATGCTCTCCAGGTAGGCGTCCTCCCCGCTGAGGTGCTCTATGATCATCGGCATGTCCGGGTCGTATTTGCTGGCCAGTTTCGCATACCTTTCCAGGTTTATGGCCCCCTCACCGCAAGCCACCTCCCGGAACATGATGGTGAATGGCTGTTCCAGCCTCACATCCTTGAGGTGGCAGCTCTTGATGTGGCGGCCCAGCTTCGCAAAAGTCTCCTCCATGAAATTCTCATTGAAGAAGTACCGCTCCGGCGTGGTCATCCAGTTGAATATGTCCATATGCACCGCAAAGCGGTCCCTGGCCACATCCTCGATGAGCCGCAGGTACTCGTCAGGGCCGGTGGGGTACATCCAGGGCATGGGCTCTATGGTGTAATACGTGTTTTTCGGCTGCACGTCGTCGATGATTTCCCGGATGCTCGCCACCACCCTCTTCCAGGTTTCTTTGGTGAAATTCTCCTTGTACGCACCGTCCCAGAGCTCACCCATGGCGCCCACCACATTCACAGCGCACCTCGCGCCCAGCATGTCCGCCAGGCGCAGCTGGCCTTTGGCGAACGCAAGCGCCTCCCGGCGCACGTCTTCGTTCGGGGAAATCGGGTTCTTCCACACGCCAAGCTCTGCGATGGCAAGCCCCGCCGCCTTGGCGGCGTTTGCATACGCCAGGGCTTTCTCCTCGCCTTCCAGGCATGTCACCGGGAAATTCACGCACCTGCACCCGATTTCCACATTTTTCCTAGCCCACCCCTCCGGCGTATCGTGGGATAAGGCCATAGACAACCCCAACCGCATGGCACGACCTCGCTTCCTGCTCTCACTTCAGTCCATCATTTCTTGTATTGCGCCGCCGCCCGATCCCTGCCACCCATCATTTCTTGTAGCTCTCCAGCAGCTCCACGATGCACTTCAGGTCTGCGTTGGCGTTCATGTAGTTGTACTCGCCGGACCCGTCGCCATAGACGCCATGCTGCTCCACATGGATGCCCACCGCCTCGCAGCTGCGTATCGCCTCCTGGGAATCCTTCACCTGGAAAGCCACATGGTGGATCCCCTCGCCCTTTTCATCCAGGTAGTTCCGCCAGGTGGAAGGCGCCTCGTTTGGCTGGATCAGCTCCAGCTGCAGCCCCGGGCCCACGTCGAAAAACGCCATCAGGCATGAGGCTTCCGGTGCGGGCTCGCCCTTGTACAGAGTCTGTGTCACCTTGTAGTCCCCCACCGGCTGGGTGGGCGGCGCCTCCACCCCCAAAAACTGAGCCCATTTCTGCTTTGTCACTTCCACGTCTTTCACGATGAACCCCACCTGCGCCACCAGGTTCGTACCTACCACACCAGCCATAACTGTCCTCCTTCGACGTTTGCCTCTTAGACCGGTCATCCGGCCTGCGCCACGACAGCCCCGCCGCAACACCATTTCCCATGCGCAGCCCTCGCAACCTGACACCTTGTTCCTTATTCTTCAGCGATTCTCCAAACAGCCAAACGTTGCCCGCACCGGCGCCCGGCCAGCGCCTCTTGAAAGCTGCCCTTCACGACACATTCAGGCCAAGATCGTCCAAAGCAATACGATCTGACCCGACAGCGGCATGAACAGCCATACGATCAGTGCGGCATCGCTTCACCTTTATAGTTAATGAACGGGATATCCAGCTGAGGGTCCACCTCGCCGTCGATCACCCGGTAGATGCCCCGGGCGGATTCACTAGGCTCGATCTGGGCATTCTCCGCCCCCATCACCGTCTGCATCCGCCCGGGATGCATCATGAACAGCCGCACATGCAGGTCGGGCCGCTCCGAGCGCAGGTAATTCAGTATCTTCTGTGAGTACATGTTCGCGGCGTATTTGGACACCGAGTATGACAGGTAATTGTGCCCGCCGGAAGCCAGGTACCCCGCCTCCGACGTGATGTTTACCACCACCGGGGAAGCAGATTTGTATATCAATGGCATGAAGTATTTGAGGACAATGGCCATGCCTGTCACGTTCACATCCAGGGTACGGCGGAACTTCGCCACGTCCAGGTCCACTATCTCGTCGATTTTGTCATATTTGGATCCGAAAAGCACCCCCGCATTGTTTACAATGAAGTCCACACATGGGAACTTCTGCGCGACTGTCGCCGCCGCACCCTCCACGGCGCCCTCATCGGTGACATCAACCCCCAGTATCGTCAGTTTCCCGGGGTATGCCGCCGAAAGCCCGCAGATCTTCTCCCCGTCTTCCCGCAGCACCAGGGCGACCATGTCATACCCCTTCTCCAGCCCCAGCTTGGTCAGCTCCCACCCCAGCCCCATATCCGCCCCGGTCACGCAACCGATCTTAGCACCCATGTCCCCACCAGCCTTTCTGTCAGTCCCCATAGCTCTCACCGAACCTCATAGCCGGGCTATGGAACCATGCCAAACCTCACCCCGCATCAGTCCCCGTAGCTCTCCCCAAACCTCATAGCCCTGAACAATACCAGTATGATCGTCAGCGAAATCAGCAGGAGTATCCACCCCATCGCCGACGCATAGCCCATCTTGAAGTACCGGAACGCATTCTGGTACAGGTACAGCGAATAGAACATGGTGGAGTTCGCCGGCCCGCCCTCCGTGATGATCAGGGGCTCCGCGAACCATTGGAACACACCGATGATCAATGTGACCACGTTGAACAGTATGGTGTGCCGCAGCAGCGGTATGGTGATGGTCGTCGTCTGCCGGACGAACCCGGCCCCGTCTATGGCCGCCGCCTCATACAGGTTCTCGTCGATGTCCTGGAGCCCCGCCAGGTAGATGATGACCGCATTGCCAATGGTCCATATCATGAAAAACACGAAGGCCGGCTTCGCCCACATCACGCTGTTGAGCCACGACGGGCCCTTGATGCCGAAAAACCGCAGGCATTTGTTGACGATGCCGTTGTAGTCGAACATCCATATCCACAGGAAGCAGGTGACTATGGTGGGTATCAGCGTGGGCAGGAAGAATATCACCTTGAACGGCCCCGTGTGGTGCAGGTGCTTGTTGTTCAGGAGTATCGACACCGTGATGGCGGTGGCAGTGGTCACCGGCACCCCTATCAGGAGCATGTAGAGGGTGTTTTGCAGCGCGTCGATGTACGTGGCGTCCTTGAACAGGTTGATGTAGTTGGCCAGGCCGATCCACACAGGGTCCTTGATCACCTTGTACTCACAGAATGAGTAGTACAGCGAGCTGAGTATGGGGTACAATGTGAACGCCAGGAACCCGACGATCCATGGCGAGATGAAAAGCAGGGCGTTGCGTAAATCCTTTTTGCGGTAAGCCATGTCGCTCCTTTCCCCGGCGCCTTGCCCTGGCCGGTGTGCCGGTGTCGCACCCGCATGTCCATAACCCTCTACCGGGCGGGTCGCCCCCTCGGTCGCAACCCGGCGCATCGGAGCCGGTGCCCGTCCCATAACCCTCTACCGGGCGGGTCACCCCTTGATCCCGGACATCGTGACGCCCTGTATGAAGTACTGCTGCAGCACGAAAAACAGCAGGAGCACCGGGAGCACCATCAGCGTGCCCGCGGACATAAGCAGCGGCCACTGGGGGTCCAGGTTGGATTTGAGCTTGGATATCGCCAGCGACAAGGTGAACAGCTTGGAATCAGGCAGGAAGATGAGGGGCCCGATGTAGTCGTTCCAGCTGCGGATGAACGCAAAGATCCCCACGGTGGCCAGCGCCGGCTTGCACAGCGGCAATGTGAGCTGCCAGAATATACGGAACTCCCCGGACCCGTCGATCTTTGCCGCGGAGGAAATCTCCTGGGGGATGCCCACCAAAAACTGCCGCAAGAGGAATATATAGAATGAATTGCCGAAGAAACACGTCAAAGTCAGCGGCAAAAACGTCCCGATCCATTTTAATTTCGAAAACAGCAGGTACAGCGGCACCATGACCACCTGGAACGGCAGTATCATGGTAATGATCACCAGTATAAACACCTTGTCCCGTCCGGGCCACTCAATGCGCGAAAACCCATACGCCACCAGGGAATTGGACACCAGGGAGCCCACGATGTTGAAAAACACGATGATCAGCGTGTTGCGCAGGTAAAGGAAAAATGGCAGTTTGGTGAAAAGCGTCTTTATGTTGTCCAGCCGCCAGTGGTCCGGCAGCCAGTCAAACGGCACCCTGGCCAGCTCCTGGCTGGTTTTGAAAGTGCCGAAGAACATGAACATTATCGGCGCCACGAAAGCGATGGCCATGGCGATGAGTATGCCGTACCACACACATTTTTTGGCTATCATGGACGGCGCATATTCCAGGCTTTCGTACTTGCGCTTCCTGGGTTTCCTTGCTTTGGTGGTTTTGGTTTCTTCCATCGCTACCTCCGCATGCCGCAATACAACCGGCGTAAGCAATCCTTTCTCGGCGGCCACTACCCCACCATCTGGGGATGCGCGAACGAATCTTGGATGGCCGGGGGCATGCCGTCCGACCGATACATGCCCCCGTACCATAGAAACCTCACTTCGGGTCGCTCATTGTTCGGCGTCGCCTTCGTTTACCGGCGTCGCCTTAGTTTGCCGGCATCGCCTTCGTTTGCCGGCGTCGCCTTCGTATGCCGGCGCCGCCTTAGTTGCCGGCGTCGCCTTCGTTTACCGGCGCCGCCTTCGTTTACCGGCGCCGCCTTAGTTGCTGGCATCCAGCTGCGCCTGCATCCTGGTCTGCAGATCCGCCATGGTCGAGGTGATGTCCGCGCCATTGATGATCTTGGAGCGCGCGCTCTGGAACTCAGACCCCAGGCTGCCCGCTATGGAGCACAGGCCGGGATACCCGTTTTCCGGGTTGTTGGCAATCTCCCGCTCCAGCGCATACATCGGGTCGCCTTTCTTGGTCAGCTCGTAGTTGTCAAACTCCGCATCCGAACAGGGGATGGAATACCACTGTGAGAAATTGTTCTCCATGAAATACGGCTGGATCAGGAACTTCACCAGGAAAGCGGCCAGCTCCGCATTCTGACTGCCCTCCACTATACCGAACACGTTGGGCCCGAAAGTGGTCGCCTTGGGGCGCCCGTACCCATCCTCCGGCGCCGGCACTGCGCACACGCCCCAGTCGATGGGGTTCTCCATGGTGAGCTTGATGGCATTCTGCGCCCAGTTGCCGCAGAAATACATCGCCACTTCCCCCGTGTAGAAGGGGCATCCGGGGTCGAACACCCCCGGCGTCGCCGAGCCGTACCGGGTGATGGAGTCGCCGTACTTCTTCGCATACCCTTGTATCCACTCCAGGTAATTGGTCATGGGCTGCTCGGTCATCAACAGCTCGCCCGTGTCGGTGTTATACACATTGGCCCCGAAAACATACGGGATGTGCCAGGGGTCGTCGCCGTCGCCGATCCAGGGCACCAGCCCCAGCTGGGAGTAGGACCCGTCAGCTTCCTGTATGGACAGCGCTTCCACCCACTGGTCCAGCTCCGTCAGGTTCTGGGGGCCTTTCTCCACATCCAGGTTGAGCCCCAGGCGGGTGTTTGCGTCTTTCACCAATGTCTTGTTGTAGTAGAGCAGGTGCACGTTGGTGTCGTGGGGGATCAGGTATGTGACGCCCTTCACGCTGGTGATGCCTTTCATCCCCTCGAAGAAGTTGCTCACGTCCATGCCCACCTTGGGCAGCACGTCGTCCACCGCCATGAACATGCCCTCCGCCGCGGCGGAGTAGGCGCTCAGAGGCGCATCGTCCAGGATCAGGTCAGGCACGCCGGATTTGCTGCCAAATGCCGCCAGCAGCGAGCCGTCCTCGAACATCTGGCTCTGGTTTAGGATGGTCACGTGGATACCCTGGTCCGCATACAGCTCGTTGAATATCTTCACGCGGCTCTCGTCCCATATGTAGGAATCCCCGTCAAACCCTGACCAGTACAGCAGTTCCCCGGAAAGGGCCGTCTCGTACTTCTCCACGCCCTCGTATTCCGTGATCGCGGCGGTCTTCTCCCCTGCGCTTGCCGCGGTGGTGGCCGCCTCCGTGGCCCCACCCGCCGCCTGGGTCGCAGCCGGCGCTGCAGTGGTCTGGGACGAACCGCCCGAACCGCACGCCGCCAGCATGGACACAGTCAACGCCATGGTCATCACAACCGCCAGTACCCTTCGTTTCATAATCCCCTCCTTTTCTCAAGGCAACCCCTGCGCCGGCATTTATCACCCCGGCACATTCACAGATCTCGTATTTATGCGTCAGGCACCATACACTCTTGCCTATCGCTGCGCCAAAGCCCGTTCGTGGCACCTGGCCGGCCAAATGCGCGGCCCGCCTTCACCCACCGAGGTTCTTGTCCTCTTTCACCTGTATGAATGTCCCGAATGTGCCTTTGCTGTCAAACACCGTGTAGTTCCCGCCCTCGTACTCGCCGTAGTGGCGCACCGGCATACCGTTCTCTTCGAAATACTTCACCACCGGTTCCCTGTCCTTGGTCATGAATGCGATGTGGTGTATCCCTTCGCCATGAGTGTCCAGGAAGTCTTTCCAGGAGCTGGGTTCATCATCAGGCTGGGTGAGCTCCAGCACCACCTGCCCCAGGTCAAACACCGCCAGCATCGCCCTGGTATCCGTGGGCTCGCCCTTAAACTGCGTGTGCGCCTCGCTCTGTGGCGGCACGCTGAAAGGTTTCGGGACAGGCACGCCGAACAACTGCGCATATGCCTTCGAACTCTTTTCCAGGTCCTTCACCACCAATGCCACCTGGCAAATGGTCTTGCCGTCCACTACCCCCATAGCCATCACCCCTTTCCATTCCACCGGCGCATACCGCCAAGAATCCACTTGTAATTGTTGCCACCCATGTGATAAAATGTACGTGCACGCAGCGGCCCGGTGTCCGATCCGCTGCAGCCCGGTGTCCGGCCCGCTGCGGTCTGCTGCGAACCGTCACTTTGACACATTCTGGTGTCCGGCCCGCTGCGGTCTGCTGCGATTCGACACTTTGACAGATTGGGCCCCGGGTATTGTGCCTTGTGTACAGCGTATTGCCACAAAGCCCCCGCCCCTAGGACGGCTGCTTTGTTTGTTTTCACCATTATAGCCCTTTAGCGAATTTATTTCAACGCAAAAGTTGTCAATACATTTATCAGAAATTGCGGCATTGCCAATGACAAATTCTACGCATTGTACAGGGGGACAGTGATGTTGATTAGCGAGTTTTATGAAAACCTGAAATTCGAACACGACATGATGATCAACCTTTCCTATGGCAGGATCCCGGATCATTTTCCCATGCATTGGCACACTTCGGCGGAGGTTTTGGTCAGTTTCGAGGGAGATTTCGTGCTGGGGGTCGGTCAGGACACGCATCAGGTCGCGGCCGGCGACATCGCCATATGCGTGCCCGGGGCGCTCCATTCCATCAGCTGCGCCGGAGACCCGATGGATTTCCTGATCGTGCAGTTCCCCTTTGAGCTCCTCACCTTCATGCGGGAGTTCAACCAGATCATGTACCTGTTCAACCGCTCCCATGTGGTCCGCTCCTCCCAGTCGCCCGAGGCATGCGCCGCCATGGGCCGTTCCCTCCTCCACATGAAAGAGACCTACTATGAAAATGTGGAGTTCAAAGAAGTGCTCCTGTATGTGGACCTCTTGACACTCTTCACCCATTTGTGCAATGAGCTAAAAAAGGACTTTCATCCTGATGCCGCCAACCCTGCCGTCAAGCGCACCATCGAGCTGGTGGCGGAGGCCTGCGTGTTCATCGCCCAGAACTGCACCCAGTCCCTGGAGCTGGAAACCGTGGCGCAGCACGTGGGTTTTTCCAAATTCCATTTTGCGCACATTTTCAAAGAATACGTCAACATGACATTTTTGGAGTTTTTAACCTCCCAGCGCATCCGCATGGCGGTGCGCCTGCTGGCCGACCCCCGCATCTCCATCACCGAGATCGCGCTGCGGGTGGGCTACACCAGCTTCTCCACATTCAACCGCACGTTCAAGATACACAATGGGTGCAGCCCCAGCGAATTTAGGAACAAGAACGCGCCGGTGGAGTAGCCGCTGTGCAGCCCCAGCGAATTTAGGAACAAGAACGCGCCGGTGGAGTAGCCGCTGTGCCCGCCCCAGCGAATTTAG
>JAISUG010000085.1 GCA_031272185.1 Lachnospiraceae bacterium
TGTCATCGGTCGGTGTAGGCACCACTACACCTCCCTCTTCCGCCTTGCGTGGTGGCGAATATCCTCGCACAGTTACTGCAAATGTTTCCGCTCTCGGGTATAATTCCCAGAGTAAATCCCATAGTGGACGGGGGGAGGGGGTGCAGCGGAGGCAGTGTGCCGCCACCGTGTGGTAGCGACTGTCGCCGACATGGTTGGACCACACGGCGAACGCCTCGGGGACGTCCCACAACCCATGGCTTGGCAGTCGATCGCATTCGGGAGTCCCTACCCGGCGAACGCCGCGCGGATGTCGCGCATCCCCATCCCCGCTTCCAACAGAACCATGAGTTTCAGGCGGCTCTTGATGGCGTCCAGTTCACCGGTCAGCACCGCCCCCTCCTCCGCCAGCATCGCGCCGCCCCCGACGTGGTTGTAGCATGGGTACGCCTCCCCGGTGAAGCAGCGGCTGGCCACCAGCACGGGGATTCCCTTGCCCAGTGCACGTCGGATGGAAGGGGCCATGGCGCCCGGGACGTTCCCTGTCCCATAGGCTTCCAGGACGATACCGTCAGCCCCCGCATCCAGGGCCGCATCCAGCAAGAAAGGATCCATCCCGGTATACACTTTCAGGATGGGGACCTGCACGGACAAACGGTCCACAGGGTAGGTCGCCCCCTGGGCGGACTCCCGGATGTAACGCACGGACTCGTCCACCACATAGCCCAGGGGGGCCCGGTCTGAACGGAAGGCGTCGATGCGGGCCGCATGGTATTTGAGGATTTCCCTGGCGGCGAAGATCGTTTCGTTGAAATAGACCAACACCCCCTTGCCCCGGGATGCGGGGTGGGTAGCGATGAGGGCCGCGCCGAAGACATTCCCCTGTGCGTCCTGATAAGTATCCTGGGTGCTTTTCATGGCGCCAGTGAAAACCACCGGCTTCGCGCAGTCCACCATCAGCTCGATGAGGTATGGGAACTCGTCGATGGTGTCCGTCCCCTGCAGAACCACCACGCCCAACGTCCCGGGGGTCTCGATGGCGCGGCGGATGCCTTGCGCCAGCGTCAAGCCTTCCTGTGGGGACAGATCCGAACCGGGAATGTTGAAAGGCGTGAATACATCCAAATCGAACCGGCCAAGGGCGGGCATGCCCTGCAAGACCGCATCAGCCGTCAGCCCGGGCGTCACCCGCCCCGTATCAATGTCCTTGCTGTCCAGGATCGTGCCGCCCGTGGCGAACACTGCCACCCTGGGTTTGCCCATCTGCATTCCGCCACCTCCGCAGCATGTCACATGCGCCGCAGTGTCTTCGCCAACGCCGCTTCCTGCCTGGGATAACTCTCCCATCCGCCGTCGCCGCTTCCTGCCTGGGGCGAACCCTCCCGCCCGACGCCAGCCGGTTTGCCGGTACACAGGATAAGTGGCCTTATACCCATATTTCGGATTTTCCGCACACTAGAGGAGCAGCCCACACAGCAGCCCCAAATCCATGTTCCCGCCGGTTATGACGAAACACACTTTCCTGCCGGGGCCCATGTCCAGGGAACCGGCCAGGGCTGCGGCGATACCGATGGCGGCGGAAGGTTCGGCCAGCACTCCGGCGCAACCCAGGATCTCCACCACCGCCCGCCGGATGTCCTCTTCCTGTGCGGTGAGCAGACGGTCCACATGGTCGCGGATCAGCCGGTAGTTGATCTCCTCGGCCTTGCCCACCCGCAGCCCATCTGCGATCGTCTCCCCCAGTGGCACGGTGACGGGCCTTTGCGCCTTGATGCTCTGCGTAAACCGCGGCACCGCCGCCGGTTCCACGGCGGTCACCGCCACGCCCGGCAGGAACAGCTTCGCGGCAAAGGCTGCCCCGGCGGTCAGGCTGCCGGCGCCGCAGGGGAGGACGAGGTCGGTGAAGCCGCTTTCCTGCTCCCGTATCTCCAGCGCGATGCTGCCATGCCCTGCGATGAGCAACGGGTCTTTGTGGGAATGCACCAGGCAGTACCCCTCGGATGCGATGATCTCCCCGCAGCGCCGGTCCCGGTCTTCCCCCGTGAACCCATACTGGATGACCTGGGCGCCATAGCCGCGCACCCCATCCACCTTGGTCCGGGGGGCGTTTTCCGGCATCACGATGCAGGCTTTCGCTTGCAGGTGCCTGGCGAAATAGGCCACCGCCTGGGCATGGTTGCCGCTGGAAGCGGCAGTCACGCCGCAGGCGAGTTCCTCTTTGGAGAGGGAGAGCATCTTGTTCGCCACGCCGCGGATCTTGAAAGAACCTGTGTGTTGCATGCTTTCCAGCTTCAGCCACACCTGGGCGCCGCCAAACAACGGCTCGAGCCTTTCGGCGCGGACCAAAGGCGTCCTGTTCACATAGCTGCGGGTGCGCCCATAGGCATCCTCGATGTCCTGCGGTGTAATGTCCTGTGGTGCGATGTCCTGCGGTGCGATCTCCCGTGATGTCTGTTCCTGCATAGCCATCCTCCCTGTCCCCCGGCGGCGGGCCGGTGCGGGCCCCCTGCTCCCTGTTCCCTGCTATCTGCTCCTGTTATCTGCTCCCTGCTCCTTACACCCGGTTCCCCGTTTCCTGCACCTTGCTCCCCACTCCCTAGAAAACCGCCGGTTTCAGCGTCCAGCACTGGAGCTTGGTGTGCCTGAAGATGCCCTCGGGCTGGAAATCAGGATCCCACAGAACCCAACCGCCACCGAACTGGCTGTTTTCGTTTACGTTGTCCGCCGCCCCGAGGCGCCCTTTCTGCACATCCAGGGTCTGCGCGCCCTCCAGGAGCGCTTTAGCCAGCGTGGCATATGCGTCCGCAGGGGAGATCAGGTTCTGGCCGATGCGGTATGCGTCGGGCAGCTGTTTGAATCCCAACGCGCGCTTGGTGTCGTCCAGCACCGCATGGGCCAGCGCCTGTGCGTCCACCGGACCTGTGACTATGGATAGCGTGTCCTCCTCCGGCCCGTACAAGAGCTCCGGCGTCAGCACTTTCCCCGTCAGATGCCTGGCGATGAGGTTCAGGGTTTCCGAAGGGGTGCAGTAGGCGTCCCCGATCTTCGCATAGTTGGCTTCCGCACCGTTTGCCTGCACGGCGTCCCGCAGCCCATCCGCCGTGATAGGCGTTTTCCGCTGCCGCTCAAAACGCATGGACTCCAGCGCCGTGACGTACTCCACATCCGGCTGTTTCGTGGTGTATGCCAAAAAGGCGCGGTACTGCTCGAAAAGCGCCCGGCTCTCCTCGGGGCTGCGCAGCGCGGAGGGCGTGAGGTAGGCGCTGTTTCGCCCGCCGGCAAAGTTCACCTCGTCCCAGAACTGGGTGGTGACTATCTCGTGCGGGTGGTCGTAGATGCTCAGGAACACCGTTTCTTCGCCGTCCAGCGCCATCCCGTCGAATGACCGGATCATGCTGTCCGTGGAACCGTCTTTCGCCAGGTGCGCCAAGTTCACCAGCCCCGTATATGAGAGCACGCCTCCATACCAAAAGGGCTTCCCGTCGATGCCCACGATGTCGTGCACGTCCAGGTAGGTGGGAACGCCCCACCGCCGCAGCGCAGGGAACACCTGGGGGGCCCAGGCGACGCCCGGATGGCCGTAGGAAGTGAGGTTCTGCCCGGACAGGGCGCCAAGCTCCAGGAACCCAGGGAATTCCTTTTGGTCAAATGCCACCGCCCCCTCCCCGAAACCCATCCGGTCCAGATACTCCGTGGGCAGCGGGTGAACGGAATGGTCCGTCATATGGAACGCCAGCTCGTGGTTGGCCATCAGCTTCAGGATGTCCGTGCGCCCCCGCTGTTTCAGCTGGCGGTACTTCATCGTGCACAGTTTCAGCGTGCACTTCACGCCGAATGCGTCTGTCAGTTTCAGTATCTCAAGCAGTGACTCCTCCGTTTCCGGCGTCACGTAATCTTCCACGTCAAACCAGAGCATGATCTTTTTGTTCATTGTTCCCCCTTCCCCTTTCCATGCACGCCCCACCGACAAAACCTTGCACAAACCTTGCCCTGGCCGCACCCGCCGTTACCACATGGGTTTTGGGGTGGTTCGCCGACGAAACCTTGCACAATGGGCCGCTCCCCGGCTTGACCGTGGCCGCACCCATGGGCAAGGCATCCTCGTCCTATCACGGCCAGCACCGGCTTTCGCCATCAAGGCGTCTGCAAGCAATGGGCAAGGCCATCCTCGCCACACCCCGGCCAGCGCCGGCTTTCTTCGGCGGGGCGATGCCAAACACATCGTACAAATGCTACAGCCCCGATGTCTTGTACTCCCAGCCCCGGCTATCCAGGTCCGTGATGGCCTCCACCATGGCGTCCACCAAGACCTTTGTCATCTTTTCGCCCTTTTCCGCCGTGCCCTTCGTGGGGTCGCCCGTGGCGGCGGTGTTGGTCAGCTCCGAGAAATCCCACTTCACGTCCAGGTATTTGGGCAGCCGGTCGGGGACCACCCCTCTCGCCAGCTCCGGCTCGCACCACTGCCCGAAGAGGTAGTAGGCGATGGACGTCTCGCCCTCCCCGGCATGCCCCAGCCCATCCCATACCTCGAAGGTGCCTTTCGGAA
>JAISUG010000100.1 GCA_031272185.1 Lachnospiraceae bacterium
CGGCCCACCACGTCCGCCGCGCCCACCACGGGCGTTTCGCACAGGTACCCCGGCAAGCAAAACAGCCCCACAAGCTCCCCCGACCACCCCCTCCCCATAGGGTCGGCCAAATCCTTGCACACCGCCATGCTGTCGTCATTGACCGGTTCTTGCCCCATCCTGGAAAGCACATACTGCTGGACGTCAAAAAGATACCGGGACCGCAAAAACACCTCCGGCATCTCCCTTTGGAACCACATGGCCCTGACAGGCACCGCAGAGTCCATGAGGTCGCGGCCCGCGATCTCCCGGAACCGCTTTTCCCGCCCTTCTTTGGCCCATTCCCCATATATATCCGTACAGCGTTTGTCCGTGAGCAGGAGGATGTTCGTGGTGGGCTCCAGGTTTTCGTCCGCCAGCATCATGCCGTGGCCGAAGAATGAGAATGTGAGCGCCAGGTAATGGCACCCGCCCATGGTAGCGTCCACGGCCGCCCCCAGGGCGTCCTGGGCACACCGCCACAGGACGTCCGGGACGATTTCGATCCGCCTCTCCCCCGGATAAAACCACGGGTACCTCCGGGTTTCCAGCGCAGCCAGGGCACCCGACGAAACATCCACCACCGCCGCCTTCACCCCCGACGTCCCGAAATCCAGGACGATGACCGTGTCTCTTTTCATAAATGTACCCCCCGCAGATGACATGTGCTGCCCCACCAACCAAACAAAACACATTCGAAATCATTGCCCCGCCAAATAAACAATGCGCGTCCGAAATTGAAAAGCAATTTATTCTGCGTTGCCCATCGGTCAGATACGTTCGGTATCTTCCCTCTTCGCGCCTTGGCTATACCCGAGAGCGGAAACATTTGCAGGAACTGTGCGAGGATATTCGCCGCCACGCAAGGCGGAAGAGGGAGGTGTAGTGGTGCCTACACCGACCGATGACAACGAAGCGTGGCGGTGAATAGACCGCACAGATATGGAAAGAGTTTCCGCTCTCGGGTATAAATCGCTTTTCCTGCGTCGCAACCTTGCGCAAGGTTGCACGGCGGGACAACAAAAGCAAGGGTGCGCCCGGCACCCTTGCTTCCCTTGCCGGCTTTATCACACCGGCGTCCCCAGTATCCCTATGCACCCCAACACCATACCGATGGCCAGCAGCCACAGCGACGCCCGCAGCACATTGCCGTTGCGCTTGCGCAGGTAAGTGTATGTGCCGAAAATCGTGACGATGGAGAGGAGTCCCGGCAGGATCATATCCAGAATCTGCCTCTGCACGCCGATCCCCAGGCCCGCGCCACCCGCGGCCGGGATGACCAGCGGAGTCTGCACGCTGACGAAACTCGCGGAGAGCCCGCCCAGCACGGTCAGGCCCAGCACGCAGAAGAACGTGATGACCTTCTTGATCACGCCGGACTCCAAGATGGTGAGCGCGGCCTGGGTGCCCGTGCGGTACCCCAGGTTGAAGAAGAAATGGCCATACGTGTAGGTGCAGACGGTGAAGATGATCCATGGCGCCCAGCCTGCCCACCAGTGCCCCTGGAGCCCGAAGGGGATGAAGAATGCCGCCAGTATCGGCCAGAACGTGGATCCGTCGATGGTGTCGCCAATCCCGGCGAAGGGGCCCATGAGGCCCGCTTTCAGGTTGATGATCAGCTCCGGCTGCACATCCTTGCCCATGGCCCTCTGCTCCTCCAGCGCCAGGGTGATGCCATGGATGACGCTGCCCCAGATGCCCTGGGTGTTGAAAAACATCAGGTGGCGCTTCAGGGCCTCCCTCAGCTCATCCGGGTTGTCCTTGTAGAGTTTCTTCAGGTTGGGGATCATGGAAATGCAGAACGACACGCCCTGGAGGCGCTCGAAGCTGTTGTTCACTTCCTGGGTCAGTATCCACCACCAGAATGTCCTGTTGACCTCTTTTTGCGTCAGCAGGTGCGCGGCCTTGTCGCCCTCCTTGGGCTTCTTCAGTATGTCGCCCAGGTTGAACCCGTCCGTCACGCCGCCGTCCTCATCCTTGGTGAATGTCAGGAACAGGAACGACAGGAACAATGCCACGATGAGCAGCGGGATGTTGCCCAGGCCGGTGTACTGGATCAGGAAGAAACCGGCGACAAAGAACGGCAGCAGGGCCCTGCGGCCTATCACGAACAGCGTCATGGCCATGCCCAGCGCCGGGAGCATCCCCCCCACCACCGAGAAACCGTTCATGAGCCATTCAGGCATGTTGTTGAGCAGGCTGCTCACAAAGGGAGAGCCGAAATACAGCATCAGCGTCATGGGGAGCCAGAACAGCACCACCTTCGACAGGTTGGAAAACACTATCCCCGCGATGACGATGCCCCGGGTGTTGAGCTCCTCGGCATATTTGTCCGCCATGTGCGCCCATATGCACGCCGTGATGCGCCGCAGCGTCTGGGCCTGCGCCATGATAAGCGCAACCGGCACCGCCAGCGCCACCGCCACCGACACATCCACGTGCCCCGTGATGATGACCGCCGCGCACAGCATGCCCGCCGCGATGGGGTCAACCGGGGTGTTGCCCCCTGCCCCCATGAACGCCAGGTACATGGGCTGTATGGTGGCGCCCACTATCATCGCCTGGGGGATGTCGCCCAGTATCAGCCCCACCCAGAACACGTTCATGATGGGGCTGAGCCACCCCATGAACCAAGATGAACCGTAAAATGACCAACCGAACCAATAAAAACCGCCTATGGCAATAGCTTGCAACAATGTCATAAATGAATCCCTCCATTCATGAATCCCAAACCAAGCCTGACCCGGCAATCCGCCGACGCGCGTACACGGCCTGGGCGCCCCTGCGCCGCCCTCCTTTTAGGGCGGGGCGTGGCCGCATGCCGATGACATGCGTCATTTGACGAACCGTATACCCAATGCCTCGAACCCGCATTGCTCCTGCTTTTCGATGGCATTGTATTTGTTGAGGTCAGCCAATATCTCCTCTTTTGTCATGCTTGCGTCATTGAGCATCGCGCTGTCAAAATCAGCCACCAGCGAAGCAAAATCCCTGTACCTCAGCAGGCCCGTCACGGTGACCGGCGTCGTCTCGCCGCTGTCAGTGAAAAACTCCACCGTGTTCCCCAGGCCGATGGTTTTCCTTTTCTCGTCATACATCCTGGCGTCAATGCATTTCGTGCCGTTCTTCAAATAGTCGTAGTATCTCGGGTTCAGATGGAGCCGCACCATGTTGCCCACCTCCTATATCATATCCGCCTCGTCGCTGCCCACAGCCCCCGCACAAGCGTCAAGCCCTCCCGCTATAGGGCGGGGGCTTGTGCTGCGTGGCTTCTTCGGCATGCCTGCCGTCAAGCCCTCACGCCATAGGGAAAGGTTGCGGGCGGCGGCCCTCCTTTACACATCAGGGAAAAATTTGTCCTTGATTTCCTTCCAGCTCTTCTCCGGCATTTCAGGCAACACCTGGAACACCACCTCACACCCGTCGGCGGCGATTTCCTGCAGTTTCTTCGCATCCGCCTCGTTCAGGGTGATGGGCCCCGCCACGCTGGTCCTGCCGGGGCCGCTGCCGATGCCCCCCACCTGGAGGAGGCTGTACTTGAACCCCTTCATGTATGCATCGTATGCGTTGGGCACGTCCACGAACAGCACCAAGATGTTGCCTTGCCCCATTTCATCCTTTTGCCATTCATCGCCCGCTTTTTGCGCCGTCATCACCTGCAGCTTGATCCCCGGGGGGGCCGCCAATGAAAGCACCTTGGCCATGAACGGGTCAGCCGCCGTGGCATTGTCCACTATGACAATGCGGTTCGCTCCGGATATCGCTATCCATCTCGTGGTTATCTGACCGTGGATCAACCTGCTGTCGATCCTGACCAATGACAATTTCGCCATCTGACTATACCTCCCAACGTGAACACAGTCGCCCGGCGTCTGGCGCCGCCCGGGGGGCACCCGCCCGGCCGCCAAAACCTGGCGCACCCGGTATGCCTGCCCCCTAGGCGGCCACAAGACCTTGCTCCCCGCCATCCGCCGGGCCATCCTACCAATGATCCGGAAAAGCGCCGCCCGCGCTTTCGCATCCCCTATGCACCCGGGGCCGTCAGGCATGCCCGGGCCGCATCGGCGGACGCACTCAACCCACAGGCGTCCCGAGGATGCCGAGGCTCCCCAGCACCAGCCCGATGGCCATCAGCCCCAAGGAAGCCCGCAGCATGTTGCCGTTCCTCTTCCTCAGGTAGGAATACGTGGCGAACACCGTGACCAGGGACAGCATCCCCGGCAGGATCATATCCAGGATCTGCCTTTGCACGCCGATACCAAGGCCAGCCCCGCCGGCGGCCGGGATGACAAGGGGGGTCTGGACGCTGATGAAGCTTGCGGACAGCCCGCCAAGCACGAACAGGCCCAGCACGCAGAAGAAGGTGATGACCTTTTTGATCAGGCCGGACTCCAGTATGGACAATGCGGCCTGGGTGCCCGAACGGTACCCGAAACGGAAGAAGAACAGCCCGTAGGTATAGGTCGCCCCCACGAAGATCGCCCAGGGCAGCCAGCCCGCCCACCAGTGCCCCTGCAGCCCGAACGGGATGAAGAACGCCAGCAGCAGCGGCCGGAAAGTGGAAGAGTCGATGGTGTCGCCGATACCCGCGAATGGGCCCATCAGGCCCGCTTTCAAGTTGATAATCAGCTCCGGGTCCACATCCTGGCCCATGGCGCGCTGTTCCTCCAGCGCCAGGGTGATGCCATGGATGACGCTGCCCCAGATGCCTTGCGTGTTGAAGAACATCAGGTGGCGTTTCAGCGCCGCCCTCAGCTCATCGGGTTTGTCCTTGTAGAGCTTGACCAGGTTCGGGATCATGGCGATGCAGAACCCCAGGCCCTGGAGACGCTCGAAACTGTGGGCGCATTCCACCTGGAACAGCCACCACCAGTATGTCCTGTCCACTTCCTTCTGTGTCAGGATGTGCGCTACGCCGTCGCCCTCTTTCTTGCGGCTGAAAATAGTGGCCAGGTTCAGCCCGCCCTCGCCCTCTTCATCGGATTTGTCCTTCGTGAAAGTCATGTACAGGAATGCGATGAACAGCGCCACCAGCAGCAGCGGGATGTTCCCGATGTGGGTGTACTGGACGAAGAAGAAACCTGCGATAAACAGTGGCAGCAAAGCCCTCCGGCCGATGACGAACAATGTCATGGCCATCCCCAGGGCAGGCAGCATGCCGCCGATGACCGACAGGCCGTTTTCGAGCCATGCGGGCATGCTGGACAGCATCGTCGTGACCAACGGTGCGCCGAAATACAGGATCAGCGTCATGGGTATCCAGAACAGGATGATCTTTGACAGGTTCGAATACACGATACCGGCCAGTTTGATCCCCCTGGTATCCAGTTTTTCCGCATACCTGTCGGCCATCTGCACCCATATGCTGGCGGTCAGCTGGCGCAGCGTCTGCGCCGTGGACATCACCAGGCCCACCGGGACCGCCAATGCGATGGCGGACTCGATGCTGATGGCGCCTTTGCTGGTGATGATGAGCGCCGCGGTGAGCATGCCGGCCGCGATACCGTCAGTGGGCATGTTGCCGCCGGCCCCCATGAATGCGATGAACATCGGCTGGATGGTGGCGCCGACGATCATGGCTGTCTTGATGTCGCCCAGTATCAGGCCCGACCAGAAGACGTTCATGATGGGGCTGTCCCATCCCATAAACATGGTGCCGCCATAGAAACTCCACCCAAGATAATAGAAGAAACCTATTGCTATTGCTTGCCATAGAGCCATGAAGTGTACACCTCCTCGAATGTTGCGGGTCCCCCCGCAATGTGTGGTTACAGCCTCACCCCGCAATGGTTTCACTGCGCCTGTGGTCCGTAACCTTCACTCCCTTTTCAACATTGTTCCTCAAATACCCTGCACTTTTCTTGCCTCGCCCCCCAAGGGCCTAAGCGCCCCAGGGGCCACACATCCGATCACCGCCCCCAAAACAACCGGGATGATCAGGAAATACATCATGCCGCCATAACCGAACGCGAAGGCCACCACGCCGCCGATGACAGGCCCCACACCGGTCCCCAGGTCCATACCCATGTAGTAGGTTCCGCAGGCCAGCCCCCGTCTTTCAGGCCGGACCCGCTGCGCGCAGATCACCAGCAGCACGATGGAAGCGCTGCCATACCCGATGGCGAGAAGCACCGCAGCCACCAGGTACATGGCGAGGCTGTGGGCATTGGCGCAGACCGCCAGCCCGACGGCCGCAACCAGCGCACAGGGCGCGATGAGCCTGCCCTGCCCGAACCGGTCGCCCAGCGCTGCCGTGGCAGGGCGTATGATGACCGTGGTAATGGCATATATGGTAAAGAAGATGTCTATCCCGGGGACGCCGTGTTCCTGCGCCGCCTGGAACATGAAAGAATACATGCACCCGTACACCATGGTGAAACAGCATGTCATGATGCCGGGAACCAGGCACTCCCTGCAGAAGAAATCTTCGAATTTGGGTAAATGGGGCGGTCCCATGCGGTACTTGGCCGCCCCGTCCCGGTCCAGATCTGTGATACACAGCGTCAGCGCCAGGCACGCCACGCACATCATCCCGGCTGCCAGGAAACATGCGCTGTATCCCATATGCTCCACGATAAATCCGCTAAGCACAGGCCCTATCGCCATGTTTGCGGCGGTGCTCAAAAGCACGTTCGCACCGATGCCCGCTGCAGCCTTGTCCTCGGGGACATATAGCCCCGCCAGCGCGGCGCTCACCGGCCCCATGATCCCCATCCCCAAACCCTGGAGACAGCGAAAAGCAATCAATGGGCCCACCCCTTTGGACAGGGCCAACCCCGTATAACTGATGATATACAGCACCAAACCGAACCGGTACTGCCTTCGCTTATTGAGTGTGTCCACCAGCGGGTTGGTGAAAGGGCGCGACACCAGCGAAATGATCGCATACATGCCCGCAGCCAGCCCCATCAGCGCCCCGCCGGCGCCAAAAGATATGGCGGCGCCGCTCATCACCGGCATGATCATCGCAAAACTGATGTTCGTCAATATGACGATGCATTCGAACAGGACGAAATCCCGGTTTATGATTTTAGTGTACCTTGGAACCACCACACCCTACCTGCTTCCCCGTCCCTGCCCATCTGTTTTCAGGCAGCTGACATCAAT
>JAISUG010000013.1 GCA_031272185.1 Lachnospiraceae bacterium
TAGACCCGGGGCGGTTTCGGGACGGCATCTACAAGATCGGATCGGGCGACGGCCTGATCGCTGAGCGCATCGGGACGCTGGGGGGGCGAACCCCGGTGGTATTGGTCATCAACAAGACAGACCTGCTGAAAGACCGCGCACAGGTGCTGGGGATCATCGACGCTTACAGGAGCTTAGCGGCGTTTGTGGAAATCGTGCCGGTGTCCGCCCTGAAACGCCGCAACACGGGGCGGCTGCTGGACGTGCTCTTTGCGTACCTGCCGGAGGGGCCGCAGCTGTATGACGAGGACACCCTGACCGACCAGCCCATGCGCCAGATAGCGGCGGAGCTGGTGCGGGAAAAGGCGCTGCGCCTGATGGAGGACGAAGTCCCCCACGGCATCGCCGTGACCGTGGAGAAAATGAAGGAACGTAAGGGGGGTTCCCCGCCCATCATGGACATCGAAGCCACGATCATCTGCGAAAAGGACTCCCACAAAGGGATGATCATCGGGAAAGGCGGGGCAATGCTCCAAAAGATCGGCAAGGCGGCGCGGGTGGAACTGGAAGGGATGCTCGGTTGCAAAGTAAACCTGAAACTATGGGTGAAGGTGCGCAAAGAATGGCGCGACAATACATTGTTCGTGCGGAGTTTTGGGTACAGGGAGTAGGGATTAGGGGGTAGGGAGTGGGGAATTGGGAGTGGGGGGTACGACACTCATGAATGAGGAAATTCACACCGTGGGCATGGTGATCGGCAGCATGCCTGTGGGCGAGGCGGACAAACGGCTGGTGCTGTTGACCAAGGAACTGGGCAAGGTAGTGGTATTCGCCAAAGGCGTGAAAAAGGTGGGGGCTGCATTTATGGCCCAGAGCCGGATTTTTGCCTTTGGCGAATTTGTGTTGATTCGGGGCAGGGACTCTTACCGGCTGATCGGCGCGAAGATCTCCCGGTATTTTGAGGAGGTTTCCGCCGACGTGGAACGGATGTGCTATGGGCAGTATTTCCTGGAATTCGCCGATTACTATACCCATGAAAACATGGAGTCCGGGGATATGCTGCTGCTTTTGTACCAGTCTTTGCGGGCATTGGTTAAGGAAAACATCCCCAACGACCTGGTGAAAAGCACATTTGAGCTGCGCGCCATGGCCATCAACGGGGAATATACGGAAGGGCCGCCTTTGCGCATGCGCCGGAGGGCAGTTGCACACCAGGGAGGGCGCGGCAGGGGGCAACCTGATGGGGGGATGGCCGGACCAGGATCTGGCGCCGGCCACGTGGACATGTGGGATACAGGGACATCGGATACGGCCGTGGAAACAGCCGTGGAAACAGCATGGGCACATGTGCTGTCGGCACCGATAGGCAGCCTCTACACCTTCGCATTGTCAGATGGGGTATTGCAGAAATTTCGGCAGAATGTGGGCGAGCTGCGGGAGCGGTTCATTGACAGGAAATTCCGGTCTCTGGACATATTGGAGAAAGTACGGGGCCACGTGGACAAAGAAACGGTAATCTATGAGTGAGCGGATCAAGAAATCTTTCCGATATGCAGCCCCCCTGACTGTGCCCGTGATGGTGGGGTATCTTTTTTGCGGCGCGGCGTTCGGCGTGCTGATGAAAACCAGCGGCTTTGGCCTGGGGTGGATCCTGTCCATGAGCGTCATCGTGTTTGCGGGGAGCCTGCAGTTCGTGGGCGTGACGCTGCTGGCTGGGGCGGTGAACCCTTTATATGCATTGTTCATGGCGGTGATGATCAACGTGCGCCATGTTTTCTATGGCATATCCATGCTGACGCGTTACAGGCGGTTTCGACGTTTCCGACCGTACCTGATATTCACGTTGTCGGACGAGACGTTTTCGGTGCTTTGCAACATGGAAGTGCCGGACGGGGTGGATGAGGAACTGGCGTGCCTGTGGGTTTCCGCGCTGGACCAGCTGTACTGGGTCGTGGGGAGCGTCGCCGGCGCTTTGCTGGGCGGGGCCATCCGCTTCCCCACGAAAGGGTTGGATTTCTCCCTGACCGCCCTCTTCGTGGTGATTTTCGTGGAGCAGTGGATGGGGCCGCCCAAACATGCAGGGGTGTCCGATGGGCTGTCTAAGCCAGAACAGGCACCAGGTGGTGTATGGGAAGCCGGGCAAAAAACAGGGGGTGCAACTTCCGGGGTCGGGTGCCTGCGGCGCTGTTTGCGGGCGCTGTGCGGGGGATGGTTTGCCCATGAAAACCGCATCGCGGCGCTGCTGGGGATCGCATCCAGCGTCGCCGCCGTCGCATTGTTCGGGAAAGCGTACTTCATCTTCCCGGCCATGGTGCTGATCTCTGTATGCCTGGCGGGGCTCTACCGGGGGCGACGTGCTTGACGGGTTTAACCTGCTGACGCGTGAAATATTGCCCCGCCTGCTAAACCTTGCGCAAAGTCGAGAGTAATGTCGAATGCGCATCGCATAGTTGGTGGAGAGTAATGTCGAATGTGCCGGTGTATCAGGAGAGGCACAGAGACAAAGGGGTGAAAAATGACCAAACTTGCCATGATCGTAGCGGCGATGGCCGCAGGCACCATGCTGACCCGGTTCCTCCCGTTTCTGGTGTATCGTTCGGAAAAAGAGATGCCAGCCTTTATGGTTTTTTTGAATGGGACGCTGCCCTATGCGACCATCGGGATGCTGGTGGTGTATTGCCTGAAAGACATTTCGCTGGCCCATGCGCCCCACGGGCTGCCCGAGTTTGCCGCAGTGGCACTGGTGGCGGCGCTGCATGCTTGGAAGCGCAACGTGCTCCTTAGCATCGGGGTGGGGACCGTGTTTTACATGGCGGTGGTGCAGAACCTGCCCTTGTAAAGGCATATTCCCGAAAGCCGCATGAAAGACACCCGGGGTGACTGCTGATGAGTTCGTGACCCCTGCAAAGTCATATGCCCGAAAGCCGCATGAAAAACAACCGGGGTGACTGCTGATGAGTTCGTGACCCCTGCAAAGTCATATGCCCGAAGACCGCATAAAATTCAACCAGGGTGGGCTTAC
>JAISUG010000016.1 GCA_031272185.1 Lachnospiraceae bacterium
CAAAAGGGGTACTATTATGCGGACAAGACTTTGATGATCCGCGATTTATTGGATTTGGACTCCAAGGTCACGCTGATCACACGTCCCAGGCGGTTCGGGAAGAGCCTGAACATGAGCATGCTCCGGTATTTCTTCGAGGTGGGGCAGGACAAAAGCCTCTTTGACGGGCTTTGCATCGCCGATGCCGGGGAGAGGTACATGCGCCACCAGGGGAGATACCCGGTGGTCACGTTGACGTTCAAGGAAGCCAAGCAAATGGATTTCCTGTCTTCGCTGAACCGCCTTGCGTCGGAGATCTCCAGGGAATATCAACGGCATGGGGATATTTTCGCAGATGCGAGGATGGCAGGCTATGCGGAGAAATTCCGCAAAATCTCTTCTTGGGAATCCACGATCAGCGTCAACGAGGTGGAAAGGGCAGGCATCACGGCCCAAACCACCAACCTATTTGCCGAATCCATCACCCAGCTGTGTATCTGGCTGGAAGCATACTACGGCACCAAGACGGTGCTGCTCATCGACGAGTACGACGTGCCCCTGGAATCGTCGTTTTTCGGGGGATATTATGGCGAGATGGTGGCATTCATCCGCACGTTGTTCGGTTCGGCTCTGAAAGGGAACGGCTCCCTGGCGTTCGCGGTGGTCACAGGATGCCTGCGGGTTTCGAAAGAGAGCATTTTCACCGGGTTAAACAACTTGACCGTCGTTTCCATCACGAACAACTGGTTTTCGCCATACTTCGGCTTCACGGAGCCGGAAGTCGTCGGCATGTTGGAATACTATGAGTTGACATGCACTTCCCCGAAGGTGAAACTGTGGTACGACGGGTACCTGTTCGGCAAGACGCAGATCTACAACCCTTGGAGCATCCTGAACTTCATCCTGTCGGCCATACAGGATCCGGACGACTTCCCCCGTCCTTACTGGGCGCAGACCAGTTCCAATGACATCGTGCGTTCCATCGTGGAGCGCAGCTCGGACTCGGATGCGGACAAGCAGGATATGGAGATCCTCGTATCAGGCGGGTCCATCGAAAAGCAGCTGTGGGACGACGTGGTGTACAATGAACTCTACGACCGGCCGGAGAACCTGTGGAGCTTCCTGTACCTGACAGGCTACTTAAAAAGCGTCGGGGCGCGCGCCGATGACATGGGCAGGGTATTTGTCCGGTTCGCCATCCCGAACCGGGAGGTGTGGAGCATCTACGACAAGCAGATCCTGGGGTGGTTCCAGCACCGGGTGCAGGCGGGGTAGGCGGGATACTATTCACTGGTCACCCGGGGATGCGGGGGCGGGGCCTTGGTTACATGCCACTTGGCCACTGGGTCCAGGCTGGGCCAGGCTGGGCCAGGCTGGGCCAGGCCCTAAAGTTCTTTACAAAAGTTTTAATTTTTGGTATAATGGGGCCGGATGGTTTGATGAATGAGGGTCGCGGGGAGTTTGCGGGCCGGGTGAGAGCAGGATGAAAAGTGTGACGCACGAAAGGAACCCGATGGAACAATTGATCATACAGGGCGGGATCCCGCTGGTGGGCGAGGTTACGGTCAGTGGCGCGAAGAATGCGGCGCTGGGCATATTGGCCGCTTCGGTCATGGCGGACGAGGACGTGACCATAGATAACCTGCCGGACGTGGACGACATCAACATGCTGCTGGACGCGATGGAGTCCATCGGCGCCACGGTGGTGCGCATCGACAGGCACACGGTCCGCATCAACGGAAAGACCATCGACCGCCTGGTGGTGGACGACGTGTACATGCGCAAGATCCGCGCGTCGTATTATTTCATAGGTGCGCTCCTGGGCAAATACAGGCGGGCGCAGGTGCCGGTCCCGGGGGGGTGCGACATCGGGCAGCGGCCCATCGACCTGCACCTGAAAGGCTTCGGCGCACTGGGCGCACAAGTGGAGATCCTGGACGGGACGCTGTTCGCCCAGGCCGAGCGGCTTACCGGGTGCCACATCTACCTGGACAAAGTGAGCGTGGGCGCCACCATCAATGTGATGATGGCCGCATGCATGGCCGATGGCCTGACGGTGATGGAAAATGTGGCCAAAGAGCCCCACGTGGTGGACGTGGCCAACTTCCTCAACCGCCTGGGTGCAAAGATCAAGGGCGCGGGCACCGACACCATACGCATCAGGGGCGTGGAGAAGCTCCACGGGGGCGACTACTCCATCATCCCTGACCAGATCGAGGCGGGGACGTTCATGTGCGCGGCCGCGGCGACCAGGGGCGACGTGATGGTGAAAAATGTCATCCCCAAGCACCTGGAAGCCATCGTGGCCAAACTCCAGGACATCGGGTGCGAGGTGCTGGAGTTCGACGACGCGGTGCGGGTGGTGAGCAAGGCCAGGCAGAGATCCACCAATGTCATGACATTGCCGTACCCCGGCTTCCCCACTGACCTGCAGCCCCAGATGACCGTGACGCTGGCGCTGGCAGAGGGGACCAGCGTGGTGACGGAGAGCATTTTCGAAAACAGGTTCCGCTACGTGGACGAGCTGGCGCGCATGGGATGCAACATCCAGGTGGAAAGCGGCAACGTCGCGATCATACGGGGGGCGGCCCAGCTGCGGGGTGCGAAACTGTGCGCACCGGATCTGCGGGCGGGCGCCGCATTGGTGATAGCGGGGCTGGCCGCCCAGGGCTACACCACCGTGGAGGAGATAGGGTACATCAAGCGCGGGTATGAGCATTTCGACGAAAAGCTGCGGGAACTGGGCGCAGCCATCGAACTGGTAGATTCCCAGAGGGCGGTGCAGAAGTTCAAACTGAAGACGGGGTGATTCGGGCGCGCACCCGAGGCGCGCCTATGCGGCTGCCTGCATGTTTGGCAAAGATGCAGCGGCGGCGCCGCCACAGCCGACGTGTGTTGGGGGTGGATCTGCAGGATTGCAATCCGGAAGCAAAGAAGCGCTGCATGACCTTGGTGGTGAGTGGGTTGCGGGGTGGATCGAGAGACTTGCAATCCGGGGGTCTCCATGCAGTGCATTGGCATTGACGCAGCGTTGGTTGCGGGGTGGATCGGGAGACTTGCAATCCGGGGGTCTCCATGCGGTGCATTGGCATTGACACAGCGTTGGTTGTGGGATGGATCGGGAGGCTTGCAATCTGGAAGGGTTGGCATATAGATGGAAAAGAGGCTTTTTACTTCGGAATCGGTGACAGAGGGACACCCGGACAAGATCTGCGACCAGGTGTCCGATGCGATATTGGACGAGATACTGCGACAGGACTCCATGGGACGGGTGGCGTGCGAGACCTGCACCACCACGGGGCTGGTGCTGGTCATGGGCGAGATTAGCACCGAGGCTTACGTGGACATCCCCAAGACGGTACGGGGGGTGGTCAGGGACATTGGCTACAACCGATCGGACTATGGGTTCGACTGCGACAGCTGCGGTGTGATCGTGACCATCGACGAGCAGTCGCCGGACATAGCCATGGGCGTGGACTCCGCCCTGGAGGCCAGGGAATCCACGATGTCCGACGAGGACTTGTCCAAGATCGGCGCGGGCGACCAGGGTATGATGTTCGGCTACGCCACGGACGAGACGCCGGAGCTGATGCCCTACCCCATAGCATTGGCGCACAGGCTGTCGCGCCGGCTCGCCCAGGTGCGCAAGGACGGCACTTTGGGGTACCTGCGGCCCGACGGCAAGACACAGGTGACGGTGGAGTACGACGAGGGGGGCAGGCCGTCGCGCCTGGACACGGTGGTGCTGTCCACCCAGCACGACGACGGCGTGGGCCAGGGGCAGATCCATGAGGACGTGAAAAGGGCGGTGTTTGACGGCGTGCTGCCCCAGGGGATGGTGGATGGCCAGACCAGGTTCTTCGTGAACCCCACCGGGCGGTTCGTCGTCGGGGGGCCCGTGGGGGACAGCGGCCTGACGGGGCGCAAGATCATCGTGGACACCTACGGCGGATATGCACGCCATGGCGGGGGTGCATTTTCCGGGAAAGACCCCACGAAGGTGGACCGCTCCGGTTCCTATGCGGCGCGCTATGCGGCGAAAAATGTGGTGGCCGCAGGCCTGGCGAGCAAATGCGAGATACAGCTTTCCTATGCCATCGGCGTGGCGCACCCCACTTCGGTGATGGTGGACACTTTCGGCACCGGCCGCATCTCCGACGAGAGGCTGGTGAAGATCCTGCGGGAGGTGTTTGATTTCCGCCCCGCAGGCATCATAAAGATGCTGGACCTGCGCAGGCCGATATACCTGCAGACCGCCGCATACGGGCATTTCGGGCGCACAGACGTGGACTTGCCTTGGGAGCGGACGGACAAGACCCAGGAGCTGGGGCGGTTCTTGTAGGAGATGAAGGGGGCGTAACATGAAACTGAAGGCGCGGCTGGCATTGGCATTTGTCGTCATCATGTTCGCGCCTTTTTTGTTGGTATATTTCTGTGTCCGGGGCGTTTCCAATTACCAGATGCGTTCTTTTTCCAAGGAGCATGACCTGACGGAAAGGGTCAGCCTGATCTCCGTAAACTCCATAGAACTGTTCAACCGGCTCACCGCATACACGGAAGAGGGGCTGCGCAAGGCCGCGAGCGACCACCCGGAGCTGTTTGCGGACAGAGCTTTCCTGGAGCGGGAGAATGAAACCCTGCGCCAGCGGTATGCGTTTCTGGTCATGCGCCAGGACGGCGCGGTCGTCTTCCGGGGTGATCTGGCTGGGGGCGGCGGCGCATTTGCGGGAGATAGCGGCGGTGCGGACGGCGGCGGCGGTGTGGCTGCAGGAGACGGGGGTGGGGCGGACGGCGGCGGCGCGACTGTAGAAGATAGCGGCGGTGTGGTAAAAGGGGCAGGCAGCGGCGTAGGCGCATTGGATGGCGCGGCGGGAGACGGCGGCGATGCACTCGCCTCGCAGCTGCCGGCATATGGCGCGCTGGGTGCGGGTTTC
Source organism: Lachnospiraceae bacterium (assembly GCA_031272185.1). Lineage (GTDB taxonomy): Bacteria > Bacillota > Clostridia > Lachnospirales > Lachnospiraceae > JAISUG01. The sequence continues at coordinate 4,914 of JAISUG010000016.1, forward strand.
AGGGGCGGGTTCTACCTGGGCGAGGCCGACGAACATCTGGCCAAGCAGATAGATTTCCTGGACCTGTCGGGCTCTAAGTGCAGCGTGTTCATCGTGTCGGCTGTGGATGAATTCCTGCCCGAAGTGCGTTCCATGGTGGGCGAGATGGCATTTGCGGGGTTGCTGGTGCTGGCGCTCACGGGCGTCGTGGTGTTGGTGTGGCTCTACCAGTCCATTGTAAAGCCTTTGGAGCAACTCCAGGTGGCCACGAAGAAGATCAGGGACGGCGACCTGGACTTTGCGCTGAGCACCGAAAGCAATGACGAGGTGGGCCTGCTGTGCCAGGATTTCGAGGAGATGCGCATCCGCCTGAAGGAGTCGGCGGAAGGGCAGATCCAGTACGACCGGGACAACAAGGAGCTCATCAGCAATATTTCACATGATCTGAAGACGCCCATCACTGCCATCAAAGGCTATGTGGAGGGGATCCTGGACGGGGTGGCGTCATCGCCGGAAAAACTGGAAAAATACATCCGCACCATATACAACAAGGCCAACGACATGGACCGGCTCATTGACGAGCTGACATTTTATTCCAAGATTGACACCAACAAAATCCCCTACAACTTCGCCAAGATCAACGTGAACGGGTATTTCAGGGACTGCACCGAGGAGGTGGGGCTGGACCTGGATGCCAACAACATCGACCTGGGGTATTTCAACTACGTGGACGACGACACGGTGATCATCGCTGACGCGGAGCAGATCAAGCGGGCGGTGAACAACGTGGTGGCCAATTCCATCAAGTACCTGGACAAGCCGCGCGGGATCATCAACATCCGGGTGAAAGACGAGGGGGATTTCATACACGTGGAGATAGAAGACAACGGCCGGGGCATAGCCCCCAAGGACTTGCCCAACATATTTGACAGGTTCTACCGGGCCGACGCCTCCCGCAACCCCACCCAGGGCGGCAGCGGCATAGGCCTTAGCATCGTGAAAAAGATCATCGAGGACCACGGCGGGCGGATATGGGCCACCAGCAAAGAGGGCATCGGCACGCAGATACATTTTGTGATGCGCAAGTACCAGGAGGTGGTGCTGGATGAGGATCCGCAGGCAGCCGACAAGGGCGGCAAGGGCGACGGGAAGAAGCGTGGGATCCTGAGGGCTTCCGGGCGACGGGAAGAAGCGTGGGATCCTGAGGGCTTCCGGGTGACGGGAAGAAGCGTGGGATCCTGAGGGCTTCCGGATGACTGGAAGAAGCGTGGGATCCTGAGGGCGTCCGGATGACATGAAACAGCACCGGTCATGGGGGAGGGCAAGGCGGCGCCGGAAAAGGCGGCTTTTGCTTCCGGGTGACGGGAAGGGGTATCATATGAACCAGATTTTGATTATCGAGGACGAGGTGTCCATAGCGGAGCTGGAAAAGGACTACCTGGAACTGTCGGGGTTTGCGGTGGAAATCGAGACCGACGGGGCAAAGGGGTTGGACAAGGCACTGTCAGGCGCTTATTGCCTGATCATATTGGACATCATGCTCCCGGGGGCGGACGGGTTCGAGATATGCAAACGGGTGCGCCAGGAAAAAGACATCCCGGTCATCATGGTGTCGGCCAAAAAAGAGGATATCGACAAGATACGCGGGCTGGGGCTGGGTGCGGACGACTATATCACGAAGCCGTTTTCGCCCAGCGAGATGGTGGCGCGGGTGAAAGCGCACCTGGGCAGGTACGAGCGGCTGCTCCAAAGCGGCGTGGTAGCGAACGAGGTGATAGAGATCAGGGGACTCAAGATCGACAAGACTGCCAGACGCATATGGGTGAACGGCGAAGAGCGCAGTTTCACCACCAAGGAGTTCGACCTGCTCACTTTCCTGGCGCAGAACCCCAACCACGTCTACACGAAAGAGGAATTGTTTACCAACATATGGGATATGGAATCCATCGGGGACATCGCCACGGTGACGGTACACATCAAGAAAATCCGCGAAAAGATCGAGTTCAATACCGCCAAGCCCCAGTATATCGAAACGATCTGGGGGGTGGGGTACCGTTTCAAAATGTGAGGACGGTGGCGTGGTACCCGGATGTGCTTAGGCTGGGATGTGCTTTAGCCCGAGGCGATCGTCCGGCGCGGCGCCTGGGGGCGGAGGGCTGCAGTTGAAGTGCACGAAGCCCGGGGCTCGGGACCGGGGCGCAGGCACACTTTGTAGATGGGTGGGATGGGGCGATGAACGTGAATATTGGTTTGGTGGCCCATGTGGATGCGGGGAAGACCACGCTGGCCGAGAGCATCCTGTTCCATGCCGGTGCGATAAGGGCGCAGGGACGGGTGGACCGGCGGGACAGTTTCCTGGACCACCACGAGCTGGAACGCAAACGGGGGATCACCATATTCGCCAAGCAGGCCAGGTGCGAGCTGGATGGTTTGGAAGTGACGCTGCTGGACACACCGGGGCATGTGGATTTTTCGGCTGAGATGGAACGGACGTTGCCGGTGCTGGACCTGGCGGTGCTGGTCATAAGCGGCACGGACGGCGTGCAGGCGCACACATTGACACTGTGGAAACTGCTGGCCCGCTACAGTGTGCCGGTTTTTTTGTTTGTGAACAAAATGGACATGCCGGGGGCGGACCAGGCCCGGCTGATGGAGGAGCTGAAACGCAAGCTGGACTCAGGGTGCGTGATGGTCGCCGGGGATGTACGCACACCGGGAGGCAGCATCGATGCAGGAGGCGGCGGCGGAAGCGGCCATAAAGCCATGGACAAGCGTAACCGGGAATCGAGTGCGGGGAGAGGCATCGATGCAGGAGGCGTCGGCGGTGCGGGGAACAGCGGTGTTGGTGGCGTCGGCGGTGCGGGGAACAGCGGTGGCGATGGAGACGGTGACGGCGGTGAGCAGATGCGTGGTTCCTGTGTCACCGGCACCAGACAAATGCTGGAAGAACTTTCCATGTGCGACGAAGTGTTGCTGGAAGAATATCTGCAGACGGGGGCATTGACAAAAGAGTCGGTGGCGGCGTGCGTGGGCCTGCGCAAAGTGTTCCCCTGTGCCTTCGGCTCCGCACTCAAAGGTGATGGGATAATCGAGTTCCTGGAGTCGCTGGTGTGGGTGGCGGCAGGGGCGAAGAGAGCGGGGGAGGCCTGTTGGGTGGGCGCTCCCTATGCGAAGCCGGCACCGACCGACGGTGCAAGCGGCGCCGACAACGGGCGCAACCGGACACAGCGCGACGGGGCCGGGGCGAAGAAAGGGGGGGAGGGGGAGGCGGGGGATGGCACCATGGCTCCCCTGCTGGCGTATGTTTACAAGATATCCCGGGATGATGGCGGCACCAGGCTGACACACCTGAAAGTGGTGCAGGGCGAGCTACAACCCAAGATGCCGGTCTTCGGGAAGGACAGTGGCGGCGACGAGTGGGGAGGGAAACCCGACCAGCTGCGGCTGTATTCCGGCGTGCAGTACAAAACGGCCCAGTCTGTGGGGGAGGGCATGGTGTGCGCCGCGACGGGGTTGGGGAAGACGTATGCGGGAGGGGTGTTTTGGGGTGGCGAAGTCGGCGACAGCCCAGTCGAGAGGATCGCACCGGGGCAGGGGTGGAAACCTGCGGTGGAGCCGGTGCTGGGGTACCGCATCATCTGGCCGGAGGGCACGGACAAGACTGTCATGTACAAGAACCTGCAGCTGCTGGAAGAAGAAGAGCCCACGCTGCAGGTGGAGTGGATTCCCGGCGGGGAGATACAGGTGCGGGTCATGGGCGAGGTGCAGACAGAAGTGCTGTCCCGCATCATAGCGGAGCGTTTCGGGGTGGAGGTCTCCTGGGGCGAGGGCAGCATTATATATAAGGAAACCATAACCGGCGCGGTGGAGGGCGTGGGGCATTTCGAACCGCTCAAACACTACAGCGAAGTCCACCTGCTCCTGGAGGGCACGCCTGGGGGAAGCGGAGTGACGGTGCGGTCCGTCCTGCATGTGGAGGAGCTGGATGCGCGCTGGCAAAGCCAGATCCTGTCCGCTCTGCGGGGACGTGTACACAGGGGGGTCATGGTCGGTGCGCCATTGACGGACGTGTGCATCACGCTGATAGGCGGGAGGGGCCATGACAAACACACTTCCGGGGGCGATTTCTACCAGGCCAGCGGGCGGGCCGTGCGCCACGGGCTGCGCAAGGCGCAAAGAAACGGGATGTGCGTGCTCCTGGAACCATATTACGATTTTGTCCTGGAGGTTCCTGGGGACAGGCTGGGCAGGGCACTGTCGGATTTGCAGAAGATGTCTGCCCGGTTCGACCCGCCGGTGACGGACGGGGAGTGGGCGACGGTAAGCGGCAGCGCGCCGGTGTCCGAGATGCGCAACTACCAGCAGGAAGTGGCGGCCTATGCCAGGGGGATGGGGCGGCTCTCCCTTAATGTGGCCGGGTTTGGGCCTTGCCACAATGTCCAGGAAGTGTGCGAGCGGGCCGGATACGATGCGGATGCGGATCAGGAAAACCCGTCAGGTGCGGTGTTCTGCTCCCACGGCGCAGGGTTCTTCGTGCCTTGGGAGGAGGTGGAAAGCCACATGCACGTCCCGGCGTGCTACCATCCGAAACCGGACGGTGGCGATGGGGGTGAAGCGGGGCGGGGAGGGGACGTAACCCGGGGCGGCAGCAAGGGGCTTGCCGTCGGGGAAGCGGGGAGGAGCGGGAACGCAGCCTGGGGCGGCAGCAAGGGGCGTGCCGTCGGGGAGAGCAGATATGGTGGCACCGTAGGCGGCAAATTCGGAAAGTCCAAGGATGAGGAACGCAAAGACATCAGGTCCGAGCGGGAATTGGAGAGTATTTTCGAGCGAACCTACGGGCCGATGAAGGATCGGCGCGGTTTCCACCGAGAAACGCCGGGGGGCAGGCATAAGGAAACCTCAGGAAGCGCAGGAGGCGCAAGGGCCGGAAGGCAGGCGCCACCTTTGCGGGAACATCTGCTAGTGGATGGGTACAACATGGTGTTTGCCTGGCAGGAACTCAAGGAACTGGCTGGGGACAACCTGGATGCAGCACGGGACAGGCTCATCGACATATTGGCCAATTACCAAGGGTACCGCCGGCATGACGTGACGGTGGTCTTCGATGCATACAAGGTGCCTCAAAATCCCGGAAAGGCGTATCGGGTAGGCGGGGTGTGCGTGGTGTACACGAAGACCGGGGAGACGGCGGACCGGTACATCGAAAGGGCCGCAGGGGAGATGGCGAAGAATGTGCGGGTGCGCGTGGCCTCTTCCGACGGCGGGGAGCAGCTTTCCATCTGGGGAGCCGGTGCGGCGCGTATCTCGGCGAGGGAATTCGAGAGGGAAATAGAAGAAACAAGACGGGAGATTGCCGAGCATTATTCCAATATTTAACAACTTTTGGATTGTGACGAAAACACTTGAATTGGCGCAATAGATGTGATATTATGCGAATGGTATTACTTTGCCGGCTAAACCTTGAGCAAGGTTGCGACTAATGCCGAACGCACAATGTTTAGGTGGTAGAGCAATATATCACCAACCTACTAATAAACGACAAAGCCAGACGACATGGCCAGCGAGGTGCACACAGATGGTTAAGACCGATAAGAGATGGATGGGATGCATACATACATACATACATACAGACAGACATACAGACAGACAGACAGACAGACAGACATACATACATACATACAGACAGACAGACAGACAGACAGACAGATAGATAGATAGATAGATAGATAGATAGATAGATTTTATGCAGCAGTACGACGGAATGTTACATCTTACTTACTTACTTACTTACTTACTTACTTACTTACTTACTTACTTACTTACCT
>JAISUG010000034.1 GCA_031272185.1 Lachnospiraceae bacterium
AACGACAAAAATCAAGGCAATATTTATATTTATGGAGATATGCTTTATTGATATTTACTCGCAAAAAGCAGCCCATAGTGATTGACCATGGACTGCCTTGAAATGCCATATAGTATAGGGAGCGCTGGGCTTCATGAATAACTATTGTGCCGCTTCGAATATACAGCCCTTTATGCTAAGATACCCAAGAACCCCAAGATACCCAACGCACCACGAGCGGTCTATATGGGTATTTTGCTTTTGTGCAAACCGACGAAATTTTTCGATGAGTTAAAACACCCCTTGACAAGACAGTACCCATGTCCATAACCGCACGGCAGTAGACGGCACATCACAATATTCGATGCTCAAATACCATACAATAGCTGCATTTACGGCCAAAGCCCATTTCCCACGCCCGAAAGCTGGTTCGATGCATTCGACTGCCTGCGCAAGCTCATCGAAAATGCCAGGGGGAAACAGAAGAATGCCAAGAAAATCATTTTCCTGGACGAAATGCCCTGGATGGACACGCACAAATCACGCTTTGTGGCAGCGTTGGAGCATTTTTGGAACGGTTGGGCATCCGGGCGCAAAGACATCATGCTGATCGCCTGCGGTTCAGCCACCGCATGGATCACCAACAAACTATTCAAAAACAAAGGGGGGCTTTTCAACCGCGCCACCCGGCAAATCTATTTGAAACCATTCACGCTGGCCGAATGCCAAGCATACTGCGACCAGGCATCCATCCGCGTCAACACGCATGACCTTGCCATGTACTACATGATTTTCGGTGGTGTGCCCTACTACTTAAGCCTCATGGACGGCCGTTACAGCCTGCCGGGCAATGTTGACCGCCTGTGCTTCCGGGAAAGGGGGAAACTGACCCAGGAATTTGACGAATTGTTCCAATCCATATTCGACGACCCGGAGAAATATGTCCGCATGGTGCGCACCATCAGCCAAAAAAAGAAAGGGCTGACCAGGGACGAGATCCTGCGAAACGCAAAAATTGCCAATGGCGGAAACGTGACCAGGATTCTCGGTGAGTTGGAGGCCAGCGGGTTCGTCCGCTCATATGCGCCTTTCGGCAAAAACAAAAATGGGAAACTCTATCAGATGTCAGACCCGTTCCTGCTGTTCTATCTCGACCATATGGGGCGAAACCACGGCGATGCCGAGTATTGGGGGAAATTCATGGGCAGCCCTGGGTATTATGCTTGGGCGGGATATGCGTTCGAGCAGCTTTGCCTGGCGCACGTGCCCCAGATCTCCAGGGCGCTTGGCATCGGTGGCGTGATCGTGAATTCGGTCGCCTGGCGCAGCAACCAAATCGCAGGTGGGACACAGATCGACCTGCTGCTAGACCGCAACGACAATGTTATCAACATATGCGAGATGAAATACGCCTCCGATGAATACGCCATTTCATCAAAATACGAAACCGAGCTGCGTCACAAATGCAGCTTGTTCAGGGACGAGACCCATACGCGCAAAGCCATCCACCTCACCATGGTGACGACTTATGGGGTCAAGCCTGATGCCAGGGCAGGCATAGTCCACTCACAGGTGACGCTCCGCGACATAGTGGGATGAAAACGGCGGCCGACGCACGCAATGGCATCGACCGCCGCAGCCGCTTTACGGATACCGTCACCCTACTCCAGGTACAGGTCCGACAAGTTCGTGATGGTGCTGAACGAATGGTAGTTCATCCCCTTTAGCTCCGGGCTGATGAGGGTGGCCACGCCGTTGGTGCACACCGCGATGGTGCCCGCGTCCTCCAGGACGAATTTCTCCATCTCGATGAGGGTCGCCCACCGGGCGTCCAGATCCGTGGATGCCAGCTCGAAAGACTTCTCATACAGGTCGAAATACCCCTGGTTCCCATAGTGCTGGGAGTTCCCTTCCGCCCACACGTTCAGGGTGGAGATGGGGTCCTGGTAGTCAGGCGTCCACATGATGATGAACATCTCGTAGTCGGAGCCGCCGGTGAGGCGCGCCTTCGCCAGGGCGGTGTCCTGGGGCAGGGAGGTGATGGTGATGGTCAGGCCCTCGAAGAGCCCCTCCAGCATCCCCGAGATGGCCTCGGCGATACGCACATACCGCTCGTCGTCGGACACCATCAGGTCGATGGTTATCTTGTCCCCCAGCGCGGCCTTGGCTTTCTCCCAATACCCCAGCGCCGCCTCTTTGTCATAGGCCATCACGTCCCCCGCCTCCGAGCGGAAATCCTCCCCGGTGGTGGGGTTGTTCACGAACCCTGCGGGGATCAGCCCGTTGAGCGCGGAAGAACCGTCGGCGATGACCCGGCTGCAGATGAGCTCTTTGTCGATGCCCAGGGCCAGCGCCTTGCGCAGGTCGTCATTGGCCAGCACCGTGGGGCCCGGGTTCGCACTGGGCGCGATCTTCTCCTGGTTCATGCGGATGTAGGTGATGGTTCCGGTGTTGAATGCCTGGTACGCCGGGTCGGACACGCTCTGGGAAGCGATCTCCCCCGTGAGCTCCGCGGCGTCCAGCTGCCCCGCGTCAAACAGGTTCAATGCGGTGGACGCTTCCTTTATGACCTCGTAATGGATGGAATCGGTCTTGGGCACATTGCCCCCGGTGTACTCGGGGTTCTTCGCCAGGTCCATGCTCAGGCTGTTCTGGTTCCAGTTGGAGATGGTGAACGGCCCGTTGAAAAGCGTCTTGTCGCTGGACGTGCCATAGGCTTTGCCCTGGGCCGTCGCAAACTCCCTGTTCTTCGGGTAGAGGGGCGCGAAGGTCAGAAGGGAGGTGAAATATGGCGTCACGTCGGCAAGTGTGATCTCCAATGTCTTTTCATCGATGGCTTTGATGCCCAGCTCCTCAGGCGTCACGTCGCCGGTGGCCAGCTCCGCCGCATTGGCCACGATGCCCTGGATGATGAACGAGTAGATGTAGGCATTCTCGGGATCCAGCAGCGACTGCCAGGAATACACGAAGTCGTCCGCCGTCACGGCCGCGCCGTTGGACCACTTCGCATCAGGGCGGATCTTGATGGTGTAGGTCAGGCCGTCCGCGGAGATCTCGGGCATCCCGTCCGCCACCCCGGGCACCACGTTGTTGTCCGCATCCGTGCGGTAGAGCCCCTCGTAGATCGCTCCCAGTATGGTGGAGTCAGGATTGCCGTTTAAGTTGCTGCAGTCCAGTGTGGTCACCTCCACCGGGAACATCAGGTTGATGGTCCGGGCCGGGGCAGGGGCGGGGCTTTCAGCCACAGGCGCAGCTTCGGTGCTGCCCGCCCCGGGCGCTGCGGTGGTGGCAGCGGCGGTCAAAGCAGCCGTGGTTTCGGCCGCCGGGGCCGCGGACGGGGCAGCCGGGGCCGCAGTGGTGGCCGTGGTGCCCTGGGAATAACACCCCGCCAATGCAGCGCAGCCGCATAGGAGCGCCAGGGCCAGTGCCAGGCATTGTTTCAGTTTTTTCATGTTTCCTCCTCTTTGCACAAAATCACATCAGTGCTACCTGCCCCGTATCGCCCAGACTGTCGCCTGCACACATGACCTGCGGCGCTTTCGTCAGGGCCATACGGGGCTCTATCCCAACCGGGCACATTTCCCCCGGCCATGACCCGTTATGTGGTTCTTCCCCGGACCGGGCACATCTCGCCCGGCCATGACGCGTTACGTGGTTCTCTCGCTCAGCATCTTGCGGCGCCCCTGCGCCAGCTACGCGTGGCGGCGCAGACGCATCTTACATCTTCCCCTCCCGCCGCCTTGCGTACCCCTCCGCCTCGTCCGGGGCGGATTCCCCAGGCTTCGGGCTGCCATGGCCGATTCTATGCGCCATGGCGGCGCCACACTGCCCCCCACGTCTTGTGGCCACCGTGACCGGCCCGGCACACCATGGCGGGGGTACACCTTACATCTTCCCCTCCCGCCGCCTTGCGTACCCCTCCGCCTCGTCCGGGGCACAGTACACCATGTGGCCCGGCGCGATCTCCCGCAGCGACCGCTCCTTCCCGTCGTCGGGCGCCGGCACATAGGCGATGCGCTTCCGGGACCGCTCGTACTCCGGGTCCGGCAGGGGTATCGCGGACAGCAGGCTTTCCGTGTACGGGTGCACGCCCAGCCGGTAGATCTCGTCGCTGCTTCCCATCTCCACCAATTTGCCGAAATACATCACCCCGATGCGGTCGCTGATGAACTTCACCATGGACAGGTCGTGGGCGATGAACAGGTATGTCAGGCTCTGGGATTTCTGGAGATCCTGGAGGAGGTTCACCACCTGGGCCTGTATGGACACGTCCAATGCGGATATCGGCTCGTCGCACACGATGAAACGGGGCTTCACCGCCAATGCCCGGGCTATGCCGATGCGCTGGCGCTGCCCACCTGAAAACTCATGGGGGTAGCGGGTGGCGTGGGATGAGTGCAGCCCCACCAGCTCCAACAGGCCGTACACCGCCTCGTCCCGCTCCTTGTCGTTTTTCGCCAGGCCGTGCACGTCGATGCCCTCCGCGATGATGTCCTTCACTTTCATGCGTGGGTTCAGGGACGCATATGGGTCCTGGAAGATCATCTGCACTTCCCGGCGGAACTTCATCATGGCCCGCCGGTCATTGATATGGGCGATGTCCTCCCCGTCGAAACGCACCGAGCCGCCCGTGGGGCGGTACAGCCGGCTGATGCTCCGACCGGTGGTGGATTTGCCGCACCCCGACTCCCCCACCAGGCCGAAAGTCTCGCCCTCGTAGATGTGGAAACTCACGTCGTCCACGGCGCGGACTTCATGTTTCTTGCCCGTGCCGAAGTATTGTTTCAAATGCTCCACTTCCAGGAGTTTCTTGCGCTCGGCCAACCCACACCTCCCTCTTGCGTCTTGCGTGGTGGCGAATATCCTCGCACAGTTACTGCAAATGCCTCCGCCCTCGGGTATACCAACGCTGCACCGCAGTGTGGCCGCCCCGCCAAGCCGACTATCGCATCGGTTTCAATGCTGCGGCGCAGCCACGGCCGCCACCGCTCAACCCGCCGCCCTGTGCGCCGCGAACCACTCCTGGCGCCTGCGTATCTCCCCGGGCGGCTCCACCTTCCCCGCGCGCGGGTCCAGCAGCCACGAGGACACCTGGTGGGTGTCCGAAATCCTGAACACAGGCGGCTCCTCCTGGGCGTCGATGGCCAGCGCATAGGGGTTCCTGGGGTGGAAAGCGTCCCCCGTCGGCGGCGTGAGCATGTTCGGCGGGCTGCCGGGTATGGAGTACAGCCTGTCCCCCGATGCGGCCAAAGTGGGCATGGAGCAAAGGAGCCCCCAGGTGTAGGGGTGGCGCGGGTCGTAGAATATCTCGTCAGTCAGGCCGATCTCCACGATCTTCCCCGCATACATCACCGCCACCCGGTCCGCCACATTGGCCACCACGCCCAGGTCGTGGGTGATGAAAATGATGGACGTGGACACCTTCTTCTGGATGTCTTTCATCAGGTCCAGGATCTGCGCCTGTATGGTCACGTCCAATGCGGTGGTGGGCTCGTCGGCGATGAGGATGTCCGGGTCGCATATGAGCGCATTGGCGATGACGATGCGCTGGCGCTGCCCACCGGAGAACTGGTGCGGGTACTGCTTCATGCGCCGCTTCGCGTCAGGGATGCCCACCAGCTCCAGCAGTTCCAGGGCCCTGGCGGATGCCTCGCCCTTGCCGGATCGGAAATGCTTGCGGTATGATTCCTCCACCTGGTTGCCGATGTTCATGGTGGGGTCCAGGGACGTCATGGGGTCTTGGAAAATCATGGAAATCTCTTTCCCCCGCACCCCCTGCATCTGCCTCTCGCTCTTGGCGAGCAGGTCGTCGCCCTTGAAATATATGTGCCCGCCGTCGATGTTCGCGTTGTTTGCCAGAAGGCGCATGATGGCCCGGCTGGTGACGGATTTGCCCGACCCCGACTCCCCCACGATGGCCAGCGTCTCCCCTTGGCGCAGGTCAAAACCCACGCCCCGGATGGCCCGCACCCGCCCCGCGTAAGTGTCGAAAGAAATCTGCAGATCCCGCACTTCCAGTATGTTTCCCACGCCGGTCCTTTCTCACATAATGCGCCGCCGCCAATTATTTGCCCCGCAGGGGCTTCTCACCCGCCGGAGCGGCCAGGCATTGGCGTGTCCGCTTTCTCATAGCATGCGGCACCGCCGCCGCCAATCACTTGCCCCAGCTGGCCTCTCTCAAATCATGCGCCGCCACTTTAACCCACCGTTGCAGGGGCGGCCAGGCATTGGCGTGTCCGCCCCTCTCACCCGTCGGACATCTTCGGGTCGAATGCGTCCCGCAGCCCGTCCGCCAGCAGGTTGAACGCCAACATGATCACAGACAATGCCGCCGTGGGCGCCCACATCTGGTAGGGCAGCACCCGAAACGCCTTGTAGCCCTCGTTGAGCAGCGTCCCCAGGGAAGCGTTGGGCGGGCGCAGCCCAAGCCCCACGAAACTTAGGAACGCCTCGAAAAATATCGCCTGGGGGATGGAAAACATCATCTGGACTATGACCACCCCGGATATGTTGGGCAGGATGTGCATGAGCGCGATCTTCCACCTGGGCTGTCCCAGCACCGTGGCCGCCAGCACATACTCCTGGTTCTTCAGCTTCATGGTCTGGGCGCGCACGATGCGCGCCATGGAGATCCACCCGGTCACGATCATGGCCAGGATGATGGTCAGTATCCCCGGTTTGAATATGGTCAGCATGAGGATCATCACCACCAGGTTCGGGATGCCCGCGAGTATCTCCAGGAACCGCTGCATCACAGAGTCCACGCGCTCCCCCCCGAGGCCGGAGATGAGCCCGAAAGCCACGCCGATGGTCAGGTCCAGGAACGCCGCGATGAACGCGATGAGCAGCGACACCCGCACCCCCGCCAGGAGCCTGGAAAACAGGTCCCGCCCCAGGTCGTCCGTGCCCAGGAAATAAGACACGTCGTCGGGTATGCCTTCCTGGGCGTATTTGTCGATGACACGGCCACGGGTGGTCATCTTGCCGTCAAACCCGGGTATGGAAAGCCCGGCGATGCGCGGCGGCAGGTTGCCGTGCTCCAGCTGCTGCCTGTTGGGGTTGTGGGGGGTGAGCCAGATGGAAGCCACCGCCACGCACACGATGAACACCAGCACCGACAATGAGACCACCGCGCTGCGGTTCTTGCGCAGCCGCCGCCATGAATCCTGCAAAAACCCCAGGGAAGGCGCCTCGTTCTTCTCCCGCTCGTAGGCGGCGTCCGCCAGCTCCAGGGGGGCGAATCTTTCGTTCATTTGTCCCCCTCCCCCGCCACGCGGATCCGTGGGTCGACGATGCCATAGAGCAGGTCCACCACCAGTATCACCACCACCAGCATGGCTGAGTACAGCACCGTCACCGCCATGATGGTGGGATAGTCGCTGGTGGTGATGGACTTCACGAACTGTTCCCCGATGCCCGGCACCGCGAATATATTCTCTATGACCAACGACCCGGTCATCAGCCCCACCGCCATGGGTCCCAGCAGGGTGATCAGGGGGATCAGGCTGTTGCGCAGCCCGTGGCGCAGCGCGATCTCGAACCGGTTCATCCCCTTCGCCCTGGCCAGCTCGATGTAGTCGGAGTTGTTCACCTCCACCATCTCGGTGCGTATGAACCGCGCCGCATCCGCCATGGGCGACATGGACAGCGCCAGCGTGGGCAGGATGGTGTAGGAAAAATCCTTCCACATGGCGATGGGCAGTATCCCCAGCCTCAGCCCGAAGACATACTGCAAGATCACCGCGAATATGAAGTTGGGGATGGATCGCCCCAGTATGGCGACGATGGTGGCCAGGGCGTCCACCCAGGTGTTCTGCCACATCGCGGCCAGCGCGCCCAGGACGATGCCCACCAGCGTGCCAAAAAGGATCGCCTGGAGCCCCAGCTGCAGGGACGGCCCCACCCGCTCAGAGAGCAGGTCGGCCACCGGCTGGTTTTTGAACTGGAAAGAAACGCCGAAGTCGCCTTTCGCGAACCCGCGCATGTAGATCAGGTACTGCACCGCCACGGGCTTGTCCAGGCCGTACTGGCTGTAGAGGATCTCCACCTGTGTCTTGGAGAGCTTGTCCAGGTTGGTGAACGGGGACGCCGGCAGCAGCTTCATCAAAAAAAACGTGATGGTTATGATCAACCACAACGTCGCCAGCATATAGAAAACCCGTTTCAGGAGATACCCACCCAGACCCTTCATCATCCGCCTTCCACGAAAGAGAACGAAACCGATAACACATCATCCCAGCGAAACATACGAGACAGGCGCCCCACATCCTATCAGCAAAACACACGAGACAGGCACCCCACATCCTATCAGCGAAACACACGAGACAGGCGCCCCACATCCTATCAGCGAAAACGCATAAATATGCAAAACAAACTTATAAGCCCCTATTATACCCCCTAGCCCCGGCGGTGTCAAGTGCCGGAGAAAGAGTCGGCGGGCGTTTCACCGCTTGGACTCCTCATTCTTGATTTCCCAATGTATCAGGAATGTCAGCGCCCCCCGCAGCACTATGATGGCCCCCAGTATGATGAGCTCGTTCCACTCACGTACGATGACCGTGCGCAGCACCTCTCCGCCCAGCTTGAACTCCAGCGAAAGCGCGATCCCCTCCGCAAGCTGGAGCCGCACGTCCTCTTTTCGCCGCAGCAGGCCCACGATGCACTTGGCCGCCGTGACCAGGAGCACCACCACCCCCACGAATTCCATCAGGATGATCCCCAGCTGCACTATCTGCGAAAACACCAGTTCAATCATTTCCAGCATCCGCCACCTCCTCGTACCCGTCCAGGAACGTGTGCCGCTTGCCCCCCTGCTTGTAGGCGATCACCGTGTCCAGGTTCACATTCTCCACGCTCTTGAATATATTGCCCTCTATGTACGGGTTCATCTCCCTAAACCGCTTGATCAGCTGCTTCATCTCCTGGCGCTTCGACGCGCCCCCGCCGCCGTCGCAGAGGTTGCAGCTCTCGGTGAACCGGCAGGCGCACTGGATGAACTCCAGGCCGTGGTACAGCCGCCACCGCACGATGTCCGCCTCCCGCACCAGGTACATGGGGCGAATAAGCTCCATCCCCGGGAAATGGGTGCTGTGGAGCTTCGGCATCATGGTCTGTATCTGCCCGCCGTAGAGCATCCCCATGAGGATGGTCTCGATGACGTCGTCGTAGTGGTGCCCCAGGGCGATCTTGTTGCAGCCCAGCTCCCGGGCCTTGGCGTAGAGGTGCCCCCTGCGCATCCGCGCGCACAGGTAGCAGGGGGAAGAGTCCACGTCCGCCACCGCGTCGAATATCTGCGTCTCGAACACCGTGATGGGCAGCCCCAGACGCTTCGCATTGTTCTCGATGAGCCTGCGGTTGATGGGGTTGTACCCGGGGTCCATCACCAGGAACACCACCTCGAAGGGGAATTTGTGGTGCTTTTGCAGCTCCTGGAACAGCTTCCCCATGAGCATGGAATCCTTGCCCCCGGAGATGCACACCGCCACCCTGTCGCCCTGCCTAAGCAGCCGGTACGTGTTGATGCCCTTGGTGAACCTGCACCAGATCTCCTTGCGGAACTTCCGGGTGATGCTCCCCTCGATGGTCTGGCGTCCCTGCGATGCGCATCCCGCTTCGCTGACGTCTTCGCCCGCACTTGTTCCCAGGCATGTATTGGTTTCCTGCCATGTTTCATGAAGTCGGTCCATCGCAAATCCCTTTCCTGTGCCACTCCCAGGCAATGCAAATATACCATAGAATCCAGACGCACACAAGCGCAGTTTTTTCTGTCTGTACTTGACATGCCCGTGCTGGTTGTCTATAATACAGAAATAAGAAAGATTGATAAAGAATAAGAAAAAATAAGAAAGAATGATAAGGATTGATAAGGAATAGGAAGAATTGATAATGCCAAGGAAGGAGTCTGACATGTCCGCAGAAAACATGTTTTCCCCCACGTTCGGCAACCGCCCGCCTCGTATCATCGGGCGGCAGGATGAGATCGACCGTTTCTTGACAGGGCTCAAAGCCAGGCCGGGACATCCCAACCGCGCCACACTGTACATTGGGCAAAGAGGGATGGGCAAGACTGCCCTGCTGCTGGAACTGGCCGACAGGGCGCGCATGCTGGGTTTTATTCCGGTGCGGGTGACTGCCAGCGAGAAGATGCTTGATGAAATCATCGAAGGGCTGCAGCTTGCAGGGGCGAAGTCATTCAAGGGCAAAGGCCTAAGCAGTGTCAGCGCAGGGGCGTTCGGTTTTTCGGCAGGTTTGTCCTTTACAAGCGAGATCCAGCAAAACTTTGGCTTCCGCACGAAGCTCACCCTGCTTATACAGGAGATGGCCAAACGCAAAAAAGGTGTCGTCTTCTTTGTTGACGAAGTACAGGCCAATACCCCCGAGATGCGCGAACTGGCCACCACGTACCAGCATCTGGTCGGCGAGGGTGCGGACATCGCCATTGCCCTGGCGGGTCTGCCCAGTTCGATTTCCATGGTGTTGCAAGACAGGGTTCTGACATTCCTGAACCGGGCACACAAAGAGCGCTTGGACGCCCTCAAGCTAGGCGACATCAGTGTATACTATGCACAGGTTCTAACCGACCTCGGCATAGGGTTCGAATCAGCGACACTGCAAAAGGCCGCTGCGGCGACCGTCGGTTATCCATATCTCCTACAGCTGGTTGGCTACTATCTTTTGCATTATCTGGGCGCCGGCCGCACGCTGTCGGAAACGGTGGTTGATCTGGCCATCGGCAGCGCCAAATCCGATTTGCGCGACAGCATCTTCCTGCCATGCCTTAGCGGCCTGTCCCCGGAGGACCGGCGTTTTCTCGACGCGATGGCATTGGACCTGGAAACCAGCGCCGTAAGTGAATTGCGCCAACGCCTGGGTGCAAGCGCATCCCACGTGCAAAAATACAAACAACGGCTGGTTGAAGCCGGTGTGATCGCATCACCCAGCCGCGGACAGCTGGAATTTGTCGTTCCATTCCTTGCAGATTATCTACGTGAAATCAAATCCGAACCGCATTAGGCGTCGGCAGCTTTCTACCCAGAACCGCCTCGGCGCAGTCAGAGCGCGACAGCCCGCTGGTCAAGATTTGCCGGGAGGCGACCCGGCAAAGCACTTCCGGAACGCTTCCATGAACCTTTCTATGTCCTCTTCTGTGGTGAGGTGCGAGATGCTGATGCGGATGGAACCCCTGGCGCGCTTTTTGTCTTGGGACACGTTGTAGACGATGCGGGAGGGTGTCTTCGGGGAGGAGCATGCGGACTTCGTGGACACGCACACCCCCGCCTCCGAGAGAAGGCGCTGTGCGTCCTCGGCGCGGTACCCGTCGATGCTGATGTTCAGGAAATGCGGGAGGGCGCCGGGCATCCCCATGCCGTCACCGGGTACCGCCCGGTGTGGCCGACGTGACAGGGCACATTCGTGGTTTCCGCTTTGGAGAAATGTATCAGCCTTTGATCGCTCTGCGGGCGCGGAGCCAACAGGCCGCTGCGACGATGGCCATTTTTGCGGGGCTGTATCAGCCTTTGATCGCTCTGCGGGTAGGTCGTTTTTACCCGTGGGATTGTTAATGTGCACGTACCCGAACGTCCCGAAAAACGCCCGCAGCCGTGCGTTTGCCGCGCACACCCTGTCCCATCTGTTATCTGCGTTTTCCGCCGCCAGCTCCAGTGCGCGCTCCGTCGCCGCAGCGTGCGCCACCACAGGCGTCCCGCTGCGGTAGATCCCGGTGCTTTTCCCGCCCATCAGCTGGGGTTCCAACGCCACATGGGGCTTGCGCAGCAGCACGCCCATGCCACCCAGCCCGTAGCATTTGTGGGGTGCGAATGAGAACAGGTCTATGTCCCGGAAGAAACCCTCCGGCAGGAGCGACTGCCCCGTGGGCACCACACCGGATGTTGCCGGGCTTACGACCCCATGGTCACATACCCCTTCTGCGCCAAAGCCATCCCAGGCGGCGGCCGCTGCTGTGTCGGGAACCGATGTGCCGCAATACCCCCAACCGGGCAGCTTCCCCACCAGCTGCGTCCCGTCCACATGGAACAGGCAGTCCGGGTTTATAGACTTGATAAGCGCGCCGATCTCACGGATGGGCTGCACCACCCCCAGCTCCCCGTCCACGGCGCAGACAGACACCATCACGGTGTCCTGGCGTATGAGCTCGCGAAGGGTGCCGCCCCAGGCCCCGGCGCCAGGTGCCTGCGAGGGTACCCGCACCCGCCCGTCCGCACCCACGGGAGCCAGATCCACCTCCCAGCCCTTTTGCTGGAGGGCTGTGAAGCATGCGCTCACCGATGAGTGTTCCAACGCCGTGGTGACCAGGCGCCGCCCGTTTTCCCTGTACGCCCCCGCCCCGCCCAGTATGGCTAGGTTGTTCGCCTCGGTGGCCCCGGAAGTGTAGATCACTTCCATGTCACCGCACCCCAAAAGCGCCGCAATGTGTGCGCCGGCCTCTGCGATCCTTGCGGCCGCGGAGGCACCCAGTGCATGCGACGAGTTAGGGTTCCCTATATAGTCCGCCGTCGCGCGGCAGTACGCATCCAGCACCGCCGGGTCCGCCGGCGTGTGCGCGGCATAGTCAAGATATACCATAACCCTTTAACCCCGTGATACAAACGGGCAGCTACGCGCCTTGCGCTCCCGCTGCCCTGCACGCACATCGGAATCCGCCCTATCGGGCTACTCCCTCGTGCATGTTCGGGTCTCGGTACCATGCGCCCGCGTGCAAGCACGCAGCGCACGGTCGCTTCGACCCTTGTATCACTCATATGACGTAAAAGTCTGATTTTTCCAGTTCCCAGTCCAGCATGTCCTGCAATGTCACGTGGTCGATGACGCCGCTCACGGCATCGTCGATCATCTTCCACAGGCGCAGGCTCACGCACTCGCTCTCCCTTTCGCAGACACCGTCTTCGTCGTCGTCCAGGCACGCCACGGGGGCCATGCTGCCCTCGGTCAGTCGCAGGATCATGCCCACGGTGTACTCCTTGGGGTCCTTGGCCAGGCGGTAACCGCCCAGTGCGCCCCGCAGGCTCTTCACATACCCGGCCTTTTTCAGGGTAGAGATAATCTGCTCCAAGTATTTTTCGGAGATGCTCTGCCTGTCGGAAATGTCCTTGATCTTCACCAGCTCGCCGGTGTTGTTCACCGCCAGGTCCAGCATCAGCATCAATGCGTAACGCCCCCTCGTGGAAATCCTCATGTCGTCCTACCCCATCCTAAAAAAGTGGGCCGGCGCCCACCCATGCGCCAGCAACCGCCGCATACATACAGCCACATGCAAAAGTCGCCTGCATCCGCCCGCAAAGCACTCCTGCATCCGCCGCATCCGCACAGTCTGCAAGCACCGGCCGCCGCAAACCGCCATACGGTAACTGTTCCAATGATATCAAGAAATCCCCGATTATGCAAGTGGGATTTCATATTTTCCTAGCAAATTACTTCCAAATGCCACAATCCACAGGTCATAGCGAGGCGCCTTTGGCGGAGCGGCAATCTGCAACCCCAAATCGCAAAATCAAAAAACCAAGCGAAAAATCGTTGAAAATATCTCCCGATGTGGTATGATAGGCAATGGCGGTTTTTTCGCCGGGCCCGGATCGTC
The DNA here is from genome assembly GCA_031272185.1 of Lachnospiraceae bacterium. Lineage (GTDB taxonomy): Bacteria > Bacillota > Clostridia > Lachnospirales > Lachnospiraceae > JAISUG01. The sequence goes on from JAISUG010000034.1 coordinate 13,574, forward strand.
GGCAGCGACCCTTTGGCCCAGGCCCCCGCCACATCACCGTGAAAGGATTTCCATATGATCGACCTGACCAAAAACGAACCCGTATTGCGTAAAAATATCGAAAAGGCCCGGGCCAACCGGGTCATCATCCCCACATTCGCCCAGATGCGCGACCCCTCCCTGGTGCCCGAGAAGGTGCTCTCAGCCCTGGGGCGGGTGGGCCTTTGGGACGTGGACCCATTGAACCTCTTCCGCATCACCTGGAAAAACGAGCAAAAAGAGAGGGGCGGCCTCTACCACGGCCCCAACTACATCGTCATACCCACCGAGCTTTCCGGCGTGAAGGCGAAGATCCTGTGCATGCTGGGCAGGTGGTTCCCCACGGGCTGCCACAAGGTGGGCGCCTCTTTCGGCTGTCTGGCGCCCCGCCTGGTGACGGGGCAGTTCGACACCACCTACCACAAGGCGGTATGGCCCTCCACCGGGAACTACTGCCGTGGCGGCGCATTCAACTCCAAACTCCTTTCCTGCGATTCCATCGCCATCCTCCCCGCCGGCATGAGCCGGGAGCGTTTCGAGTGGCTGTCCCAGATCGCCGGCGAGATCATCGCCACGCCCGGCTGCGAGAGCAACGTAAAAGAGATCTTCGACAAGACCTGGGAGCTGAAGCAGCGCCCGGACGTCATGGTGTTCAACCAATTCGAAGAGATGGGCAACTACATGTGGCACTACCATGTCACGGGCCCGGCCATCGCGGACGCTTTCGAGGAGATCCGCACCGACCACGACCGTTTCGCGGGGGCGGTGTTCACCACCGGCTCCGCCGGCACCATCGGCAGCGGCGACCGCCTCAAGGAGCTCTACCCCACCGCCAGACTGGGCGTGGGCGAGGCCCTCCAGTGCCCCACCATCCTGGAAAATGGCTTCGGCGACCACCGTATCGAAGGCATCGGCGACAAGCACATCCCCTGGATCCATAATGTCAGGAACACCGACATGGCCATCGCCATCGACGACGAGAACTCCCAGCGGCTGCTGCGCCTGTTCAATGACCCTGCGGGCCGGGAATACCTCGCAAAAGAAGCCCGCGTCCCCGCCGAGACGGTGGATGCCCTGGGGCTCTTCGGCATATCCGGCATCGCCAACCTCCTGTGCGCCGTCAAGATGGCGCGCTACTACGAGCTGGGCGAGCACGACGTGGTGGCCACGGTACTCACCGACTCCGCCGTCATGTACGGCTCCCGCATCAGCGAACTGGAAGAAGCCCATGGCCCGTATGATTTCACCAAAGCGGCGGTGGATTACCATCTCCACCTCCAAGGAGTGCGCACGGACCACATGCTGGAGCTGACCTACCCACAGAAAAAGCGCATCCACAACCTGAAGTATTTCACCTGGGTGGAGCAGCAGGGCCGCACCGCCCGGGAACTGGATGCCCTCTGGTACGACGAGGGCGGCACATTCGGCGCGGTACGCCGCCAGGCGGCGGAAGTGGATGCGCTCATCGAGGAGTTCAATGCCGCGACCGGCGTGCTCGCATCCCTGTGACCCAGGCCGGGGCAGGCCAGCCATCGACCGGCCCGCATCCCATAAACCCACAGAGAGGATCCACCGACACCATGAAGCAAGTCACCTGTGCCAAATGCATCGCCTGCGGAGCCGAAACCGACGCCACCCCGGATGTGGGGCTCTGCCCCAAGTGCGGCGGAGTCATGGATATCCGTTACGACTACGCATATATACGCCGCAGTATCAACAGGCAAATATTGGAAAACCGCAAGGTCTTTTCCATGTGGCGGTACCGGGAATTCCTGCCGGTGCCCGCCTCTGTTTCTTTCCCGAAACTGCGGGTAGGCTGGTCGCCCCTGTACAGGGCGGACACATTGGCCGCCCGGCTGGGCGTTCGGACGCTTTACATCAAGGACGACGGGCTCAACCCCACCGCCAGCCTCAAGGACAGGGCGTCCGCCATGGCGGTGGCCAAGGCCACCGAGGCCCAGGCGGGCATCATCGCCTGCTCTTCCACCGGCAACGCCGCCTCCTCCCTGGCGGGCAACGCCGCCGCGGCGGGCTTCGAGACATACATCTTCGTGCCTGGCCGCGCCCCCAAAAGCAAGGTGGCCCAGCTGCTCATGTTCGGCGCCCATGTCATCAGCGTCCAAGGCACTTACGAGGAGACTTTCGAGCTCTCCAGGGCGGCCATAGCAAGGTACGGGTGGTACAACCGCAACGCGGCCATAAACCCCTACCTGATAGAGGGCAAAAAGACCGTCGCATTTGAGATCGCCGAACAGCTTGGCTGGGAGATGCCCGACTATATCGCCATATCCGTGGGCGACGGCTGCACCATCGCCGGCCTGTGGAAAGGGCTCACGGACCTGTACCAGGCAGGCCTTGTGGACCGGCTCCCGAAACTCCTGAGCGTCCAGGCGGCGGGGTGCTGCCCCATCAACAGGTCATTCGAAAGCGGCGAACCGATGGAACCCATGGCGGAAGACACCATCGCCGACAGCATCGCCGTGGGCGTACCCAGGAACCCGGACAAGGCCCTTCGCGCCATACGTGAGTCCCAAGGTGCGGCCGTGGACGTAAGCGACGGCGATATGCTGGAAGCCATGCGGCTGCTTGGCGCATACTCAGGTGTCTTCGCCGAACCCGCAGGCGCGGCCGGCACCGCTGGGGTGAAAAAGGCATTGGAAACAGGCGTGGTCCCCCATGCCGCCACGGTGGTCAGCGTGGTCACCGGCAACGGGCTCAAGGATGCGGACAATGCCCGCAAGGCCGCAGGGGAACCGATCTCCATCCCCCCGGACATGGATCTGCTGGTGAAAGCCTTGGGGCATATCGCTGTGCCGACTAAACCCAGCGCATAGTTGAAATCTATGTCGAACGCACATTGTTTGGTTGGGCGATAACACGGCGAGGCGCACCTTTGGAAATATGATTGAAGCCCAGATGGCGATATGCTTGAAACTCAGATGGCATCCAGCCGATTGAAACCGGCCGGCCTGAACCACCGAAACGAAAAGGAGCACGAAATGGTCAGAGAAATCATGGAATTCATCGCATCATACGACAAGGAAGTGGGGGATGCCATTTTCGCGGAGTACGGCCGCCAGCGGCGCAACCTGGAACTCATCGCTTCAGAAAACATCGTGTCGGAGCCCGTCATGATGGCCATGGCCACGGTGCTCACCAACAAATACGCCGAGGGGTACGCCGGCAAACGCTACTACGGCGGCTGCGAATATGTTGACGTGGCGGAGACCATCGCCATCGAGCGCGCGAAGAAGCTCTTCGGATGCGAATATGCCAATGTACAGCCCCACAGCGGGGCCCAGGCCAATATGGCCGTGTTCTTCGCCATGCTGAAACCCGGCGACACCGTGCTGGGGATGAATTTGAACCACGGCGGCCACTTAAGCCACGGCAGCCCCGTGAACTTTTCAGGCATGTATTTCCCCGTGGTGCCATATGGCGTGGACGACCGGGGCTGGCTGGACTACGAAGAACTTCGCAGGATCGCAAAGGAAGCGCGCCCCAAACTCATCGTGGCCGGGGCCAGCGCCTACGCGCGGGAGATCGACTTTCGGAAGTTCCGCGAGATAGCCGACGAGGTGGGGGCCTACCTCATGGCGGACATGGCCCACATCGCCGGGTTGGTGGCGGCGGGCCTGCACCAAAGCCCCATCCCCTATGCCCACGTGACCACTTCCACCACCCACAAGACGCTGCGGGGCCCCCGGGGCGGCCTGATCCTGGCAAACGCCGAAGCCGCCGAGCGCTTCAACTTCAACAAAGCTATCTTCCCCGGCATCCAGGGCGGCCCCCTGGAACACATCATCGCCGCCAAGGCGGTGTGCTTCGGGGAGGCGCTGCAACCGGGATTTGCCGCATACCAGCAGCAGGTGGTGAAAAACGCCAAAGCCCTGGCAGGCGCCCTCACCGCAAAAGGGTTCTCCCTTCTCACAGGCGGCACGGACAACCACCTGATGCTTGTGGACCTGCGCGGCCTTGACGTGTCCGGCAAAGACCTGCAGAACCGCTGCGACCAGGTCTACATCACCCTCAACAAAAACTCCATCCCCAACGACCCCCGCAGCGCCTTCGTAACCAGCGGCGTGCGCATCGGCACCCCGGCGGTCACGTCCCGGGGACTGAAAGAGGAGGACATGGCGACCATCGCCGACTGTATCTGGCGTACCGCCACGGATTTCGACGCCCAAGCCGACGCCGTGCGCGCATGTGTAACCGGGCTGTGCGAAAAGTACCCGATTTACGAGTGACTCAAGTTTTCTTTGCGCAGCCCGCTGTGCGAAAAGTACCCGATATACGGCGCTATGGTTGCATCCCCGCCGCCACCATCTCGATGGCGCGGGGAAGCAGCACCCACTCCGCTTCCTCCATCACCCGCCGTTGGAGGGTTTCCGGCGTGTCGCCGCCATGCACCTCCACCGCCTTTTGCAGCAGGATGGGGCCGGAGTCCACCCCCTCGTCCACCACATGGACCGTGGCCCCGGTGACCTTCACCCCCCTGGCCAGGGCCATCTCGTGCACCCGCAGCCCATAGCACCCCACCCCGCAAAAGGACGGGATCAGCGATGGGTGGACATTCAGGATCCGCCCTGGGAACGCCCTTATCACCTGCGGCGGCAGTGTGACCATGAACCCCGCCAGCACCACCAGCCGCACATCCAGGCTCACCAGTTTTTCCAGCAGCGCATCGTGGAAATCGTCCCTGGTTTCGTATGACTTCGGCGATATGACGGCGGTCTCCACGCCGTGGTTTCGCGCCCGGGTGAGCGCATATGCGCCCGGGTTGTTGCTGACCACCGCTGCGATCTGCGCACTCTTTATGACGCCCGCATCCAGGGCATCCAGTATCGCCTGGAGATTGGTGCCGCCTCCCGACACCAGGACACAAAACCGCACCGGCATAGCCGCCTCCTATCCCACGCCACCCATCCTTGGCGCTTCTTCGCACCATCCAAAACCACCGGACATGCCATGCGCCCGCTGTCCATGACCGAAACACCGGCAGGCCGGCCCATCACACGGCTCTTGGCGCATCGCCCGCCGCCACAGGCGCACATGCGCTTCTCACGCCACCGTCACGCCCCGGTGCCCTGACATAGCCTCCCCGATGACGTATGCCTTTTCACCGGCCAAACAAATGGCCGACATGGCCGCGTCCGCGTCCCGGGGCGACAGCGCCAGCACCATGCCGATGCCCATGTTGAATGTGTTGTACATCATGGTTTCCGCCACGTCGCCATGACTTGCCAGCAGCGGGAACAACGCCGGCACCGGGTAGCTGTCCTTGCGTATGTTCGCATGGATCCCCTCCGGCAGCATCCGTGGGATGTTTTCGTAAAAACCCCCGCCGGTGATGTGGGCACAGCCCTTCACCCGCACCCCGGCGCCTTTCACCGCACCCAGCGCCTTAACGTAGATCTTCGTGGGCGCCAGCAGCGCCTCCCCCCAGGTCTGCCCCAGTCGCGGCTCGTATATGCCCAATGCTTTCCCGAGCCGGGACTGTGCATCGCAATCTGCGCCAGGGTCATCTGCGCCTGTGGCGCCGCCCGATGCGGGGCCTGGCTTCGCCACTGCCGCTTTGCTTTCGGCATCCGCCGCACAGGCTGCCTGCATACCGCCTACCCGGCCGCCAAACCCGGCGCCGCCCAGGATCTTGCGCACCAGCGAGAACCCGTTGCTGTGGACGCCGCTGGATGCGATCCCCACCAGCACGTCCCCCGGCGCGATGTCCTTGCCTGTGATGATGTCCTTTTCGTCGGCGATGCCCACGGCGAAACCCGCCAGGTCATACTCGTCCTCCGGGTAGAACCCCGGCATCTCCGCAGTCTCACCGCCGATGAGGGCCGCCCCCGCCTGGACGCAGCCCTGGGCCACGCCCCCCACGATGGCGGCGATTTTCTCCGGGACATTTTTCCCGCATGCTACGTAGTCCAGGAAAAACAGGGGCTCGCCCCCTGCGCACGCCACGTCGTTCACGCACATGGCCACGCAGTCGATGCCCACCGTGTCATGCCGGTCCATCAGGAAAGCCAGTTTGAGCTTCGTCCCCACGCCGTCGGTGCCGCTTAGCAGCACCGGGTGCTCCATCCCCGCGAACCCTTTCATGGAGAATGCGCCGGAAAACCCGCCCAGCCCTCCCATCACCTCGGGCCGCAGGGTCTTTTGCACATGGGCTTTCATCAGTTCCACCGCCCGGTATCCTGCCTCCACATCCACGCCCGCGCTCTTGTAATCCATAGACTATCTCCTTCGGTCATATGCAGACTCCCCGGCTGTGTACACATATTTGCGCAACCGGCACTCAAACCCTTTTCACCCTATGCGGCCATGGCCATATGCGCCCCGGCACGGACCCTGCCCCCGCGCCAACCGCGACGCCATCGGTCCATCACTTCATCCCTCTCAGGTACTCCCGGTACCCCACAGCCTTGATCTTCGCGTCTTTTCCCTCCACTTCAGACTTCATCCGCTCCGTCGCGGCCTGCAGCCGCCCCAGCAGCGCCCCGTCGGACACCGCCAGGATCTTCGCCGCCAGGATCCCGGCATTCTTCCCCCCGTTTATCGCCACCGTGGCCACGGGGATGCCCGATGGCATCTGCACGATGGAGTACAGGGAGTCCACGCCCCCCAGGTCCGACGTCTTCATGGGCACGCCGATGACGGGCAATGGGAATATCGCGGCGCACATCCCCGGCAGGTGGGCGGCCTTCCCAGCCCCCGCGATGATGACCCGGTACCCCCTGTCCAATGCCGTCCGGGCATACTCGTAAAACACCTCCGGCTCGCGGTGCGCGGAAATGACGGAAATCTCCGCCTCCACACCCACGCTTTCCAAAAACTCCGCCGCCTGCGCCATCACAGGCAGATCCGAATCACTCCCCATCACGATCCCTACCGTCGCCATATATCCTCCTTCGTCCGTCAGCGCCCGCCATGTAGTTATTGCTCCACCAACCAAACAATGCGCGTCCGGCATGAGCCTCAACTCTGCGCAAGGTTTGGTATGCGCAGCGATACCGCCCACACACACCGTCCATCATAACATAGCAAGCATGTTTTTTCCACTTGTTTTTATCCGGCAAAACCGCCGTTTCCCGAAGATGGATGCAGGCCGCTTTGGCGGCTCATCGACTGGCCTGGAAGCGACCTGCAGCGAAAGACACGCAGGTCAGGAATGGTAACGTGGCGCGGGGTGCCCCGGCGCCCTGCGATTTCCCCACAGGGAAAAACCGCCTGGGAAGGCGGTTTTTCCGAAAACACAGGCTGCACTCTTCGGGCGCCTGCCATGGCCATGCATGACCGGTCTTACTTAAGTGTCAGGGAACCGTACTTGGCGTCGTAGCTGAATTTCACCTCGCCCGCCCCAGTGTTGGTTATCTCCGGCACCGAACCCACATCCTTCGCATAGACATAGAGGGTGGAACCCGCATCCACCGCGACCTCCAAAGACCCGTTGTCGGTGGTTATCGTATTGTCCCCGTACAGGTACACCGCTGTTTCGCCGTCGAACCGGGCCACATAGGCGCCGACGTCCGCGCCTGCATCCAGTGACTGGGTGTCCAGCCGCACGGTGGTCTCGTGATTGCCCACTGTGGCCAGGACATGCCCGGCCAGGGCCACGTCGCTGTCAACCAGCGTCAGCACCGAGCGGTTGCCACGCACCACGCTTGTGAACACCTCCGCCGAACTGTTGACAACCGAGTTGACGAACGTGGCTGCCGCGGTGTCCGTTTCCCCTGAAGTGTTGTTGGAGAACGAGATGGTCCCCGCAAACAGCACGGAGTTTTCCGCATAGAGCGATGCGAACCCGGTGCCACCCAGCGTGCTGTCATAGACGGAGTTCTTGACGATGAGCGTCGTCGGCTCGTCTATGAAGTGCCCGTTGGCCGAAACCACGGAGTTGTCATACACCTGGTAGCCGCCCCAGAAGTCGGAGCTGTACGCCCTGTTCGTGGCGACTTCGTAAGCGTTCTTGTAGTGCACCGTGCCATTGAAGAGGTTGTTGGTCAGGTGCTGGCCGGAGGAATATGTCACCGCGTTTTCAATGAGCAGCCCGGCGCCGTATGCGACGAACGCCCCACCCGACATGATGTTGTTGCCGGTCGGGCCCACGGCGTACCCCTCGGCGTCGATGGCCAATGTCCCGTCCGTGCTCGTCATCTTCACCAGTGTATTGTCCGCGGCGTCGCCCCATATGGCCATGCCGGAACCCACGCCGAACCTATAGTACGCGTTGCGCCCCGTCGCGTTGTAGACGAAACCGATCGGGTTGCCGGCGGCGTCCTCGGGTATGGCCTCCACCCCTGGAGGCGCATTGAGGGCGGCGCCGTCGATGGCGGTGTTTGCGTCGCTGGAGACCGCGACGATGGTCCCGGCGTCCGAGCCGTCGCCCTTGACGGACAGCGGGCTGTTTGTCAGAAGGTGTGAACCGCCCTTTATCAGCGCGATGGATCCCTGCGTGCGCTCAGGGCCTGCGATGAGCTCGCCGCTGTCAGACAGGTCGCCGGCCACGGGCACGGTGTCCGTGAAGAACTGCTCCGCATTGGCCGCCGCCGTGGGCGCCCACCCTGACGTCGGGGCCACTTTCCACGCGACGCTGTCTTTGATGGCATACAAGAGGTTGACGACCTGCAGCTTCGACAGCTTCTCGCCATACCCGTTGGCGGCCGTCTTGATGCCATATTCCCCGTCAAGGGCTGCCTTGAGAGCGGCTTCGGTCTGCTCGCCCACCGCCACCCCGGCGACTTCCGTGGCCACGGCGTATATCTTCGCGGCGTTGCTGTAGTCCGAAGGCGCCTGGACTTCCCCGCCGTCAAATGCCGCCGCCGCAGCCTGGGCCGCTGCGGACAGCTTTTCGCCGGCCTCGCTGAGCATCGACCAATCGGTCGCCAGTGCATTGTAGAGCATGACAAAAGCGTACTCCACGTCTATCTCCCGGCCCGTGCCCAGCATGTCCGCCACGCCATCTTTATCCACGGTGTCCCTGTAATCCGGCACCGTGTATGCGCTGCCCGCCAGGGGTGACCCGATGTTGGTAAGGAGGGGCAGGTCCTCCAGCTGGCCGCCGGCCTGGCCCGTTATGGCCGAACCGTCCTGCGCGGCATAAGTGGTATAGATCCCGTTCCACACGCCGGACTGTAGCGTCGCGGCCGCGGCATCGGACCAGGAATCGTTCATGGGCATCCCGCCGCCCTCGTCCGGAGCCGCCTTGTAGGAGCTGTGGAAAGGCATGACGTCGATGACGATTTGGAACAGGCGGTACATCGCCATCGCATATTCATGCACGTAGAATTTTTCGCCGAACTCGGTCAGGCTGTCCCCCGCGTTCGTGTAGCCCGCCGACAAGAACCAGTCAACCGCGGCGGCCTCGTCGCCGGTGATACCGTAGTCCGCAGCCGTGAAGAGCGTCCTGTTGGCCCCGATAAACACACCCCTTTCATCCCCGTAGGCGTCACCGCTCAACCCGTTCGCGCCCACCTTGGCGGTGTAGTCGCCGAAACGCATGTTGGGCGCATAGGTGGTCAGGTCCACGCTCGTGCCGTCGGCAAATGTGAGCTTGGCCTTGGCGTCGCCGTACTTGTCGTTGACCACGTAGACCATGGTTGTGTAGGCCCCTTCGCCCGGGGTCAGGTAATAGACCACATTGCCTGTCGTGGCCAGCCCGGTAAGTGTGAGCGTCCCGTCGGCCTTGCTGATGAGCGCCGATACCCCGGTGGCCGGAACCGAGAGCGCTGCGTCGAGGAACACGTCCACCGCCCCCTCAAAGCTGCCATCCACCACGAAAGCGGGCGTGTCTGTTGCGGCGTCACCGGTGTACACGCCATAATACGCTGTCTTTGCCGAGTTTCCAGGCGCCTCGAACACATACTGCTTGAGCGCCAGCAGCCCGGTGATGTCCGTGGGGCCGGCGTTTGGATCCTGTGGGCCCGGCATCCCGCCGCCGCCGCCGTAGGTCCCGCCTGTGCCGTCGGAAGCGTCCAGCACATCCTCCCAAGTCACCGGGGCAGGTTCATCCGCAGGCGGCGCCTCTGTCGTGGGCGCCTGTGTGGCGGGCGCCGCGGTCGTGGGCGCTGCCGTGGTGGGCGCCGCAGTCGTGGGCGCCTCCGTCCCCGGTGCGGCGGTGGTATCTGTCGTGGTTTTGCTGCCAGGCGATGCGCAGCCGGCCAATGTCGATACCAAAAACAGTGCCGCCGCCACAAGCGCCGTCAGTTTCGCATGCTTCCTTTTTTTCATCATACCCTCCTCTGTTGGAAAAGACAAACGCACCCCATGCGCATATTCGCAAGTCCCATGCACAAGTGCAAAATCCCCCCGGGCATGTTCGCCACATAAAAAACGCACGACGGCAACCCAGAAATGTTGGTACGTTTTGCCAGATAAACTACACATTTATTCTGGCATATGTTTTCATTTTGCACAAACAACTGAATTTGCGGACTACAGGCAGATGTGTTTGTGGGTATGGGCCCGGAGTCGTCCATAGACGGGTGGTAGTTTGCCGCGGCGGTTTAGCGCGGCGGTCGTCAAATCGACCATTCTCATGCTTGCTATTTGCCATGTTTGGGTTTGCGGCACGTTATAAAACGTCATATCCTGCCATGGGCTTATGCGCAGGTTCCCATTGAACCATCCCGGCGCACCTGCATGGAATCACTACGTTTTTGCCATGCATGTCGTGCGAAAGTGGCTGTACACACCCACAACCGGTTTGGCGCGCGCAGCGTCAGCATCGGTTGTGATTTCGGGCATGGCAAGCGCTGCGGCGACACCTGTGCCAACGGTTTCTCATTCAGGCATGGCGCCTCGTCCTGGGAATGCCCGAGTTGGGGATTGGCTCCGTCGGGGGGTGTTCGTTCTTGTTCAGACACAGTGTCCCCTCAGGGGATTCCATCCAGGGGCACGTTCGACTCAGTGGCCGGCCGGCGACGGTGCGACGGGTTTGGGAGCCCCTCAGGGGATTCCATCCAGGGGCACGTTCAACGCCTCGGTCCCGGGCAGCGCGAAACGCCCGTCGCGTATGATCGCCACCCGCCCGCCGCCTGCGTCCACCGCCGCAAGCTCCCCCAGCTGCTCATAGGGCAATGTGATGTCCGTGTGGCAGTTGAAATACGCCCCGCCCGGGTCGGTATGTCGCAGCGCGCTCACTTCGTTGTCCCTGGCGGCGATCTCCTTGCCGTCCGGGTTGTACACCGCCTTGTCCTCCGCCCGGCTGTAGCAGGTGTCCCCCAGCGCGAAGTGGGGGCCCATCTTCTCCACGATGAGGATGGGCAGTTTTTCCAGTATCCCGTATCTCCGGGACATGGCGTATGCCGCGGTGTTGGTGCCGATGGCGAATTCCCCCAGCGGCAGACGGTCATGGTCTTTCAGGATGACCTGCTTCACCAGCGACTTGTTTTCCGGCCGGCTGGCAAAATTCCCGCAGTCATAGTCCACCGCGAACCCATCCCGGAACCACACTTTCAGGTCCTCGAAACGGATGCCCCCGATGTAGGCGCTTGCCACATGCAGTATACCCTCCGTCCCGGAAAGCCTGGGCGACGTGAACACCTCCCCAAGCGGGATGTTCACGTCCGCCAGGCAGTTCTCGAAATTTGTTTCCTTGGCGCGGTCCACCATGGGGCGCAGCGCCACCGTCAGGTCAGTGAGGTTCCCGGCGCCCCCCTTCACCTCCACCCGCACCGCCCCGTCCAGCACGTCGATGAGCGTCTGCTGTATGCCCCGGTACAGATCCATGTCCAATGTGTTGATGCGGATGGTTTCCCGGAAGATTTCCGCAAAATCCTCGCTTATCGTCGGCACCGGGAATGCGATGATGGTGAAGCTGGTTTCCGACACAGGGAAATACCCGTCGGCTAGGGCCGCCGCTTCCTGCCGGTACTCCTGCCACAGCGCGGTCTGCCTGGATGTGAACGCCACGGCGTCCGGGTTGTTTTGCGGTGCGAAATCCGGCTCCCCGAAGATCTCCACCACCGCAGGGCCGCCCAGCGCCCTCCCCCACTCCCTGTGGGCCTCGTATGCCCGGCGCAGGCAGTCCAGCCTGCGGTTTTTCATCTTCCTGTCCCAGAATAGGCCTATGTCGTAGCGGTGGTCATAGGCGCACTGGGGATTGGCACCCGTAGCGTGGTATCCCGGGTTCGCGTCGGGTCTGCGCTCGGAAAGCCACAAAGGGCTTCGCGGGAAGATCGGCGTAAGCCCCATCCCCATGAAATCCGCCGCCGCCTTGCGCACCATGCGCTCGAAGCCGATGGGGTATCGCACGGCCACGGTGCGTTTCCCCGACAGGTCCACCCCCGTCACCTGAAACCCCTTCACATACCCCTGGGCAAATGTCCCCGCCATGCGGTCGATGTCTTCTTGGGGCAGGCCATTGAGGAACGCGGCCGTCTGCTCCTCCACGGGCCCGATGAAGTCCCCGTATAGAAAGAGGTACGAGGTGTCCGCCAAATCAGCATCCCCCAGGATGTGGTATGCAACCTCACCCCCACCGCCCCCGGGCACCAGCGTTTCCCGCACCCGGTGCATGGCCGACCAATCCATGTTGTCATAGTAAAATGCATACATGGTGCGGTGGATGGAACTGCGCAGCGACCCCTCATCCACAGGGACAGCCGTGCCCGCATCCCCCAGCGCCCCGGCACAGACGCCATACACCTCCAAGAAAAGCTCCGCCAGACACGTCGCTTCTTTCAGCCGCCTGTCCGCGGCAAAGCATGCCATGCCCCGCAGCTCGCAGTACAGGCAGGACAGCAGCTGCCCCACGTCGTGCCCGAACTGCCTTGCGGCATATGCGGGGTTGGCGTAGCTTGCGTCATAGTGTTCCGGGAGGATATCCCCGTACATAGACATATTCCGGGTTCCGCGATGCTCACCCCGGTCCAAAAAATCCGCCAGCGCCTGCCGGGCAAACTGCGCCACATGCAAAAAATAAGGCCCGAAAGGCCCAGGCAGCGGCGCTTCTTCACCGCCGCCGATTTCCCCGATGCGCCCCGCGGCCAGCCCCAGGCGTTCCAGGAGGAACGCAGTTTCCTTTTCGCTCATGTTCTCACCAAATGCGTTTGCCACACACACTTCCCGCCTTACACCCATGGACCCACAACCATCGCCAACCACATACCGGCACCGACGGCTGCGGCAAACGATCCCTGCGAAACACCCACGCATGCCCATGGGACGCCGCTGCCTGCTCCCTCACCGCATATTCACCATCACCACGATCACGGCGCATGTGAATATCTGCACCCCCGCCAGCGCCATCCCCGTCCAGCTCATCCATTGGTTCTTTTCCTTTTCGGTCAATGCGGCTATCCCATACCCTATGGCCGCCAGCTGGAACAGCCCCCCCACCAGCACCACGGCGCTCATGGTCAGGTCGCCGCCACCGTTGGACCGGATGCACTCTCGCAGCGCATAGCAAAACAGCCCCAACCCGACGATCGCCAGGAAAAAGCTGTAAAAACCATGTTTTGCCAATGGCTTGCGCACATACGAAACCCAGAACTGATCGCTGTCCATCAGAAGACCACTTCGGACTTGCGCCTAAGCAGGTAGGCCCCGCTTACGATGGCGATGACCCCGACGCTTAGGCCCACCACCATGATGACGATCCCCACGATCACATTGGACACCCCTGCCAGCTTCATGGTACGATACACTTTTTCCATGGCATTCCCTTTCCGGTCCCCCGACCCCTCGCTCAAAACATCTCACTTCACGGGCTGTTTTTACCTTTTGCCGCTGACATTTTCTCACACCGCCGCCGCTTGTCGCCGCTCAATATGAGGCCTGTCGCAATGTGCCTTAGGCAGCCGCTCGTTTGGCGCACGCGCCCCTAGCCCTGCACCCCATATTCCTTATAATACGCATCCAGAGCCGCCTTGATGGTATCGTCTATGACCACTTTCCCGCCGTCCGGCCCGGCCCCCACCGGGCGGTTGTGGAGATATGCCACCACTTCGTCCATGTCCACGATGGCCCCTGCGTCAAAGCCATACACATCCTTGATCTCCTGAAGCGCGCTCACCGTGCCTTTCCCCCGCTCCATGCGGTTCAGCGACACCATCAGCCCCACGATCCCCACGTCCGGGCACTGGCTTTTCAGGATGGGCACCGTCTCCTCGATGGACTTGCCGGAAGTGGTCACGTCCTCGATGATTACCACCCGGTCCCCGGGGCGCAGGGGCGAACCCAGCAGTATCCCCGCATCCCCGTGGTCCTTCGCCTCCTTGCGGTTGGAGCAGTAGCGGACCTGTTTCCCGTACAGGCGATCAAGTGCGATGACCGTGGCGACGCTCAAAGGGATGCCCTTGTACGCGGGCCCGAAAAGCACGTCAAAATCCGTCCCATACCTGGCCGCGATGGCCTTGGCGTAATACTCCCCCAGCCGTCCCAACTGGGAACCCGTCACATAGGCCCCGGCGTTCATGAAGAAAGGGGAAATGCGCCCGCTTTTGAGCGTGAAAGTGCCGAACTTCAGCACCCCGCACTCCACCATGAACTCGATGAATTCCTGCTTGTATGGTTCCATTGCAAACCCCTTCTATCTCACAATCCATCCCCCGTGCGGCTGGCCCACGGTAAGCACACAATCCTACTCCCGGCAAGCAGTGGATCCATCACCTGCGCAACCGGCCCACGGCCTGCAGCCCATCCGGCGGATCCACACAACACCTGGAAACCACATATGCCTTACTGCTTCTACAACACACTGCGTATGTCCGCAACCATGTCCAGCACCGCCTGGCGTGAGGCGTCGGCGAAATGCTCCGCGCCGAATTTGCTGTATTGCTGCTGGCGGTACGCCGCGATGATGCCCCGGGAGGAATTGATGATGGCCCCCAGGCCGTCTTTATTGAAACAGTGTTTCAGATCTTCCGCCGTGCCCCCCTGTGCGCCGTAGCCGGGCACCAGGAAATAGATGGCGGGCATGATCCTGCGCAGGATCGCGCTCATCTGGGGGTATGTGGCGCCGATCACCGCGCCCACGTTGCTGTAGTCCCCGTCCATGGACCATGAACCCCACTCGTTCACCTTTTCCGCGACCAGCTCATAGAGCGGGCGGCCCTCCACCAGCTTGTCCTGGAAATCGCCGCTGGAAGGGTTGGAAGTCTTTACCAACACAAAAATCCCTTTGTCGTCGCTGTTGCAAACGTCCACAAAGGGTTTGATGCCGTCCGTGCCCATATAAGGGTTGACGGTGATGAAATCATTTGAAAACATGGTGGTGAAAGACTTGTTGCCTACCCTCACCGTGCCGATGTGCCCGGCCGCATAGGCTGCGGAAGTGGAACCGATGTCGCCCCGTTTGATGTCGCCGATGACCAGGAGACCTTTCCCCCGGCAGTAATCCACTGTCTTTTTGTAGGCTTCCAGCCCCGGCAGCCCGAACTGCTCATACATGGCGATCTGGGGTTTCACTGCGGGGACCAGGTCATAGGTGGCGTCCACGATCTCCACGTTGTAATGGTAGATGGCGTCCGCAGCCCCCAAAAGCGTCTCCCCGAACTCCTCATAGGACCGCTCCAGGATGTGTTCGGGGATGTATGCCAGCATGGGGTCCAGCCCCACGCAAATCGGTGCCCCCGTCTTCTGGATCCTCTCGATCAAACGGCCAATCATCCTGCCTCCTTACGGTCATCGCGCCACCGGCCAGTCCGAGCTTCGCCCGTCGTGCACCATCCACGTTACCCAGCCGACCTACCGTCATCGCGCCACAGCATTTTTTCGAGTATACCACAAGACCACAAGGTTGTAAAGTTGAAAACGAAGCCAAACTACCCCCGATCTATCCGGCAGTTACAGGTCCCCCGCCGCCGTGGCGTGCCACCTTGCCAAACCCCAAGTGCTCTTGCAGAAACTGCCGGAATCAGTAAAAACACGCTTGAACGAGCCAAGACGGAACTCGGAGTGCAGTCCGTCAAGCAAGGCGATGGCTGGCTCTGGCAGATGCCGGATGCCATGTAGGCGATAAACCGCAGTAAGCTCCAAGATACCCAATCAGCCCCCGCGTGGGGGCTTGGGTATCTTGGGGTTGTTGGGGATGTTCGCCAAAGTTTTATATTGAAAAATAGACCGCGTATTTCCAACAAACCATAGCTTTACGTCTTTAGCACATAGTGAGTAAAGCGTTTATCTCCGACCTTTTCTATCGTCCCGTCGCTCACCATGCTGCGAAGTAATGCTCTCACTCGTCCGTCGCTAAGACCGACAACATTTATCAAATCCGCAACTTTCGCTTTCTCATGTTCTTCAAGGAATGAGATTACTGCGCTTTTTCTATCGGTCGTAGCGACCGATAGCGACCGATTGGCGACCGATTGGCGACCGATAGAAGCGTCTGCTTCATTTCTCTTAAATGTGACTTTGAAAAAACCAACAAACTCGAAAATCGGTTCTTCAACGTCAGCGTTCCTTGTCGCGTCACGCATCCGTCCAATCCCCGTCCCCATCTGCTCGATGTAGTCGATACGGAAAAACATACTGGCGATAGTAGGGTTGCGCGTGATGGTTACGGTACCGAAATTCTCACGGGTTATGCCTTTGCAGACACCGCCAGGGCTCACTACGTCAACCCTATCATCGAAAATCTCAACCATGACTCGCGAGCCTTTTTCAAAACGGTGCCGGTGACATACCCCTCATCGTGTACTCCTATATACACCTTGCCGCCGGAGGCGTTCGCAAAAGCGCAGACCTCCGAAGGAAGCTCCTTGTCAGGATTCTCCTTGAACTCCACCGTATAGCTTTCACCCTCGCTGAGGATGACATCCAGATTTTCAATCATAGGGTGAACCTCCTGCAAACCGAATAAATTCTGTTTGATTGTACCGCATTGCTTTTTAATGCGAACCATTTTTACCAATTGCTTTACTGCGTTCATTATTATTTCAAAACTGTCACCTGTCGAGAGGGCTTGAAAATCGCTTGTTTTGGAATATCCGAAATCGTCTGCGCTGCGGAGGCTTGGTCTACGACTTTCTCTTCGGTGTCTTCCAGTTCGGCCGACGGCATATCGTCGTCGTCGTAATCGTCATAAATCGGCGGGAGTTTCTGGGCGGCCAAGTTGCGGTCGCCCGCAGCAACACCTGCAGGCCGGGATGCATCCGATTCGCCGGCGCCACTCTTCGCGTTTGCCGCAGCGCCCACCATGGCCTCCCATGCGCGCCTCCCCAGCCGTTCCTCTGCGAAGCGGCTTTCCAAACGCTCGCGGCGGCGTTTCAAAGATTGGTAGATAGCTTCGGGCGAGGAAGCAAGCCGACGCTGCAAGATGGTCAAAGCAAAGCCGACCGTGTTCTTGCGCTCTTTGTCGAGGTTGTCGGCGCGGTTGAACTCCTCCTGCACATAGTCCGTCACGGCGGTGTAGAGCGACGC
>JAISUG010000038.1 GCA_031272185.1 Lachnospiraceae bacterium
GTGAGCTATGGCTCCGCGGCCACGGCTCCCACGGATCCTACCAGGAGCGGATACGCATTCACCGGGTGGTCGCCTGACTACACGAACATCACGGCTGACGTGGACATCTACGCCCAGTACGACCAGCTCTACACCGTGGTGTATGCGCCCGGCTCACAGGGCACATGGACCGTGGGCACGGCGGCGCCTTACTACAACGCGGACCTGGCGGACGGCAGCGCCACACCGGCGGCGCCGTCAGGGACTGCCCTGACAGCCACGGCCGGTTACAGGCTCACGGGATGGTCGCCGGCTATTGCATCTACGGTTGCAGCCGGGGATGCGGTTGGTTCTGTCATCACCTACACCGCCCAGTGGGGCTGGATCGACGACCTGCAGGTACGTTTCCTCGACTGGGACGGCACGGTGCTGTTAACCCAGACCGTGAGCTACGGCGCATCGGCCACACCGCCGTCCGATCCCACCAGGTGGGGCTACGCATTCACCGGGTGGTCGCCTGACTACACGAACATCACGGCGGATACGGACATTTATGCACAGTATGGCGCAGCTTACAGCGTGTATTACAAAGACATCATGGGGCTGGCGCCGGTGCCTTACGACCCGAATCAATATGGGGTCGGGGCAACCGTGACAGTGAGCTTCGACATGCCTGCCAGTGTGGGTGAGTATGTCTTCCAGGGATGGACCCGGAGCTTTGGCGCTTCCGCGGCGGAATACACACCGGGTGGTGTCACCACCTTTGCGATGCCTGCCAACGACGTGACACTTTACGCGGTCTGGGCCGTGCAGCCCTATGATGTGGCATATGCCCCCGGCGGCCATGGCACATGGACGCTTGGAACTGTGGCCCCGTATTACTATATCGGGGTATCCGCCTGGACCGCCACGCCCGCGCCGCCCAATGCCGCCGCACTCACGGCGGATGCCGGGTATCGGTTCACCGGGTGGTCGCCTGCCTGGAACGCCACTGTCAACCCGGCGGATGCTGTGGGCGGGGTCATCACCTACACCGCCCAGTGGGGCTGGATCGACGATATCGTGGTGAATTTCCTGGACTGGGATGGAACCATCCTGGCCAGCGTGACGGTCAGCTATGGCGACACGGCCACGCCGCCGCCCAACCCGACCCGTACGGGGTATGATTTCACGGGGTGGTCCGACGACTACACAGGCGTCACCGGCGACATGGACATCTATGCCGAGTATGAAATGATTTACTCGGAAGTGAAGTTCCTCGACTGGGACGGCACGGTGCTGTACACACAGACGGTGGCATACGGCGGAACGGCCACACCGCCCCCTGACCCTGCCAGGGCGGGGTATGAGTTTACAGGATGGTCGCCCGATTACACCAACATCACGGCGGATGTGGTGATCTATGCCCAGTACGAGATGGCTTATGCAGTGGCCTATGCGCCCGGTTCCAAGGGTACGTGGACAGTGGGCACGTCGGCGCCGTACTATTACGAGGGATTGCTGGACGGTACGGCCACACCTGCCGCACCCAATGCCGCCGCGCTGGCATCCACAGCCGGATACCGGTTCGCCGGATGGTCGCCCGTATGGAACGCCACCGTCAGCGCATCGGATGCCACGGGCGGGGTGATCACCTACACCGCACAGTGGGCTTTGATCAATGACATCGTGGTAAACTTCCTCGACTGGGACGGCAAGCTCCTGGACACCCAGGTGCTCAGCTATGGCGATGCCGCAGTGGCGCCGGTTGACCCCACGCGGACCGGGTATACATTCACCGGGTGGTCCGATGACTTCACCAGCGTGACCGGGGACATCGACATCGTGGCGCAGTATGGCAAGAACGTGAGCGTGACATTCTGGAGCGCGAAACGCGGCAACCTGCTGGAAGGCAACTGGATCACCTATACAGACATACCGTATGGATCGGATCTGTCCACTGCCATCAGTGTGCCCACGCCCGAAGCGACTGTCGATTGCGAGTTCATCGGTTGGGCCCCTGCGCTCCCGACATGCATTACCTCGGATATGTACATCGAGGCGAAGTTCGAGCAGACCGACTCCATCCACGTGTATTTCGTGGATTGGGACGGCAACTCCCTGGGGTACGAGTACATGTATACCTCCGGCTCCGCGGTCACGCCGCCAGCCGACCCGACACGCACCGGGTACACCTTCACCGGATGGGACCAGGACCTCTCCAGCGTGACCGGAAGCATGGTGGTGACGGCACAGTACGTGAAGGACTGACGCAGCCGCGACGCAAAACCACATGAGCAGCCTCAACACAAAACCACAAGACAAGCAGCGCCGGGCGGGGGAAACCCCGCCCGGTGTTTGCGTATATAAAGTCACGACATCTGTTTTTGTGCTTGCTTGTTGGTGCTTGCATGTCGCCCGACGAACCTACAACCGCAGTTGGTCGGACATGCAAGCACACTTCGATATGCCGTTGCCATAGAAATAATAAACCCTGCCATGTGATTGTGCGTATTGTTTCTTCCCGCGTTCTGTGTTAGAATCTACCCAACGGGCCGAAGACGGATTCAAGCGGGCTTCCCGGGCCGGTCTGCCGACATCTGTCAAACAGGAGGGTGGGATGAAAGACAGCTATAAAATGATCCCCTACGGGATCAGCAATTACAAGACGATCGCAACAAAAAACTATGCCTACATCGACAAGACCAGGTACATCGAGCAGCTGGAGCGGGTCGGCGCACCGTACCTGTTTTTCCTGCGGCCCAGGCGGTTCGGCAAAAGCCTGTTCACTTCCGTGCTCAACTGCTATTACGATGTGAGCGAAAAGGATCATTTCGACACCTATTTCGGGGACACGTACATCGGGCAGCATCCCACGGAAAACCGCAACAGCTACATGATGCTGAACTTCAACTTCTCCGGGATCGACACCGAGCCTGCCGAGGAGTTCCCAGGTAATTTCCGGAACCGGGTCAGGGTCGCTTTGGAAATCTTCCTCAAACCATCAGCCCGGCGTATGTGGTCAAGTCCGAGTACGAAGTCCCCGGAGGGTTCATCGACCTCGCCCTCCTGCCCAACAACAAATTCTATGTGGATCACTATGCGCTGATTGAGGTGAAGCACATTTCGAGAAGCGAATACGAGAAAAAGGACGGCGGGAAAGGGAAGGCCGGGGAAGCATTGGTGGCTGAAAAACGGGATGTGGCATTGGCCCAGCTGGCCCGGTATTGCGCTGCGCAGGAAATGGAGCCGATCCCTGGCCTGAAAAAATGGGTGCTGGTGTTCGCCGGATACCAGTGCGTATTGAATGTGGATGCGGACGTGCAGTGCGGTTATTGCTCCGCCAACTAAACAATGCGCATTCAACATTGGTCTCAATTTTGCGCAAGGTTTAGACGGCATTGCAATAAAACGCAAGCCATGCCTGTTGCATTGCCAATTAATTCCATTGACTAATCCGGGTTTTTCCACTATGATAGGGGTTGTGCCGACAGTGCACACCCGCATCAGTGTGTTGGGGATGCACTTGATCGACGAATGGCATGAAATGGGGCAAGCCCAGGCTAGCTTGCCACTTTGGGACAGGACAGGGTGGGTATTCATAGATGAAAGCCGGTACGATGTTTGCAAGTTCATGACCCGCTTTGGAGTAGGGTTCGGTAGGTACACATAGAGGGTTTGGAACAGGACGGATGGGATGACATGATCAAGTGTGCGGTGTTTGATTTGGACGGGACGCTGGCGGACAGCCTGCAGGCGCTGACCCATACCACGAACCTGACCTTGGCGCATTTTGGGCTGGGGGCGGTGGACGAGGCGCATATCAAGGTGTTCGTGGGCGACGGGTACAAAAAATTGGTGGAGCGGTCGGTGCGCTTTGTGGGCGGGGAAGCCGCAGTCGACATGGCGGCGGTCCAGGCACGCTACCTGGAGAATTTTGCGATGTTTTCCACCTATGGGCTCCGTGCCTATGACGGGATGGCGGGGCTTTTGGATGGGATGCGGGCAAAGGGCCTGAAAACAGGCGTGCTGTCAAACAAAGTCCAGGCCCGCACCGAGGAGAACATCGCCATGCTCTATGGGGCGGAGCGGTTCGACACCATCCGGGGGGAACGGCCGGGGGTGCCCATCAAGCCGGACCCCACGGCGCTTTTGGAGATGCTGGGCGAGTGGGGGTTTTCGCCTGGGGAGTGCCTGTATTTCGGCGACACCAACACGGACATGCGCACGGGGAAGGCGGCCGGGGCTGTTACCGTGGGGGTCCTGTGGGGGTTCCGGGACAGGGCGGAGCTGGAAGAGGCGCGGGCGGACTATATCATAGGGCGGCCTGAGGAAGTGTGGGGGCGGATATTGCGGTGAGGCAAATGAGGCAGCGGGCCGTGTGGTGGCAATATATGCGTGACATAGTATTATTGCCCCGCCGGCTAAGCCTTGCGCAAAGTTGAGACCAATGTCGAACGTGCATTGTTTAGTGGATGGGGCAATAAGCCCGCAGATGAGTACAAATAACGCATGCATTGTTTTGTGAGACATGCATTGGATATGGGATTGCGTTAGGATTGGGAAGTTGCGCTTATCAACGGGGGGAGAAGGAAGCATCGTGAAGAAACGTATCTGCGTGTGCGTCTGCATCGTGGCGCTGGCGGGGGCGGGCTGTTCCCGGATCGCCGGCCTGCTGCCCAAAGGCAAAGAAGCGGCGCAAACGAACATCGCGACAGGGGATGTGGTCGCGGAAACGACGGACGCGGCACAGACCGAGCCGCCGGAAACAGAAGCCCCGAAGCCGGCAAAGCCGGAAGCGGTAAAAGTGAAGGGGATCTACATCTCGGCATTCGTGGCAGGCACCAGGTCCCGCATAGACGAAATCGTCGAGGAGATCGACCACAGCCAGATCAACGCATTGGTCATCGACGTGAAAAACGACGACGGGCGGGTGACATTCCCCATGGATTCCCCGCTGGTGACCCAGCTGGGGTCGGTGAAGACCACGATATCGGACATCGACGGGCTGATGGAAAAGCTCAAGGGCCATGACATCTACACCATCGCGCGTATCGTGGCGTTCCGGGACCCATACCTCCCGGAGCAACGGCCCGAATGGGGCCTGCAGCTGGCCGACGGCAGCCTCTACCGGGACAAAAAGGGATCCGCATGGATCAACCCATACAAGAAAGAGGTGTGGGACTACCTGGTGGAGATCTGCAGGAAAGCCGGGGAGGCAGGGTTTGACGAGGTGCAGTTCGACTACATACGTTTCTGCACGGAGCGGGGCATCGACGAGGTGGTGTACGACGAGGCGGACGTGAAGGGGCGCAGCCAGACCCAGGTGATCACGGAGTTCATCGACTATGCCTACGCTCAGCTGAAAGACGAGATTTACGTCTCCGCGGACGTGTTCGGCACCATCATCACCAGCGATGTGGATGCGGGGCTGGTGGGGCAGGACTACTCGGATATGGCATCCGCATTGGACTATATCTGCCCCATGGTCTACCCTTCACACTATTCCAATGGGAGTTTCGGCATCAGCAGGCCGGACCTGGAGCCGTACCAGACGATCTTTGCGGCGATGCAGGCGTCATGGAAAGACCTGGAGGACGCCAAGGCGCAAGCGGCAGCGGCTTCCGGGGGCGCTGCGGCGGGCGGGAGCGGATCAGGTTCCGGTTCCGCTGCCGGGGAAAGCGCGGGCCAAAGCACTGCGGCGGGTGACGGCTCGGCCGGCGCTACGGCGGACGGGGACGGGTCCGGCTCGGATGGCACCGGAGGCGGCGGCGTCCCGCGCTCGCCCCGCGCCATCGTGCGGCCGTGGCTGCAGGACTTCACCGCCAGCTACCTGGGGAGCGGGAACTACAGGGAGTACGGGCCCGACGAGATAAACGCCGAGATCCAGGCGGTGTACGACGCCGGGTACGACGAGTGGCTTTTGTGGGATGCGTCCTGCAACTACAGCTGGGAAGGGCTGCGGGAGTGAGAACCCCGCTATCGCCTGCGGCAAATGCGTAAGCGGACGTGGGTCCGCAGCCCGGCTGCGGGAGTGAGAATATAATATGTTCGATATCCAAGAAGAGTTGGGCAAGCTCCCGAAGAGCCCGGGGGTGTACCTGATGCACGACCAAAAGGACCGGATCATATATATCGGCAAGGCGGTGAACCTGAAGAACCGGGTGCGGCAGTATTTCCAGTCCAGCCGGGGCAAATCGGACACCATCGCCCAGATGGTCACGCACATCGCCCGGTTCGAGTACATCGTCACTGATTCGGAGCTGGAAGCCCTGGTGCTGGAAAACAACCTGATCAAGGAACACCGACCCCGCTACAACACCATGCTCAAGGACGACAAGACTTACCCATATATCAAAGTGACGGTGGCGGAGGATTTCCCGAGGCTATTGTTTTCCAGGATAATCAAAAAGGACAAGAGCAAATATTTCGGGCCGTACTCCAGCTCTGGCGCGGTAAATGACACGTTGGAGCTGCTGCGCAAACTCTTCAAGATCCGCACGTGCAACCGCGCGCTCCCCAGGGACATCGGCAAGGAACGGCCCTGCCTTAACTACCACATCAAGCAGTGCGACGCGCCGTGCCAGGGATACGTAAGCAAAGAGGGGTATGCGGCTTCGGTGCAGTCTGCGCTGGATTTTCTGGGCGGCCGGTATGCCCCTGTGCTCAAGGGGCTGGAACAGAAGATGAAAGCGGCTTCGGATGCGATGGATTTCGAAAAAGCCATAGAATACAGGGAACTGCTGGGGAGCGTGCGCCAGGTTGCGCAGAAACAGAAGATCACGGACGTAAGCGACGAGGACAGGGACATCGTCGCCGTCGCCATGGACGAGACGGATGCGGTGGTGCAGGTGTTCTTCGTGCGTGGGGGCAAACTCATCGGGCGGGAACATTTCCACATGAGGGTTGGGGAGGATGCCGCGCTGCCCGATGGGCAGGCTGGTTTGACGCCGGATGCAGGTGGGGCGGCGGGCACTGATGCGGTGCCGGATGCTGCCCCGACCGGGGCAGGCGGCAGCTTGGCTGACGCAGGCGGCAGTTTGACTGACGCAGGCGGCAGTTTGACTGACGCCGTTCAGGAAGGGGATGCCGGGGCTGACGCCGTACCGGCAGATGGGGACGATGTGCCGGCGGGTTTGACGCCGGATACGGTGGGTGCGGCGACCTCGCACATCTTGGGCGCATTTCTGAAACAGTACTACGCAGGGGCGCCTTTCGTGCCCCACACGCTGGTACTCCAGGCCCAACCCCAGGAGAGCGGCCTCATAGAGCAATGGCTCTGTGCCAAGCGGGGACAGCGGGTGCGTATCCGGGTGCCGCTACGGGGTGAGGCGGAAAAACTGGTGGAGCTGGCGGCGAAAAACGCCGCACTGGTCCTTTCCCAGGACAAAGAAAAGATCAAGCGGGAAGAACTGCGCACCATCGGAGCTGTGCACCAGATCGAAGAGCTTTTGGGGCTGTCGGGCATCCGCCGCATGGAGGCGTTTGACATCTCCAATACCGGCGGGGTGCTGTCCGTGGGTTCCATGGTGGTGTTCGAGGACGGGCGGCCCAAACGCAGCGCATACCGCAAGTTCCGCATCCAGACGGTGACAGGCCCCGACGACTACGCTTCCATGAAGGAAGTGCTGGGCAGGCGGCTGCGCCACGGGCTGGAAGAGCAGGCGTTGCTGGGGGGCGGCGGTGCGTCTGCCGCGGGGCCGGTCATGGTTCCCTTTTCGGGGGCCGATGACGCTACAGGTGACATCACAGCCGGCCCAGCCATTGGCGGTAATGCCGCTGGCATAGGGAAGTTCTCGGCTCTTCCGGACCTGCTTATGATGGACGGTGGGAAAGGCCAGGTGAACATCGCATTGGAAGTGATGGGGGAAATCGGCGTGGAGATCCCCGTGTGCGGGATGGTGAAGGACGACAGGCACCGCACCAGGGGTCTGTATTATCAAAACAGGGAGATTGACATCGACACCCACAGCGAGGGGTTCCAGCTGATCACCCGGATACAGGACGAGGCGCATAGGTTTGCCATCGAGTACCACCGCAGCCTGCGGGGGAAAGGCCAGGTGAAGTCCGTGCTGGACGACATCCCGGGGATCGGGAAAACCAGGCGCAAGGCACTGCTGCGGGCGTTCGGCTCATTGGACGCCATCAAGGGGGCAGACGAGGATGCGCTCCGTGCGGTGCCGGGGATGAACGTCCGGGCGGCGGCGGCGGTGCGGGGGTATTTCGCGGGGACGGGGAAGGGACCAAGCAAAGCGGCCCCGGATGTGGCGATCCGATCAGAGTGGGAAGCCGCTGGGGGAACGAAGACAGTGGCAGTGACACGGACTGGCGAACACCCCAAGGCGGTCCAACCGGATGTGGAAGCCGCTGGGGGAACGAAGACAGTGGCAGTGACGTGACATGGGCGATATGCGGCAGTATCGGCGCAGGGCCTATGCGGGGAATGATAAGACATTGTGGATGGGAGAGCGGCATGGTAGGCGTGACGATTGACGAATTGGTTGCAAAGATGGAACTGAAGAACCTGACACCATCGGTGGATCTGGGGGCGATTGTGCTGACGCACCCGGAGGTGAACCGCCCTGCGCTGCAGCTGACCGGGTTTTTCAGCCATTTTGACAAGGAGCGTGTGCAGATCATTGGCACAGTGGAAAAGGAATACATGCAGATGATGAGGGACGAGGACAAGGAGACGGTCTACCGCAAGCTCCTCTCGGCCAAAATCCCCTGCCTGGTGTATTGCCGAAACTACCAGCCGGACCCGAAGATGCTGGAGCTGTGCGAGTTTTACCAGGTACCCGCACTGTCCAGCTCCCAGGTCACATCGGACGTGATGGCGGAGGTGATCCGCTGGCTGAAGGTGCGTCTGGCGCCCTGCATCAGCATCCACGGAGTGCTGGTGGATGTGTATGGTGAGGGCGTGCTCATCATGGGGGAAAGCGGCATCGGCAAAAGCGAGGCGGCCCTGGAGCTGATCAAGCGGGGCCACCGCCTGGTGACGGATGACGTGGTGGAAATCCGCAAAGTCAGCGAAGAGACGCTGGTGGGCTGCGCACCGGATATCACGAAGCATTTCATAGAGCTGAGGGGCATCGGCATCATCGACGTGAAGACGCTGTTCGGCGTGGAGAGCGTGAAAGAAAGCCAGTCCATCGACATGGTGATCAAGCTGGAAGAATGGGAAAAGGACAAGGAATACGACCGCCTGGGGCTGGAAGATGCGTATATCGAGTTTTTGGGCAACAGGGTGGTCTGCCATTCCCTGCCGATACGCCCGGGGCGGAACCTGGCCATCATCGTGGAGGCCGCCGCCGTCAACCACCGCCAGAAGCTCATGGGGTACAATGCGGCGCAGGAGCTGTACAACCGCGTGCAGGCGAACCTGAACCGGAAAGACTGAGTGTCGGGAGTAGGGAGTGGAAAGTAGGTAGTGGAAAGTAGGGAGTAGGAAGTAGAGAGTAGGGAGTAGGAATCCGGAAGCAGGCTTTAAGACGAGAAATGGCAGCAATTATATAGAAATGAGGAAGTCCGTAAGATGGATCAGTTGCTGGGCGACCTTCGGGGGATACTGCCGAAAGGGCGCATATTGCTGGGGGAACCCATGAGCCGCCACACCACGTTTCAAATAGGCGGCGGGGCGGATTATTTCGTGAAACCGTGCAGCGTGGACGAACTGCGCCGGGTGGTGGGCGCCTGCAGGGCGGCCGATGTGCCTTATTGCGTGCTGGGCAAAGGAAGCAACATGCTGGTGTCCGATGCGGGATACAGGGGCGTGGTCATCGACATGGGGATGTTTGACGGTGTGGTGGTGGGCGATGTCGCATATGCGCCCGGTGTGTCGGACGGCGGGGCCTATAATGCGGCAGCGGCCAATCCTGTCTCGGACGGAGCGGCCGAAAAGGCGGCGGCGACCAAGCCTACTGCGGCCGGCAGGGCTGAAAATGAGGCTGTGTCCAATCCTGCCTCGGACAGCGGGGCTAAGAATGCGGCGGCGGCCAAGCCTGCCGGTATGCCAAATGGTGCGAGGGTCAGCGGCGGCCTCTTTGCGACGGCGGCACATGACAAAGCGGATGAAGTGCGCATCATCGGGGGGGCGGGGCTGACATTGTCCAGGCTCACCGCGCTGGCCACAGCGCGGGGGCTAAGCGGGCTGGAATTCGCCGCCGGGATACCGGGGACGCTGGGCGGGGCCACTGTGATGAACGCCGGGGCATACGGTTGCGAGATGAAAGATGTGCTCACCGGGGCGGTGGTGCTGACCAAAGAAGGGGAAGTATTGGAGCTGGATGCCAAGGCGCTGCGGCTGGGGTACCGTTCCAGCTGTGTGGCCGAACAAGGGTATATCGTGCTGGAGGCGATATTGTCCCTGCACAGGGGCGACCCGGCTGCCATACGGGAGCGGATACGGGAACTGACAGAAAGCCGAAAGGAAAAACAGCCGATTTCACTGCCCAGCGCGGGCAGCACGTTCAAACGGCCCAAGGAGGGCTATGCGGCGAAGCTCATCGAAGATGCGGGCATGCGCGGCGCACGGGTGGGCGGGGCGCAGGTTTCCGAGAAGCATTGCGGGTTCGTGGTGAATGTGGGGGATGCCACCGCAGCGGACGTGATCGCTTTGTGCACACAGGTGGAGGAGGCGGTGATGGAGAGGTTCGGCGTGGCGCTGGAACTGGAGATAAAGGTGATCGGGTAGAAGATGTGTGCCGGATGCGGGGGTGTTGCGGCTGCATGGCCTGCCACTTGTCGCTGCGGTCCTGCGGCCGGCTACTTGTCGCTGCGGTCATGCGGTTGGCTGTGTGTCGCTGCGGCTATGCTGCCTGCCAGGTGTGGCTGTGGCTTTGCTGCCTGCCAGGTGTGGCTGTGGCTATGCTGCCGGCCAGGTGTGGCTGTGGCTGTGCGGCCTGCCATATGTCGCTGTGGCTGCATGGCCTGCCATGTGTGAATTGGTTTCGGGGCAATGGGACATTTTGGCTTGGGCAGATGGAGGACGGGAGATGGTCATCGTGACGGGCATGTCCGGCGCAGGCAAGACGGTGACGCTGAAGATGCTGGAAGACATGGGGTTTTACTGCGTGGACAACCTGCCCATCCCTTTGCTGGGCTCCCTGCTGGATCTGGAGACGGAGAGGGCGGCGGCGCAAACTGCGACCATTGCGGAAACCGGTGGAAGTGTCCAAGGAGGGGCGCCAAAGGGCGTGGCGGCGGGGGTGGACATCCGCAGCGGCGAGGATTTGCCCCGCATGAAAGACGTGCTGGAAGGATGGCGCAGCCGCAGTGCGCCGGTGCAGATCATATTCTTGGACGCTTCGGACGAGACATTGGTGCGCAGGTACAAAGAAAGCCGCCGTTCCCACCCATTGGCAGGGCATGACCGGGTGGAGGCCGGGATCGACAAGGAACGGGGGCAGGTGGCTTTTCTCAAAGAGTTTGCGGACGTGGTCATCGACACCACTAACCTGTTGACCAAGGAGCTAAGGCTGGAGCTGGAACGGATCTTTGTGAAAGGGGAGCATTATGCGAACCTGTTTGTCACGGTGGTGTCGTTTGGGTTCAAATATGGGCTGCCATCCGATGCGGACCTGGTGTTTGACGTGCGGTTCCTGCCAAACCCATTCTATGTGGGGGATTTGCGGGATAAAACAGGCAAAGACCCTGCGGTGGTGGACTATGTGCGCAGGGGCGGCGTAGCCGACGCTTTCATGGAAAAACTCCGGGACCTGCTGGCATTCCTCATACCCCGCTACACCGAGGAGGGGAAGAACCGGCTGGTGGTCGCCGTGGGCTGCACCGGTGGGAAGCACCGCAGCGTGGCGGTAGCCGAAGGGCTGGCTGCGTTTCTGACGGAGCGATTTCCCGATGTAGGGCAGAAGGTGGAACACAGGGAGCTGAACCAGTGAGTGGAATCAGTGTGCTGAACCGGTAAACTCAAAATATGGTAGCTATATGTGCGGTTGATCCAGCAAGGAGTTTGCGTTGCCGGGGTGGACGCAGTGCGTTCGGGTGTAAGATGTCAATGCAGTCGCATGGGCAGACTTGGCGGGCGGCCATAGATCGTGGAGGTAGTGATGTCATTTTCTTCCAGAATCAAGGAGGAATTGGGGCGGCGCCTGGGGCCGAGGCATTGCCGGATCGCGGAGATCGCCGCGCTCATGGAGCTTTGCGGGCGGGTGGATAGGGATGCAAGTGGTCGCATCTCCATCACGCTCAATACCGAAAACGTGGCTGTCGCAAGAAAGTGCTTTACATTATTCAAAAAAACATTTAATATAGTAGCAGATATCCGTACCAGCCGCAACACCTACCTGAAGAAGGCGCACAACTGCCGCATCACCATACAGGGGGATGCGGATGCACGCAAAGTGCTGGGGGCCGTGAAGGTCGAGTTCCCGGACGGCGGGGCGATGCTCAAGGCCCAGGGGCCGGGCATGGCCAACACTGTAGATGATGAGGTGGCAACTGGGGTTGGAGGAACCCTCAAGGCTCAGGGGACGGGCATGGCCAACACTGTAGGTGATGAGGTGGAAACTGGGGTTGGAGGAACCCTCAAGGCCCCGTTTATCCCTGCGTCGGTGACTGCCCGGGCATGCTGCAAGCGGGCGTTTTTGCGGGGGGCTTTCCTGGCGGTAGGATCCATGAGCGACCCGGAGAAGTTTTACCACCTGGAGTTTGCGTGTCCCACACAGGAATCTGCCCTGCAACTGCAGGGGATCATATCCGGTTTCGGGCCCGATGCGAAGATCGTGCCACGGAAAAAATCTTTCGTGGTGTACTTGAAAGAGGGGAACCAGATCGTCGAGCTGCTGAATGTGATGGATGCGGGATTGGGACTGATGGCCTTTGAGAACACCCGCATCATGAAAGATATGCGCAACACCATCAACCGACAGGTGAACTGCGAAACAGCCAATATCAACAAAACCGTGTCCACCGGACTGCGTCAGGCCGATGAGATCCGGTTGATCATGAATAACATAGGTCTTGCGTCACTGCCACCAAGTTTGCGGGAAATCGCCCAGCTGCGTCTCCAAAACCCGGACATGGCGCTTAAGGAACTGGGCGAAAGCCTGGATCCGCCGGTGGGCAAATCCGGCGTAAACCACAGGTTGCGCAAGCTCTCCCAGATCGCACTGGAACTGCAAGGAGGGGGGCAGGAGATAGTGAGCAGGACATAGGGAGCGGGAGATAGAAATAAGAGATAGAAATAGGAGATAGAAACATGAGATAGAGAAATGAGATAGAAGATGAGATAGAAGATGGAGGATAGAAGATAGAGGATAGAAACTAGGGGATAGAAGATAGAAGATAGGAGACAGAAGACAGGGGATAGATGATATTAGATATGGGATAGGGAGATCGTGTGTCGGGGAGGTGGGTAGTTCCAACCGTACATCATGCAACAGGGCATTTGTCAATGCGGTTGAAACTACCTTGCGGGCTAAGGGCGCTTGGCGCCCCGCCCGACGGGTTACAGCAGAGAAATGCGTTGCGATGAGTTTAGGAGGAAAACTATGACGAGAAAAACCATTGCCATCAAGTTAGATTCCGGGCTGGAGGCCCGGCCCGTGGCCATGCTGGTTCAGGTGGCAAGCCAGTACGACTCAAACATCTATATAGAAAGCGAGAGCCGGCGGGTCAACGCCAAGAGCATCATGGGGATGATGACTTTGGGGTTGTCGGCGGGGGAGGAAGTTGCGGTGGTTGCTGACGGGTCCGATGAGGAGAAGGCCGTTGCCGGTATCGAGCGCTATCTGCTGAACCAGTGAATATGGGGTATGTTTCCGGGGGTCAAGCATACTTGGCCCCCGAAGTATTGCCGGAACATGCGTGCAAACATGCATGGGGCCACTTGGTGGCGAGTGATGGCTTGAGCTTAGTGGCCGGCGGTGGGTAGATGGTTCCGGTAGGGGGCCCGCAGGGGGTATTATGGCATTCACGCACCTGCACGTCCATACGGAATACAGCCTGTTGGACGGGTCGTCGAAAATCAAAGAATTGGTGGCGAGGGTCAAGGAATTGGGCATGGATTCCATTGCCATCACAGACCACGGCGTGATGTATGGCGCGGTGGATTTTTATCGTGCAGCAAAAGAGGCGGGGATACGCCCCATCATGGGCTGCGAGGTGTATGTGTCCCCGGGGTCGCGCTTTGACAGGGAAACCGTGCATGGGGAAGACAGGTATTATCACCTGGTGCTGCTGGCCGAAAACCAGGCCGGATACAAAAACCTCATGAAGATCGTTTCCAAGGGGTTCGTGGACGGGTTTTACTACCGCCCCAGGGTGGATATGGAAGTGCTGGGAACCTACCACGAGGGCATCATCGCACTCTCGGCCTGCCTGGCGGGGGAAGTGGCGCGCAACCTGGAGCGTGGGCTTTATGAGGAGGCGAAAACCGCGGCGCTCAGATACCGTGACGTGTTCGGCGAGGGCAATTTCTTCCTGGAGCTTCAGGACCATGGCATGGCGGTCCAGCAGCGGGTGAACCAGGAATTGCTGCGGATGCACAGGGAGACCGGGATACCATTGGTGGCGACCAATGACACACATTATACGCTGGAGGGCGATGCCCAGGCCCACGACATACTGCTCTGTGTGCAGACGGGCAAGAAGGTGTCCGACGAGAACCGCATGCGTTATGAGGGGGGCCAATATTTCGTTAAGTCAGAGGCACAGATGCGGGACATTTTCCCTTATGCCCTGCAGGCGCTGGAAAACACCCACGAGATCGCCATGCGGTGCGATGTGGAAATCGAGTTCGGGGTGACGAAACTGCCACGCTATGACGTGCCGGCCGGGTCTGATGCTTGGGGGTACCTGAACCGCCTGTGCGAGGAAGGGTTCGCGCGTAGGTATGGTCGGGGGGGCGAATCCGGATACGTTGCGAGAGATACAAATGTCGGCAGGGATGGCACGGCCGAAGGCGGGGATGGCACAGCAAGTGGCAAAGATGGCACGGCCGAAGGCGGGAATGGCACAGCAAGTGGCGGAGATGGCACGGCCGAAGGCGGGGATGGTATGGCCGTCGACGGGGATGGCGCGACAGAAGTTGGGGATGGCACGGCCGAAGGCGGGGATGGCACGGCCGAAGGCGGGGATGGCGGCACAGGCGCATCGCCTGCATACGACCTCCCGGCGCTGCGGGAGCGCATGTCCTACGAACTGGGCGTCATACGTAACATGGGTTACGTGGACTATTTTCTGGTGGTGTGGGATTTCATTCACTTCGCCAAGTCCCATGGCATCATGGTGGGTCCGGGGAGGGGGAGCGCCGCCGGAAGCATCGTGTCGTATTGCCTGGAAATAACTGACATCGATCCCATACGCTATGGCCTGCTCTTCGAGCGGTTTTTGAACCCGGAGCGGGTGTCCATGCCGGACATAGACATCGATTTCTGCTACGAGCGGCGCCAGGAAGTCATTGACTACGTGGTGAAAAAATATGGCAGTGACCGGGTGGTGCAGATCATCACATTCGGCACCATGGCGGCCAGGGGCGTGGTCCGGGATGTGGGAAGGGCCCTGGACCTGCCTTATGCCCAATGCGATGCCATCGCAAAGATGATCCCATTTGCCATCGGCATCACCCTGGAGGAGGCGCTGGTGGCAAGCCAGGATCTGAAAAGCGCCTATGACAGCGACCCCCAGGTGCGCAACCTTATTGACCTGGCGAAACGGCTGGAGGGCCTGCCCAGGCATGCATCGACCCATGCGGCAGGGGTGGTGATCTGCCGGGACCCGGTGGACGAATATGTGCCGCTCTCCAAAGGGGCGGACGGGAATATCACCACGCAGTTCACCATGACGACGCTGGAAGAACTGGGGTTGCTCAAAATGGATTTCCTGGGGCTGCGCACCCTCACCGTCATCAGGGATGCGCTGGCGGAGATCGGGCGGGGCGGCGGGGACGTGCCGGACATGGAGGCCATTGACTATGGGGACAGCCGGGTGTACGACTATATCGCCACCGGGAAAACCGACGGGGTTTTCCAGCTGGAAAGCGCCGGCATGAAACGGGTGATGCGGGATCTGCGGCCCGAGCGCCTGGAAGACATCATCGCGGGGATCTCCCTTTACAGGCCGGGGCCCATGGAATTCATACCCAAGTACATCCGCTGGAAGCACAACCGGGGAGAGATCGTGTATGACTGCCCGCAGCTGGAGCCCATCCTGAAGCCCACATACGGTTGCATCGTCTACCAGGAGCAGGTGATGCAGATCGTGCGGGACCTGTCAGGGTACACCCTGGGCCGAAGCGACCTGGTGCGGCGGGCGATGAGCAAAAAAAAGGCGTCGGTCATGGAAAAGGAGCGGCGCAATTTCGTCTACGGCAACGTGGACGAGGGTGTGCCGGGGTGCGTGGCCCGGGGCATCGACGCGGGCGTGGCGGACAAGATATTCGACGAGATGATGGACTTCGCCGCCTACGCATTCAACAAGTCCCACGCCGCGGCCTATGCGGTGGTGGCTTTCCGCACGGCGTACCTGAAAGTTTACCACCCGAAAGAGTTCATGGCGGCGCTGATGACTTCATGGATGGGGCAGACAGAGAAAATAGCCGAGTACATCCTGGTGTGCAAGCAGATGGGGATGCGCATATTGCCGCCGGATGTCAATGAAGGCATGGGGTCCTTCACCGTGTCAGGGGATGCGATCCGATACGGCCTGTCGGCCATCAAGGGCGTGGGCGCCTCGCTGGTGGCTTCCCTGGTGGAGGAGCGGGGCAGGGGGGGCGCATTTTACTCCATGGAAGACTTCGTGGGGCGCATGTGCGTGCGCGACGCCACACGGAAGACGTTTGAGAGCTTCATCCGGGCGGGGGCATTGGACAGCCTGCCGGGCACGCGAAAGCAGAAAGAATACGTCCTGCCGACATTGCTGGAACAAAAACAGAGAGAGAAGCGTTCCCGTATGTCGGGGCAGATGACCATGTTTGACATGGTGGGCGACGAAGGGAAAGAGGGTTTCGCGGTTGCATTCCCCGACGTGGGGGAATACCCCAAAGAGGACCTTCTGGCCAATGAAAAAGAGGTGCTGGGGATCTATGTGAGCGGGCATCCCATGGAGGCGTATGAGGGGCTGTGGCGGGCGCGCTCGACCGCCAAAACCTCGGATTTCATAGTAGATGACGATACCCACGAAGCGGCGCTTAAGGACCGGGATTATGTGACAATCGGCGGCATCGTCACCGCCAGTTCGGTGAAAACCAGCGCCAAGACGGGTAAACCATGGGCGACCATCACCGTGGAAGACCTGGTGGGCGCGGTGGAGGTGATGGTGTTCAACAGGCTGTATGACAGTGACAGGGGGCTGTTCGGGGAAGGCAGCAAGTTGTTTGTCAGCGGGCGCGTGGATTTCAAGGACAATTCCGGTGACGAGGGCGAAGGGCAAAGGACCGTGGGGAAACTCCTGGCTGACAAGGCGGTGGGTTTCGAGATGGCCATGGGGAAAGGGGCACCCGGAAAGAAACTCTGGATCAAATTCCCCGACAAGGCTGCTTTCATACGCATGGAACGTGACGTGATGGGGCTGCTGGGAGGTTTCAAAGGGGCGGATGCGGTGGCCATATACCTGGAAAAAGAAAAGCAAAAGAAGGAACTGGCCGGGGACATGGGCGTGTCGGTGACAGATGCCTTGGTGGAGGGCCTTGGCCGGATACTGGGGGAAGGAAATGTGAAGGTGGTGGGGTGAGATGGATATGGCAAGTGATGTGCTGGCAGACATACGGCAAGGGCTGGCGGTTGGGGACGGTGCCTAAGGCGTGACATGGTGGAACGAGTGGGGTACTCGTCCAACAGAAGGGAGCTTGCGGTTGTGACGGTGCCTAAGGCGTGACATGGTGGCACAGCTTCGTAGCGCTCTCGCGGGCGCGGGCGCAGGTCGTTTCTTCGTCGATGCCGGTTAGATGACCGTCCCGGGACACGATGCGCCCGCCTACCATGGTCCAGGCGGCGGGGCGGGCGCAGCCCATGGTGCCCAGGAGGTTCGCCGGGTCGCCGGTGGCGCCCGCAAAGTCCAGGGTGCGGGTGTCGATGGCAAACATGTCCGCGGCCATGCCGGGCGCCAGCCATCCTATGTCATGCCTTCCCAGCAGCCGCGCGCTGCCACGGGTGGCCATCCGGAGTATGTCGTACCCGGTGGGCGCTTCCTGGCTCCGGGAGAGGCGCCCCAGCAGGTAGGCGGTGCGGATCTCGGACATGAGGTTGGAGCAGTCGTTGCTGGCGCTGCCGTCCACCGCCAGCCCCAGGGGGATCCCCAAGGAGAGCATCTCCGGGATGCGGCATACGCCGCTGGAGAGCTTCATATTCGATGCGGGGCAATGTGCGACGCCGGTCTGCGTCGCGGCCAGCAGTTCCAGCTCGGAATCGTCAAAGTGAATCCCATGTGCGTACCATACGTCAGATCCCACCCAACCCATGCTTTCCATGTAGGCCAGGGGGCGCATCCCCACCGTCTCCAGGCAGAACGCCTCTTCGTCCTTGGTTTCGCACAGGTGGGTATGGAGGCGCACACCCAGGTCCCGGGCCAGGACGGCGGTTTCACGCAGGAGTGCGTCGGAAACGCTGAATGGCGAGCAGGGCGCAAGCACCACCTGGTGATAGGACCTTGGCGACGGGTCGTGGAATGTCTCTGCCAACCGCTGTGAGTCCCGCAGTATCGTGTCCACATCCTGCACCAGGTCGTCCGGGGGCAGGCCGCCGTCTGATTTGCCCCGGCTCATGGAACCCCGTGCGGCGCACAGGCGCACGCCCAGGGCGTCGGCGGCCTCGAACTGCCGCTCCAGGAAAGCGCAGTCGCGGTCACGGGGGAACACGTAGTGGTGGTCCATGACGGTGGTGCACCCGTAGCGCACCAGTTCCCCCATGCCGGAGAGGGAAGACAGGTACACCGCCTCGTCGTCCAGGCCCCGCCAGATCTCGTAGAGCGCGCGCAGCCAGGGGAAGAGCTCCATGCGCTGGACCTGGGGCAGGTTGCGGGTGAATGTCTGGTAGAGGTGGTGGTGCGTGTTCACCAGGCCGGGGTATATGATGCACCCGTTGGCATCGATGACATCGGTGGCATCGGTGGCGTCGCCGCACTCCCGGGCATCAAGGCCGTGCCGGCACGGAGGGGGCGGGGCGGCATAGGTTTCAGCAGCGGAACCGGGCTGTGCATAATGGGTGGATTCGCTGCCGCTGCTTGCGAGCGCCGCATCGATGCCATGTCCGATCTGCGTGATGACACCGTCCAGGATGAGGATGTCGGCATCGTAAAGCACACGGTCGGAATCATCCACCGTGACGATGGCCTGGGCGTGTTTGATAAGAACCTTGGACATACAACACCTCTTATTCATTAACAGAGTTCCCATCCCCTGATACGAACAACTGCGAACCGCCCCGGGATGTGCCCAAGATCAGTCGGGCATATGGAGGGCACATTGATATATGTGTTAGTGGCATCTGCCTAAGCGTGTTCACATCGGCGGTACCGGGGTGGGGCGGTCCGGGTCGAACACGTCCTCGGCGTGGAACAGGTCTTCGGTCTTGCGCTTGGTGAGGTCCGGCTGGATGATGTCGTAGTACATGCGGTAGCCGTCCAGGTTGCGGCGGCCCTGGCGGTAGCTGTCCTTGCCCAGCTGCACCCAGTTGACGCTGGAGTCTACGTTGCAGAAGTAGCGGAACCCCTGCCGGTAGAGGTAGTCGTACCGCTCGTTTTCATGGGTGTATGGCTTCCAGTCGCCTATGTCGGAACCGAAGGGGAACAGGATGATGTCCGTGGGACCGATGAGCGACTCCACTTCGGATTCCCATTTGTCCGTGTCGGTCTTGAACTTTTCGTATGAGATGGCGCCCATGTTCAGGTGACCCCAGCTGTGGCTGGCCAGCTCCCAGCCGGCGTCGCGCAGGGCCTGGGCCACACGTGCCGCCTCCTTGCGGTCGGATGCGTAGGTGGGGCTGTCGGAGTAGGACGTCGCTGTCCGGTAGCCCAGGATGCCCTCATACCCGGTGAATGCGATCACCGCCCGCGCGCCGCGATAGGAAAAGTCCGGGTGCGATTCTATGAACTCTTCCAGCAGCGGCACCAGGTCATAGGCACCCGTGACCACGCTGCCGTCGGCCAGTTCCATCTCGCAGGTGGGCTTGCCGTCGTCCCCCACCACCATCCGCGTGGCGAAACCGTCGCCTTTCATGTAGTCGTAGTAGCACACGTCGTCCTGGGACATGACGAATGCGGTTTTGCCAGGGGGCAGCATCACGTCCCCCCCCTTGAACGAGACGCCGCCGTCCGCATCCTTGACCTCGTAGGCCAGGTCGTGGAGGCGCACCAGCACGTAGCCGCGGTCGTACATGGACTGGATGATCTTCATGAACTCGGACTTGGTGGTCATCACCTGGTTGTAGCCCTTTTCCCTGGAATCGCCGTCGAAGGCCAGCGCGTTGTCCATGACCAATGAATGGAAAAACACGTGGGTCACGGTGACGGGGTTCACCCGTACCAAGGTGGTCTTGATCTGCTCGTACTCTTCGATCTTCGCCCGGACTTCCACTGTGCCGGAGATCCCCGGGGTTTCGTTCAGCAATGCGATGGCGCCGTCATAGTCATATCCGGCGGCGAGGAGCGCTGCGTCACGCAGGGCTGTGGCCGCCAGGCCGGCCGCGGCGGCGGTTTCGGGCGTGTCGATGTTCAAGGTGGTGGCGGACTCGCCCTGTGCAGGGCCGGAGTTTCCGGGGGACTGAGAAGGGCCAGGGCCCGGGCCGGCGCCTGGGATGTCTGTGCCGGCAAGGAAAGAACCGTCCGAGCCGATCTGCGAACCCGCAACCCGGTCGCCGCCAAGGCTGCCCGAATCGTTCGCGCCGCTGCCTGTGCCGGACGAGGCAGCCGCGCCTGTCTGCGGTATGGCGGATCCCGTAGTGGCGCCGCCATGCCCGGCGGCGTATGCGCTATCCCCGGAACGCTCCGCCAACCATATGCGCAGGGCCCCCGACAGGGCGCAAAGCGCCAACAACGCCAGCAGGATTTGGGGTACGTAATGAGTCCAGCGGGCTTTGGGTGGGGATTTCTTTTTCGTGGTGCGGGCGTGCCCGGACCGGGCCTTGCGGACCTTTGCGGCAGGGTCCGATGTCTCGGCTGGTGCAAAGGCATTCAAGTGCCGGGTGGAGCCGTTTGCGGCAGGGTCCGATGTCTCGGCTGCTGCAAAGGCATCCAAGCGCCGGGCGGAGCTGTTTGCGGCCGGGTCCGGGGCTGATGTCTCGTCGGGGCTTTCCGGCCGCAGGGCTGGTATACCGGCATTTTCATCATGGAGTTCGGGCTTGTATCCGTTATCCATCTATGTCTCCCATTTGAATGATATATCATGGACCATATCGTGTAGATTTCGGTCGAATTTTCGCCGTTTTCATCAACATCTAGTATATCACATTTCCCCGTTCACGTCACTATTTTTGCGGGAATAAAATCTTACGATTCCATGATTGTGTGGTCGGGGGATGCGCATTGTTTGTTCGGCGGATGCGCATTGTTTGGTCGGCGGAACAATAACACCAGGCCCTAAAAAGGTCGGGCGGGTTTGAATTTGGTGCTTGTATTTCTTGGTTTGCGCTTGTATAATGGATGGGAACATTGAGTAGGGCGTGAAGCGAGACAAGGGTACGTCCGGCGACGGGTGTGTGCTTTCTGTCGGTGGGTGGGATCTTTGTATACAACAGGCGCGGTTGGAGATGCCAAACAGCTTGATTCATTTTGCGGGACAGGAGGGGAAGCATGGGAGAGAACCAAAGTGCAGGGATGAACAATGTACCGATGGCAAATGCAGGCGTGCCCGGCGGGGCCGGTGTGCCGGGAGGCAACGTAGCTCCTGGTGGTGCGGGCGCACCCGGTGGTGGCGGAGTACCCGGCAGTGCGGGTGTCCCCAGCGGTGGCGGAGTGCCCGGCGGGGCCGGTGTGCCGGGTGGCGCGGGCATACCCAGTAGTGCGGGTACACCGGGTGGTGCAGGTGTGCCCGGTGGTGCGGGTGTGTCTGCCTGGAACGGCGCTCCTGTCGGGGCGGGGGCCCCGGGCGGCGCCGGCGTCCCCGGCGGAGGCGGTGTGCCGGGAGCTTTCACTGCACCGGGTGCGGGCAATGTGCCGCCCGAAGCGAAAAAGCCCTTCCCCGTCAAAGGGGTTGTCATCATCGCCTGTGCGGTGGTGGTACTGGCCCTGGCCGCCATCCTGGCCTTTTTGTTTTTCCGGCGGGGCTCCTCGGGGACCGTGACCCGCAAGGGCGGATATGATTACTATACAGAAAACGACCAGCTGTACCTGCTGTATGCGGGCGGGAAGCCTGTGTTGCTGCCGGAGGTGGACACCTCGGAGCAGTCGTCATATTCGGTGCGGTTCACGAGCCTGGACGGGACCCGGGGGGTCATGGCCGTATACGACTCCACGGCGAGCGATGCGGAAGACCATTTCGTCTACTACCTGGACAAAGGGAAGGCCAAACTCCTGACCGACGAGGGCGTGCCTGCGGCGCTGTCCGCCGATGGGAGCGTGGCGCTGTATTGGACGGAAGTGGACGATGGCGACGAGACGGCCACCCTCAACATGTACAAGGGCGGCAAATCTTCCGTGGTCGCCACAGAGGTATGGACGGGCGCGTCGGTATGCGTGTCCCCGAACGGCAGCCGAGTGGGCTATGCGGCGGACTATGACGACAA
Organism: Lachnospiraceae bacterium; assembly: GCA_031272185.1. Classification (GTDB taxonomy): domain Bacteria; phylum Bacillota; class Clostridia; order Lachnospirales; family Lachnospiraceae; genus JAISUG01. Next base: position 22,632 of record JAISUG010000038.1, read on the forward strand.
AAAGGGCGACTTCGTGGGGTACACCTGGAACGGGAAAGCCACGGAACTGGGGAAAAACCTGGCGCCGCTGTTCGTTTCCAATGACGGGAAATACGTCTACTACGCCAAGCACAGCTCATCGTCTGCGGTTGCGACGCTGTATGTGAAGAAGGGGAATGACGCCGTCAAGCTCGGCGACCTGAACAACCAGGCTTACATCAATGCCGCGGGGACGCAGATTCTCTACACTGACAATGGCCGCCCCAACATAAGCGTCAAGGGGGCAAAGGGGACGAAACTGTCCGGTTCCTCATATGCCACGTTGCAGCGCCCCCGGGACATCGGCGCATTGACCGCATCCACATATGCCGGCGGCACTCTTTACATCGTGGGCATGGATAGTTTCGCCGGGACATTTTACCGCACCAACGACGGGGAGGTCTACCAGATCACCGGCAAATACGAGACACAGAAAGTAGCATCCGGCGGCGCATCGAGCGTGGCTGTGGCAAAGGACGGGAAATCTGTCCTGTACCTGCGCAATTCCAACGTCTACCTGTACGACGGGAAAGAATCGAAAAAGATGACGTCGGGGGATGTGGTGTATGTCACGGCGCATGCGGATCTGTCGGAGTTTTACTTCATCAACGACGACGACGAGCTGTATTATCAAAAAGGCGCCAAGGACGCGGTGTTCGTCGCGGACGTGGAGATAGGCGCCAGGAACACCACCAGCGGGTATACGACCACCAGCTACTCTTACACCGTCGCTTATTTCGGGATGTCCGACACGGTGTACTATGTGAGCGACGAGGAGCTCTACCAGATCAAAGGCGGGAAAGGCGCGAAAACCGTCGGCTCATTTGACGGGGACGTGACCGGGGTCTATGGTACACTGTACTATATGGATGTGTATGCACTGGACCGCAAAGAGGCGCTGCAGTATACCAGCATCGACGGTTCGACATTCTACCTGGATGAGTGATAGTTGAGATGGCGGCGGCCTGGAGGCCGCCGCCGGTGATGCAAGGCATGCTCCTGAAAGAGGGATGGATCCGGCGTGGATCCGATGAGGTCCTGTACAGGCACAACCGCCCATGGCCAGACCATTTTCAAGGCCAGACCATTTTCAAGGCCAGATCATTTTCAAGGCCAGACATTTTTCATGGTCTGACTGAGTCGTCGTCTATCAAGAAGTCCATCAACCGCAGATGACGGATGCCATCCTGGTCGGCGGTGATCGGATCCATGCTTATGACATATTTCGCATAGTGGTCTCCGACCGCTTGGTAGGCACCGAACTCCCTGCGGCGCGTCTCCTCGGTTTCCATCAAGTAAACTGCCTGTATGTAAACACGAACACCGTTGCGTTCGGCAATGAAATCCACCTCCCCTCTGTATGTTTTTCCTATATATACTTGATATCCCCTGGCTATGAGCTCATTGAAAACCAGCGTCTCCACGATTAAGTTGAATTCGTCTTTGGTTCGGCTCTTTTTGAGAGCAAACAGACCAAGATCCGGCACATAAATCTTTTCTTCGTATTGCAGCAACTTATGCCCGCTGATGTCATATCGTTCCACTTTGTGGATCACGCAAGCTTCCTCGACGTAGCGAATATACTCGTAGACCGTTGGGGCGGAGATGCCTATCTTCTCTCCTTTCAAAATGTTCGCGATTCTGTTTCCGGAAACTGTAAGGGAAGAGTTGGCTATCAGATAGTCCAGGACTTTGTCCAGTGCGATCGGCGATGCGATGCGGTTGCGCTGTACGATGTCCTTGAGCACAATGGAGTCATATAGAGATGACAGGATCATGCGTTTGTTTTCGGGGGCAGTTTCGTTGCAAACCAATGGGAATCCGCCCCATGTGATGTATTCCCTAAGAAGCCGATCATAATCATGCGATTGTTTCGATTCACAGAATTCTTTGAAGCGAAAAGGTAGCACGGTAAATGACAATGTCCTGCCGCCCAAATGGGATGCCAGTTCACCGGAAAGCAGTTTGGAATTTGATCCGGTGATGAATATGCTGGTGTCGTGCGTTGCCCGAAAGGAATTGACGACCAGCTCGAAGTCTTTGACGTTTTGTATCTCATGTCAATAGAATTAAAGCGATTTAACAAATACGAGTAAACTCGGGTTGCATTAAATAAATTTAACAAATGCGAGTAGACTCGGGTTGCGTTAAATGGATTTAACGGCATCTGCGCTGTGGGATTTGCTTTGGGAATTTGCCCTGGAGTTTACTACCCTGAGAATGTGAAAAATTTTGTTGACAAAGTGGCTTTCCCTTGATAAAATAGCCTTTGTGCGTCGTAGGCACGGCGTTGGTTTTTGTGATTGCACGGGTTTGGTGCTTGAACGCCGGCCGGCATTCCATAGTCGACGGGATGCCGTTGCCATAGCACATTTGGTATGTCGTTTGCCATAGGAGGTGGTGTTATGTCGATTTGCCCCAAAAATAAATCATCCAAGTCCCGCAGGGACAAACGCAGGGCGAACTGGAAGATGACGGTCCCGAACCTGGTGAAGTGCAGCAAGTGCGGCGCTTTGATGATGTCCCATAGGATGTGCTTGACCTGCGGTTCTTACAACAAGCGGGAAATCATATCCATGGAAGAGGCCTGATGGCCTAGGCGGCGCAAGCCGGTTGCGACTGTCGCTTACGAAAACGTATATGTGCATCCGGGCGGAAACCCATTGTGGTTTCCGTTTTTGCGTGCGTAGAGTTTCTGTGGCCGCACGCAAAAAATCACGCAAAATTTGCGTAAAAAGTGTATTGACATTTTCTGGTGACATGGTATAATCAGATTGAAAAGTATATTAAACATACTAAAATAGTATGAAATATTGTCGCGCATGACGTACATGACGTGCAGGGTGTGCATGACGTGCAGGACGTACAGGACGTACAGGACGTGCAGGGTGTGCAGGGTGTGCAGGGTGTGCATGACGTACAGGACGTACAGGAGGGTGCTATGTCGAAGATTTACAAGGGAACGCTGGATCTGATTGGCAACACACCGCTGGTGGAGGCGGTGAACATCGAGAAAAACGAGGGGCTGGCCGCCAAGCTGCTGCTGAAACTGGAGTATTTCAACCCCGCAGGGAGCGTCAAGGACAGGATCGCCAAGTCCATGATCGAAGATGCGGAGGAGCGGGGTATCTTAAAGCCTGGGTCCGTCATCATCGAACCCACTTCCGGAAACACCGGGATAGGCCTGGCGGCCATCGCGGCGGTGAAAGGGTACCGTATCATCCTGACCATGCCCGAGACCATGAGCGTGGAGCGACGCAACATCCTGAAAGCATACGGCGCGGAGCTGGTGCTGACCGAGGGCGCCAAGGGCATGAAAGGCGCTATCGCCAAGTCCGAGGAACTGGCGGCGACGATCCCCAACAGCTTCATCCCGGCACAGTTCGACAACCCGGCCAACCCGGCGATCCACAAGGCCACCACAGGCCCGGAGATCTGGAACGACACGGACGGCAAGGTGGACATCTTCGTCTCCGGCGTGGGCACCGGCGGCACCATCACGGGCGCGGGCGAGTACCTGAAGTCCCAAAACCCGGACATCAAGATCGTGGCGGTGGAGCCGTCGGCATCCCCGGTGCTTTCCCAGGGCACCACAGGCCCCCACAAGATCCAGGGCATCGGCGCCGGGTTCGTGCCCAAAGTGCTCAACACGGAGATCTACGACGAGATCATCGCCGTGGACAATGACGACGCATTTGAGAAGGGAAAACTCATCGCCAAGCAGGAGGGCATCCTGGTGGGAATCTCCTCCGGCGCGGCGCTGTCCGCAGGGCTGGCGCTGGCCAAGCGCCCGGAAAACGCCGGGAAGACCATCGTGGTGGTGCTGCCCGACACCGGCGACAGGTACTACTCCACGCCATTGTTCAACGATTGACGAGGTTGCATTAACAGCGTAGCAATGTGCATTACAGGTTCTGCTCCACGCCATTGTTCAACGATTGACGGGGCGGAGGTCCGCTCGGTTTCGGTGAGGCGGCAAGCGCGGGGGATGCCCAAGTGTTCAAACGTGCGCAAGCGACATGGCGCATGTGAAGCAATGACGGGTGAAAGGGGAGGCGTCTGCCTCCTCTTTTTAATTTTCCTATTGATATTTACCGGGATTTTCACGTATAATAGGGGCGTGCTGGTCGGGCGCAAGCTTAACGCCGTATATGTGCCGCCCCCGGCGGTCAGCGAGCGTGCTTGTCGGGAGCGTGCTTGTCGGGCGCGGGCGGCATGGGCGGGAAAACGCGCCGCAAGCCGGTATCGCATTGTTCGGAAAGAATGGCGGGGGGAAGGATGCCACAGCAGGAAGTGCTGGAATACAAGTGCCCCCATTGCGGGGGGAAGATAGAATATGGGGCTGCGTCGGGGCAGATGGAGTGCCCTTACTGCGGGTCGCGCATCGACGTGGCGGCGCTGCAGGTGTATGACGCTACGCTATTGGGGGCGGGGGGCGCAGGGCAGGGGACCGGTCCGGGACATGGCGCAGGGCCCGAACAAGGTGTAGGGGCGCAGGCCGGCCCGGGGGATGGTGGTGTATCGGGCCAAGGCACCGGCGCCGGTCATGCAACGGATGGGGCGGGCGGTCACGGCGTGGCGCCAGACACCGGAGACGGCCCTGGGGCCGATACCGGCGGCTACACCGTGTCCGGCGGTGCGGGCGCCACCTGGCAGGCGGGAGAGCAGGAAAACATGCTGGTGTATTCCTGCAATTCCTGCGGGGGGCAGATCGTCACGGATCTCACCACGGCCGCGACCCATTGCCCGTACTGCGGCAACCCGGTGATTATGACCGGGCAGCTTTCGGGTGCGCTGCGCCCGGACTGGGTGATCCCATTTTCCCGGACCAAGGAGGATGCGCTGGCCGCGCTCAACAAACACTACAGGGGCAAGCCGCTGCTGCCCAGGGTGTTCAAGGACGAGAACCATATCGAGGAAGTCAAGGGGCTGTACGTGCCCTTCTGGCTGTTCGGGTATGACGCCGCGGGGGATGTGCATTGGCACGCCACCCGGGTCACCTATGGCAGCGACAGCAAGTACAACTACACGTACACGTCGCACTATGCCATATGGCGGGCGGGGCAGGCCACATTGGACAATGTGCCGGTGGACGGGTCGTCCAAGATGCCGGATGCGCTCATGGAATCCATCGAGCCTTTCGACTACTCCCAGGCGGTGGATTTCGGGACGGCTTACCTGTCGGGTTTCTTCGCCGACAAATACGACGTGGACGACGCCAAAAGCGCCCCCAGGGCGGCGACAAGGGCCAGGAACACGTTGGAGTCCATGCTGGGCGAAACAGCGGGGGGCTACACCACGATGGCCAAGGAGAGCGCGGCCATTGACCTGGACCAGACCGGGTGCAGGTATGCGCTCCTGCCGGTGTGGGTGCTGTCCACGAAATGGCGGGACAAGTATTACCTGTTTGCCATGAACGGGCAGACGGGGAAACTGGTGGGGAACCTGCCTGTGAGCCCGCTGGCGTTTTTCCTGTACTTTGCCGGGATCATGGGGGGGATCACCGCCGTGGTGTTCGCGCTCGTTTGGTTCCTGGCGTGATGGAGGGGCGGTGACGTTTGGAAGGACGCTGTGATGGTTCAGGGTATGGGGTTTCAGGCGCCATGGGCAAATCGGGTCGGCGCCGCGGTGTTTTGGAAAGGGGAACGGATGTTGGGCGCTTTTAGGCGAATGGGGATGCGCAGGGCATGGCGAAAGGGTTTGGTTGCCGGGGGGGTGGCGGCAGGCATCCTTTTTTGCACTTGTGTTTTCTTGCCGGCAGGGGCCATGGTCGTGGAGGGGGCGTCGGCAGCTGAAGGCGCGCAGACACCCGAAGCCGCGCGGTCAACCGAAGGCGCGCAGACACCCTTGACCACCCCATTCGTGCCGGTGGAGCGCTCCCTGCCCTTGCTTGTGGACGACGCGGGGCTGTTGACCGAATCCCAGGAAGCACAGCTGCTGGCCGCGCTGGAAGAGATCAGCGCCCGGCAAGAGTGCGAGGTGGCCATCGTCACAGTGGATGGGCTGGACGGCAAGACAGCCACCGAGTTTGCAGACGATTACTACGATTACAATGGTTACGGTTATGGCGGCGATGATTCCGGCATCCTGCTCCTTTTGAGCATGAAGGAGCGGGCGTGGGCCATCACCACCTATGGGTTCGCCATCACGGCGTTCACGGACTACGGCCAGGAATATATGATGGACCAGGTGCTGCCGGGACTAAGCAGCGGCAAGTACGCCCAGGCTTTCGGGACGTTCGCACAATATGCCGACTGGCTGCTGACCCAGGCCAGGAACGGGGAAGTGCTGGACGTGCCTGCGCAAAATGGCGGCGGGGGTGGCTATGGCGGCGGTTCAGGCAGCGGGGGCGGCGCGGGCAACAGGCGTTCCCGGACACTGGCGGACGTGCCGGACGTGCTGCTGCCCGCCATGATACCCGGAGGCATCGTGGCGGTGGTGGCATTGTTCATCATGGTGTTCCAGATGCACGGGGTGCGCCCCCAGACACAGGCGCGACAATACGTCCGCGGCGGCTCTTTCGTGGTCACGGGGCGCTCTGACGTGTTCCTGTACCAGACTGTTACCAAGACCCGCAAATCGGAGAGCAGATCTTCCGGCGGCGGGAGAAGCGGGGGCGGCGGCAGCTCCACACACTCCAGCTCTTCCGGACGCTCCCACGGTGGCAGCAGCGGGCGGTTCTAGGGTGCGTAGCACCCTGGTGCGTAGCACCCTGGCGCCGGTGCACCCGAGCGCCGATGCATTATAGCGAGGGGGTTTCCATGACACTTTTGCAACTGCGGTATGCGATCACCGTGGCGGATGCGGGTTCCATGAACGAGGCGGCCAAGGCATTGTACATCACCCAGCCCAGCCTTTCTGTGTCGGTGAGGGAGCTGGAGCAGGAGACAGGCATACAGCTCTTCAACCGGACCAACCGGGGCGTGACCGTGACGCTGCAAGGCGCCGAGTTTCTGGGGTACGCCCGGCAGGTGGTGGAGCAGTACGGCCTGCTGGAAGACCATTATGTGCGCAAATCGAAACTGCGCAAGAAATTCAGCGTGTCCATGCAGCATTACACATTTGCCGTCAAGGCATTCGTGGAAATGGTGAAGCGCTTCGGCATGGATGAATACGAATTCGAGGTGCATGAGACCAAGACCCACGAGGTGATCGAAAACGTGAAGAGTTTCCGCAGCGAGCTGGGGATCCTGTACCTCAATGATTTCAACGGCAAGCTGATGATGAAACTCTTTGCGGAAAACGCCTTGGAATTCCACGAGCTGTGCACCTGCAAGACATATGTATATATGTGGAAAGGGAACCCCCTGGCGGGGAAAAGCGAAATCGCGCTGGAGGAGCTGGCCGAGTTCCCGTGCCTGTCGTTTGACCAGGGGGCCAACAACTCATTCTACCTGGCGGAGGAGGTGCTCAGCACCTACGAGTACAAACGCCTGATCAAGGCCAACGACCGCGCCACGCTGCTGAACCTGATGGTGGGGCTCAACGCCTACACCCTTTGCTCGGGCATCATCTGCAGGGAACTCAACGGGGACGACTATGTGGCCATACCGCTGCGCTCCGACGAGGTGATGCGCCTGGGGTACGTGATGCGAAAAGGCATGACGCTAAGCCCCCTGGGCGCCCAGTACCTGGAAGAGCTTGACAAGGTCATACGGGACAATGTGGAGGGCACATGAGGCGGGTGATGAATGTGCCGGTGTGCAAGGAAAGGGTTTTACGATGAATGTGGATCTGCTTATAAAAAACGGCACGGTGGTCAATGCAGAGGAGTGTTTCCGGGGGGACGTGGCCGTCAAGGACGGGAAAATAGTCGCCGTGGGGCATTTCGACGGCGGGGCCGGGGCGGGGTTCGCAAGATCGGTCGCGGGCCCAGGCCCGAGCCCCGTCACCGGCCATGCCGACAGGCCGGATGGATGCCCTGTTGGCGCCGGCCTGGGAATCCATGCCGCCAAGGTGGTGGATGCCTCCGGCAAATATGTGCTGCCCGGGGGGATCGACGCCCACACACACATGGCGCTGCCGGTAGGAGGCACCACTTCTTCCGACGGGTATTTCACCGGGACGCGCGCCGCGGCGTGCGGTGGGGTGACCACTATATTTGACTACCCCACCCAGTACCGGGGGCGGGGGATCGTGGAGTCCGTCCGGGAACGCCGGGACATGTGCGCGCCCGAGGCCTGCGTGGACTATGCGTTCCATTGCGCCGTCACGGACCTGGGCGGGGGGAAGACCCTGGACGAGTTTGCGGCTGCGGTGGATTACGGCGTAACCAGCTTCAAGTGCTACATGGTGTACAAGGCTGCGGGGCTCATGGTGGAAGACGATGCGCTGCTGCGCATCATGGCCAGAGCGAAAGAGGTGGGCGCCATAACCTGCGTCCATGCGGAGAATGCCCCACTCATCGACCTGAACGTGGAGCGGTTCAAACGGGAGGGCAAGACCACACCTTGGTACCATTACTTGAGCAGGGACGAGGACGTGGAGGCGGAGGCGGACAAGCGGGCGGTGCATTTGGCAAAGACCATCGGCGCACCGCTGTACATAGTGCATATGGCTGACGAGGAAGGGCTCCTGGCCGCCCGGGACGCCAAACTGGCGGGGCATGACATTTTCATCGAAACCTGCCCCCAGTACCTGGCCTTCACCAGGGATGTCTACAGGCGTGAAGACGGGTACCTCTATGTGTGTTCCCCGCCCATGAAGGGCGAGGGGAGCCGGCGGGAGCTGTGGGAGGCGGTGAGAAACGGCACCATCGACACGGTGGCCACGGACCATTGCCCGTTCATGGCCCATGAAAAAGCCTGGGGAAAAGAGGATTTCACGAAGTCACCCAACGGGTGCGGGGGGGTGGAAAACCTGTACCCGTACATGCTGGCCGCGGCCAATGCGGGGGAGATCACGTTCAGCCGCGCGGTGCAGCTGTGCGCTTCGAACCCGGCGAGGATATTCGGGTGTACCGACAAGGGGTCGCTGCGCCCGGGGAAGGATGCGGACATCGTGATCTACGACCCCGGGAAGGCATTCACGGTGTCGGCGGGGAACACCCATTCCGCCAGCGATCACACCATATGGGAGGGCCGCACCTACAAAGGGTACCCTGTACAGACATATGTGCGCGGCACGCTGGTATATGACGACGGTGAGTTCGTGGGGGAGCCGGGGTTCGGGCGGTACGTGCGCAGGGCCCCCCACAGATGGGGATGATGGCGGGGCGTTCCCCGATGCGCTGCATTTTGCCAATTCCAAGAATCCCATGTCGATCTCCCCTTTTTTTCGTTTGCATGTATTGCTTTGCCAAAACCATTATAGTATAATGTTCCCGGATATGGAAGTGTAGATTCATGTTGGGGGATGGACGGCGTATGGGACAGGTATATGACACGGTGATCATCGGTGCGGGGCCGGGGGGGCTGGCCGCGGGGCTTTATGCGGGGCGGGCCAAGATGTCCGCGGTGATCGTCGCGAAGAGTTTGCCCGGGGGGCAGGCCGCCACCACGGCGGAGCTGGAGAACTACCCCGGTTTCCCCAAGGGGACCACGGGACCCGCCCTCACCCAGGCCATGGCGGACCACACAGCCAGTTTCGGCACGGGGATCGTCCAGGAAGAGGTGGTGGACGTGGACCTGGGCGCCGACCCGAAAGTGGTGAAGGTGTACGGCGGCAAGGAATACCTGGCCAGGACTGTCATACTGGCGCCGGGGGCTTCACCCAAGTCCCTGCACCTGCAAGGCGAGCGGGAGTTCCTGGGCAAGGGCGTGTCATACTGCGCCACCTGCGACGGGGATTTCTTCGAGGACCTGGACGTGGCGGTCATCGGAAACGGCGACACGGCGGTGGAGGAGGCCATGTACCTGACCCGGTTTGCGGAGAATGTGACCATCATCGTCCGGCGCAAAGAGGGCGACCTGCGCTGCAACAAATCCAGCGCGGAGAGGGCGTTCGCGAACCCGAAGATCCACTGGATGTGGGACAGCGCGCCCCAGGAGATCCAAGGCGACGGGCTGGTGGAACGTCTCATCGTGCGCAACACCCAGACGGGCGATCTGTCAGAACTGAAAGTGGACGGCGTGTTTTTCTTCGTGGGCACCGAGCCACAGACCGGTTTTTTGCAGGGGAAAGTGGAGCTGGATCAGGACGGGTACATCATTGCCAATGATATGATGGAAACCAGCGTGCCCGGGGTCTATGCGGTGGGTGACGCCAGGCAGAAGTTCCTGCGCCAGGTCATCACGGCGGCGGCGGACGGCGCCATCGCGGCGGTGGCGGCGGAGAAGTATATCGCAGGGCGGGAGTGAAGAGTAGGAGGGGGAACATGGTTGCGGTTGACAAAGTGAATTTCGAGGACGAGGTGCTGAAAACCGACGGGCTGGTGCTGGTGGATTTCTGGAGCCAGAAGTGCGAGCCGTGCCTGGCATTGACGCCGGCCATACACGCATTGTCCGAAAAATACGCCGACAAGGCGAAGTTCTGCACCCTGGATGCGGGCACGAACAAGCGGCTGTCCATCAGCCAGAAAGTGATGGGGTTGCCCACGGTGGCATTTTACAGGGGGGGCGAGAAAGTCGCTGAGCTGAACCAGAGCTTCACGGCGGAAGACGTGGAGGTGAAACTTAAGGAGCTGGCGTGATGCTTTCGCAAGGCATGCTCCTGAGTTGCCGTATGTGTTGACGAGTGGGTATATGCGGCATGGATTTCGTTTGTAATTAAGAACATGGAAAGGGGGTGAGCAGATGCTTAAGGACAAAAAAGTGGCCATCCTGGGTGACCGGGACGGCATTCCGGGCCCTGCGATAGAGGAGTGTGTCAAGTCTGCGGGCGCCGAGGTGGTGTTTTCCACCACGGAGTGCTTCGTCTGAACGGCCGCAGGGGCGATGGACCTGACCAACCAGGCGAGGATCCAGGAGCTGACCGAGAAATACGGCAATGAAGACCTTATTGTCGTGCTGGGCGGCGCGGAAGCGGAGGCTTCCGGGCTGGCGGCGGAAACGGTGGCGACCGGGGACCCGACCTTTGCAGGCCCATTATCAGGGGTCCCGTTGGGACTCAAAGCGTATCATATCTTCGAGCTGAAGGACGAAGTGGAGCCGACGGTCTACGAGGAGCAGATCAGCATGATGGAGATGGTGCTGGACGTGGACGAGATCGTCAAGGAAGTGCAGACCTACAGGCAGTGAAGCCTGCAGTGCGCAGATGGCGCGGCGCAGTCAGCAGCGCAGTCGGCAGCGCAACGTAGCCGGTAGTGCAGCGCAGGAAACCAAGCGCACAGAGAACCAAGCGCACAGCCGAGAAACCAAGCGCACAGCACTAGGAACCAAGCGCAGCGTGGCCGGCAGCCATGAAGAACGAGGGGCAATGATTCCATGCAGGACCATTGCCCTTTGTCAATGGGTGGCAGGGGGCAAGACCCACCACGGTCGGCCCCGGCGGTGATGATAGCGGGCAAAGGCCGGACGGTCCAGGGTGAGACAGTGGGGCGGTCGTCTGCCAGGCGCACCGTGCCGGATGTTTGGATGTGGATTTTATGGAGGTGGGGGTTTGAAGTATCCGGTTATCAAAGGGGCGGCATATGCCATGGTACATGCCGCCGGCATGGTGCTGCACCATGGGACGACACAGACATCCGAGGGGAGGAAAAACCCGGACTCGGAGCATCTGAAAGAACTGCCGAAACACCTGCGGCCCTACGAGGCCGCCTTGGCCTATGCACCTAACCAGGTGTACATTGGCAATATGACGCCGATGGAGTTGAAAGAAACGCCCCGCCCCTGGTACGAACATACCGTAGAGGCAAAGCGGGACGGCAAATATGGGGAGATCCTGCCCGAAGACGAGTTCCTGGCGCTCATGAAGATGGTGGACACCTTTGACCTGGTGGCGCTGGAGGGCTCCTTCCAGTCGGCGATGCAGGCGAAGATCGCCGCGCACCCGGTGCTGTCCGGCATCGCGGGCGCAGACAAATTGGGGAAAGACCCGGCCGAAGCGGCGGACATCCGGCTGCGGGTGGAAGAGGGGCAGGCACAGCCCATGTATTTCGGCGGGGCGCTGGTGGGGTGCGTGAAAAAGGCCCACGAGTTCGACGAGGCGCTGTCCGACCATGTGATGTTCGAAAACCTGGTGGGGAAAGCCTCCTCGGCGCTGGCGCTGGCGCTGCTCATCCATAAGACCGGGCTGGACCCGGGGGACGTGGAGTACATCATCGAGTGTTCCGAAGAGGCCTGCGGCGACATGAACCAGCGGGGCGGGGGGAACTTCGCCAAATCCATCGGGGAGCTGTGCGGTTGCGTCAATGCCACCGGGTCTGACACCCGCAGTTTCTGCGCCGGCCCGGCCCATGCGCTGGTGGAGGCGGCTGCGCTGGCGCAGAGCGGGGTCTACAAAAACATCGTGGTGCTGGCGGGCGGGTCCAGCGCCAAGCTGGGCATGAACAGCAAAGACCATGTGAAGAAAGGCCTGCCCGTATTGGAAGACATGCTGGGGGCATTTGCCATTCACATCGGCGAAAACGACGGGGTGAACCCGGTGATACGCACGGATGGCATCGGCAGGCATCGGATAGGCTCCGGGTCTTCCCCACAGGCGGTGGTGACAGCCATCGTGGCGGAGCCGCTGGACCGGATGGGGTACCACATCACGGACGTGGACCTGTACTCCCCGGAGCTGCAAAACCCCGAGATCACCGAGCCTGCCGGGGCGGGCAATGTACCCCTGGCCAACTACAAGATGATCGGCGCACTGGGCGTCATGCGGGGGGAGATCCCCAAGCCGGAACTGCTGGGGGCGGTGGAGTCTTTCGGCATGACCGGTTTTGCGCCCACTCAGGGGCACATACCGTCAGGGGTGCCCGCCATCGGGTACCTGCGGGATGCCATCCTGGCCGGGCGCATCACGCGGGGCATGGTCATCGGCAAGGGCAGCCTGTTCTTGGGGCGGCTCACCAACCTCTTTGACGGTGTGTCGCTGATAGTGGAGAAGAACCCCGGGCCGGCCCAAGCGACTGTGCAGGGCGGTGCGGCCGCTCCCGGCGACGAGGAAGATGAAGCGGCCGGCGCCGGCGGGGGCGCCGCCCAAACGGTTGGCAGCGCCAAAGCGGCAACAACCGGTGATGTCGCAAATACCGGTGGGGCGGCCGTCGGCAACGCAACTGTGAGCGCAACCGGGATGGCCCCGGGGGATAGTTCTGCCTCGCATAGGAAGAAGATCCGCATCGGGGTAGTGGCCGTCGGCAGCGAGCTTGGTGAGAATGAGGTGTTTCGCGGCGCGGCATTGGCCCAGGGAAAGTATGAAGACGTGGAAGTGGTTTTGGTGGGGGGCGAAGCCATAGGCGCAGATGGCCGGGGGCCGGATGTGGCGGATGCGTCGAAACAGGCTGTTTCGGCGCCCCGGGGCGTGAAGCGCGTCCCTGCGGCAGACGAAAAGGACGCCCATGCCAGGCTGGACGCCATGATGGATGCGGGCGAGCTGGACGGCGCCGTGGCGATGCACTACAGCTTCCCCATAGGGGTGTCGACGGTGGGGCGTGCGCTCACGCCGGGGACGGGCAGGGAGATGTACCTGGCCTGCACCACCGGCACATCCGCCACGCAGCGCACGGCGGCCATGGTGCGCAACGCCATCGCGGGGATCGCCGTGGCGAAAGCGTGCGGGCTTGCCGGATCCGCATATAACCCATCGGACACCGGCAAAGCGGTTTGTGACCCCACAGTGGGCATACTGAACCTGGACAATGCCAGGCAGGCCCAGCGCGCGCTGCTCAAGCTGCAGGAAAACGGCTACCCCATCACATTCGCCACATCCGACCGGGCGGACGGGGGCAGCGTCATGCGCGGCAACGACCTGCTCACCGGCGCGCCTGACGTGATGGTGTGCGACAGCCTGACGGGCAATGTGCTCATGAAGATGTTTTCCGCTTTCAACACCGGTGGCAGCTATGAGGCTATGGGGTTTGGGTACGGTCCGGGCGTGGGCGATGGGTACGACCGCATCGTATGCATCGTGTCCAGGGCGTCCGGGGCACCTGTCATCGCGAACGCCGTGCGCTTCGCCGCAGACTGCGTGAAAGGAAACCTGCCGGAAGTGGCGAAAGGGGAGTTCGCAGCGGCCCGCGGCGCTGGGCTGGAAGCGGTGCCGGGCGCTCCGCGCGGGGACGTGGGCGCTGGCGGATCGGCGCCGGATGCCTGTGTAGGCATAGGTGCAGGTACAATCGACATGGGGATAGCGAGCACAACCGACACAGGGGTGGCAGGTGCAGGCGTTCAGGTGGCGGCGGATGGGGGCGGCACGGCACCTGTGGCCCCTGCGGTGGCACCGCCGAAGAAAGTCCTCACCAAGGAGATCTCGGGGGTGGAGATCATGGAAATCGAGGATGCGGTGCAGGCCCTATGGAAACTGGGCATCTACGCCGAGAGCGGCATGGGCTGCACCGGACCGGTGGTGATGGTGGCAAAAGAGGACTGCGAAGCGGCAGAGGCGGCGCTGAAAGGGCATGGTTATCTGTGAGGGGGCATGCCCGCCCATGAACGACCCACAAACAAAACGCCGGGAAGTGGTTGCATCCGCTACCCGGCGGTTTTCATGTGTGACAGACGATCAAGTGCAACAGACGATCAAGCGCCGTGAGGCCGTGCGGGCGGGTCCTTACATCCACTCCCCGACGGCTTTTCGTGGAACAGGTGGCCGAGTTCAGTGCGGCTGGATGTGCCCGCCTTTACATCCACTCCCCGACGGCTTTCACATAGAACCGCTTGATGAGCTGGACGCAGGCCATGTACCCGATGACGAGCAAGGCCAGCCAGGGCACGAACGCCATGGGCACGCTCTGCATGTCCAAGGCCACGGCGAATGGCGAGAACCCGATGACCAGCACGCCCACGGCCACCAAAGCGGTGGACGCGAACAGGGGCAATGCCGGTGTGCTTTGCAGGAACGGGATCCCCCGGGTGCGGATCATGTAGATGACGCATATCTGGGAAAGGGTGCCGAACACGAACCAGCCGCATTGGAAGAGCGGGGAGAGCTCTGGGGTGCGGGCACCCAGGGCAAACCACATCACCAGGTAGCAGAACACGTCGAATATGCTGCTGACCGGGCCCATGACGAACATAAATGTACGTATGGAGCGGGTGTCCCAGCGGTGTGGGCGGTCCAGGTATCCCGCATCCACCCTGTCAAACGGGATGCCCATCTGGGAGAAGTCGCACAGCAGGTTCTGGGTGAGGATCTGGACCGGGAGCATGGGCAAGAATGGCAGGAAAATACTGGCAACCAAAACGGAGATCATATTGCCGAAGTTGCCGCTGGCCGCCATCTTGATGTATTTGATGATGTTTCCGAACGTGTGGCGGCCCTCCACCACCCCGTCGCATAGCACGGTGAGGTCTTTTTCCAGGAGGATGATGTCCGCTGTTTCCTTGGCGATGTCCACCGCGCTGTCCACGGAGATCCCCACGTCGGCCTGGCGCAGGGAGGGGGCGTCGTTGATGCCGTCGCCCATGTACCCCACCGTGTGGCCGTCTTCCTGGAATGCCTTCACCACCCGCTCTTTCTGGGCGGGGGAGAGTTTGGCGAACAAGTCGCAGCCCCGGATGGCGCCTGTGAGCGTGGCATCGTCCATGCTTTCCACGTCACGCCCGGTGAGGATGGCGTCGCACTTCACCCCCACTTTGGCGCACACTTTCCTGGCCACGCCCTCGGAGTCGCCGGTGAGGACCACGGTGCGCACGCCGTGCCCTTTGAGGGTCTCGATGGCGGCGGCCGCGCTCTCCTTGGGCGGGTCCAAAAACCCCACGAACCCGATGAGGGTCATGCCGTTTTCGTCTGACACGCCAAAACGCCCCACTTCCGGCGCCTCGTCCTTCACCGCCACGGCGATCATGCGCAGGCCGTCATCGTTGTGCTTCTCGTAGGTGGCCATGGCTTCGGCCCTGGCGGCGTCGTCCAGGGGCCTTTTCTCGCCGCCAAGGAGCGCATAGGAAGAGATGGAGAGCATCTCCTCCACCGCGCCTTTCGTGACCAGGAAGCGGCGGGGGGCTGTTGTGGGCGGAGCCGACCGTGCGCAAGCAGCATCGGCGCCGGAGACTGTGTAGGTGGCTTGGGCTGTTGCGGGTGGGGCCGTAGCCTGGAGCCCGTCGGTGGCTGTGTAGGGGCTTATGCCGGTATCGGAGGCAGCATCGGCGCCCGGTGGATCACCCGGTATGGCGCCGGCCGGCGAATCGGTGAGCACCACGCTCATGCGGCGGCGGGCGAAGTCAAAGGGGATCTCGTCGATGCGGGTGTATTCGGACAATACCGGTTCCAGCCCGTTTTCCACCGCGCGGTTGATCACCGCCAGGTCGATGAGGTTTTTGAGCCCTGTCTGGAAATGGCTGTTCAGGTATGCATAGCGCAGCACGTCTTTGTCGTCATTGCCATGGAGGTCCAGGTATCGCTCCAGCTCGATTTTGTCCCGGGTGAGGGTGCCGGTTTTGTCGGTGCAGAGGATGTCCATCTCCCCGAAGGTCTGGATGGCCCCCAGGGTCTTCACGATGACTTTGCGCCGGGACATGGCCACCGCGCCCTTGGCCAGTGTGGAGGTCATGATGACCGGCAGCATCTCGGGCGTCAGCCCCACCGCGATGCTGATGGCGAACAGCAATGCGCCCAGGAAATCCTGCTTGGCGATCCCATTGACCAGGAACACTATGGGCACCATGGCCAGCATCATGCGCACCAGGAGGGAACTGATGGAACCCACGCCCCGTTCGAAGCTGGTCTTGGCCCGGTTCCCGGAGAGTGACTTCGCCATGGAGCCTATGTAGGTATCGTTGCCGGTGAAGAGGGCCAGGGCGGTGGCGCTGCCGCTGATGACATTGGTGCCCATGAAGCCGATGTTTTGCAGGTCGGTGAGGTCGACTAAGTGTGCGGCAGCGGTTTTGTGCGACGTGACAACGGGCGCAGTCGCCGAGGCCCCACAAGCGGGGCCGGCAGGCGGGCCCTGGGGCGAAGCGGGTCCGCCTGAAGCGGTGTCGGCCGCAAGGGGCGGGCATGATCGGGATGGATCCTGTGCGCCGGGTCCGACCTGGGCCGGCTGCGGGTCGGCGAATTTCTCCACGGGGTTAGACTCACCGGTCAGGGCCGACTGGGCGATGAATGTGTCCTTGGTGGTCAGGAAACGCACGTCGGCCGGGAGCATGTCGCCGGCAGAGAGACGGATGATGTCACCGGGCACCACGTCTTTCATGGGGATGGAAACTTCTTTGCCGTCCCGCCACACATCTGCCTGGTTGGAGATCATGCCTGAAAGTTTCGCCGCGGCGGCGTCGGAGCGCTGCCCCTGGATGAACGCCACCAGGCTGGAAATGAGGATCAGCGCCAGGATGATGAGGATGGTGAGCCAGTCGGGGGCGGACGCAGAAAAGACGTCGGTGAAATATGTCACGACGGCGATGATGATCAATATGATGTTGAATGAGTTGACCACAGCTTCCCGCAGCCGGCGCCAGGTTGGGTGGAGGTTGCCCGATGTGATGGCATTCTCCCCGAAGCGCTCCAGGCGGCTGGCTGCCTCCTGGGCCAAAAGCCCCCATGTCTGCGTGCCCTGGCGCGAGAGCGCTTCTTCTATCGTACATTCGGAGTATTCCCGCATACGGGATTCTACATTGTCCTTTTTTGTCGGGTCGTGTTTTGCCTGTTTCCCGCGAACCGGGAGCAGGAACTGCTCGATGGAGTGGAAGATTGCCTGATGGATCGCCATGGTGTGTCCCCCTTTGGATGTATGGATGCCTTGCCGGCCAAGGGGCTCCGATCCGATCCGGGGAAGGCCGGAATCGGGGCGCTGACCGATGAGGCACTACCAGGATACCTGGATAATACTGTATAAAGGGGGATATGTCAAGGGGGTTGGCTAGTTGACGGCCTGTTGCTCATCCGCCGGGGCGTGGGGGACGCTGGGGGTGATGTGTTCCAAGAACATGGGGATGTCCCGGAGCACGAAGCCACGGACAGAGGAATCCTTCATGACGAGTTTCAGCCCCTTGACGGTCCGGAAAACCGGGTCGTGTGTCGCGCTTTGTATGTCGCGAAACTCTATCTCTTCATTTATGGTGGGTTTCACCGCATAGGAAATGAAGATGAGGCTGTGGGACGTCAGGAAGAGCAGCCCATTGGTGATGAGTTTGCCGAAGTAGTAGTTTGCGGCGCTTTTCAGTATGATGCGGTCCTCGATGGAGTCTTCGGCGTGCTCGTATTTCCTGAGGTTTAGGTACATCATGAGGCTTAGGAACAGGAAAACCACTGCCGCCGCGCATATGGCAAGCAGCAAAGGCGTCCATTTGGCTTTCAGGGTCATCGCGGTGATGACGAAAACGACGGTTCCGAAAAACAGGCTGACATTGGCCATGGCCCACCAATTTGGTTTCATGTGTCGCTCCTTTCACAATGTGCGCACGGCGCAGCCTGGGTCTTGCTGCAGGCGCTTTGCGGTCGCGCCGCCCCATTCATTCGCCCAGGCCTGACTCCACGGCGGCGACGATGTCGTCGAGCGCCTGGCTTTCCCCTTCCCCGTCTGTTTCCAGTTCTATCTTGGTGCCGCAGGTGATGCAAGCGGAGAGGACGCTGATGATGGACTTGCCATTGAAAGAGCGCCCGTCTTTCTTGATGAGGACGGAGCATTTGTGGCGGGATGCCTCTTTCACGAATGCGGCAGCCGGCCTGGCGTGGAGGCCGGTGGGGTTTTTGACGGTGACAGTCTTGTTGATCATGGTTTATACCTCCTGATATAATGTAGTCATAGCCCGGTGGCTATGATATCCAATACTATCCAATACTATCCAATACTATCCAATCTCGACCAGCGTGGTGGGCGGCAATCCCACGCTCTCCGGGGCTGCGTGGGCGAATGGCGGGGCATACCGCAAGCGGCGTAGGCAAGCCCACGCTCTCCGGGGCTGCGTAGCCGGCGCTCACATGGCCTCACGAGGCATCCGCCCGGACGCCGGCGTCGCCCACGAATTTCGGCAGTGAAAACAGGAAGAACAGGACTTCGGAGCGGGGGATCTCGTAGCAGCAGGGCACGAAGCACTGGGTGATGATGGCATCCAGGGCGTTGTATTCGTTGATGTTCGCGCCGATGAGCGACTCATACTCTTCGTCCAGGGGCAGCGGCCTGTGGTTCGCGATGCGTTCCAGCATGCCCGCCGCATGCATGAATACCCTGGTTTTCACATCGTCGGCCAAGGGGTGGTGGTACACGCTGCCCTCCAGTACCGCGACCATGTGCCTGATGCAGGACAGCGCGGCTTTTTGGTCCACGCTGGGCGCGATGTACCCGATGCTTTCATTGAGTATGTTTTCCAGTTCGTCGTCCCCGGGCGCCTCTGACCTGATGGATGGTTGGTATGCGCCCTGGCCCCAGTCGATCAAGATAGTGGTGATGCAGTAGAGGCCATTGGCTGTGAAAACCCTGTCCGACGACATGAACGGCACGTCGGGCACGTCGGGGTTCACGGTGCCGATAATCAGCTTCAATGAATCGCCGTATGCGCTCGCCTTCTCCCTGATGTCTTCCAGGGAGCTTAGGGGAACGATGGACAGGTCGGGGATGTGGGACAGCCTTTTTTCCAATATCTCCTTGATGGTCATGGCGCTCCCCACACCTGTCACGCAGACGGTGAAGATGACCAAATCCCGGCCCGCATGACCGGCGCCCTTTGATGCGAAGAGCTGGTTGATGGACTCGCAGTAGCTGCGGACGATGCGCCGGTATACCTCGCCTATGTCGCCGTCGGACGCCAGGGTCTCCTTGCATGCGGTGAACAGCAGGTTCCTCTCCAGGACGGGTATGATACGGCATGTGACGCCGGTGGATTCGAATATGCGGTGTTCCATGCCCGCCAGGGCCTCGATGTCGGTGAGGATGATGTTGCCCCGCAGCCCGTGGAATGACTTCAGGAGTTTGCAGAGTTTCTGGAAGATGTCGTCTGCATGGGGCCTGCCGTCGATCCACTGGACGTGCCCGGAACCAAAGACGGAGTTGGCGAACTCGCACATGCCCGAGGCCGCCCCGTTGCCGGACACGGCGGTGATCCAGATGCCTGGGTTCGGCTGGTTGGCTTTGTCAGACGCCTGGATGAGGAAAATGGCCAGGAAAGCCAGTTCGTCGTCGGTTATGGCGACCCGGAACGCCTCGGAAAGCCACGCCCTGGTACTGCGCAGAAACTGCGCCTCTTTGAGATAGCCTTTGACGATCATGCGGAAATCAGCAGGGAAAGCAGGCTGCTCCGAGCGCATCCTGTCCACGTACTGGCTGATGTGCATGGCCAGGAGCAGCGGCGCATTGGCCGAGTATTTCCTGCCCAGCTCGTCGGCCGCCATGGCGAGGAACTCTGCGCACAGGGGCACGGAGCCGGGGAAGACTATGCTGTTTAGAAGCCCCGCATCTGTCTGGGATTTCAGCATCGTGCGGTCCAGGTCGTCGTAGTAGTTGTCCACCTCGTAGGCGATCATGCGCTGGAGCTCGTCTGAATCCAGTCCCCTTTGCAGTCCCATCTCCATGTGCTGGACCACATAGTCATAGATGTCGATGAAAGGCGGTATCTCGCCTGCTTCGGCCATCTTGCCCACCGGGATGAGCTTGTCGCCGTCATAAAACACCTGGGCATTGCCGTAGGCGGATTTGCTTTGCTTGGCCGCATGGAATGAGAGGTCGGAGAATGAGACGGTGATCTCACCCGAGAGGGCCCCTTGGGACATTTCCCTCATATACCCTTTCGCGCACGATATCTGTATGACATTTTTCAGGTTCCCCAGGTTGGCATGGAGGGTGTATTCCATGAGGGCGTTCAGCACGTCCTTTTTTACGTGCAGGGGGCGCTTGATGCGGTTGGCCTCGTCCGAGAAGAAACGCTCCACGAACTCCTGGCGCTCGCTAAGGGGCCGCTCCGCAAGGCTGGGCAGCTGGATGAGCACGGGCATCCTGCGGATGAATGTGTCCAGCAGCACGTCGGTGACGGATTTGGTGGTGGCGCCGATGAGCATGAAATGGGACTCCCGTTTGGTCTGGTCCCCGATACGTCGGTAGAAGCCGGTGTCCAGGAGGGTGAAAAACAGCTCCTGCCCGGTTTTGGACAGGCAATGTATCTCGTCCAGGAACAGTATGCCGCCGTCGGCCGTTTCCACCAGCCCCGTCTGGTCGGCATAGGTTCCGGTGAAGGCGCCTTTTTTGTATCCGAATAGATTCGAAAGGAGCAGCTGCGGGTTGTCTGCGTACTCGGCGCAGTTGAAATGCACGAAAGGTATCTCCCCCTGGCCGTGGCCCGAGGCGCGTGTTTCGTTGACAAATTCCCATATGGTGTGCGCAAAAAGGCTCTTGCCTGCGCCGGTCTGGCCTGTGATGAGGGTGTTTAGCCCATGGGGCGGGTACGTGGCGGCGGCTTTCGCCACCCTGATCTGATGTCGCAGGCTGCCCTTGGCGCCAATGAGTTTGCTAAATGCGGTGGATTCCGGGGCGGCGCCATCCATGCCCTCTAAGCGGGGCGGGCGGTCGGGTGCGGCGCGCCCGGTGCCGGTCGCAGACTCGCCCAAATGGGATCCCACGGCGGCGTGAGGGCTGGGTGCCATAGCCGCAAGGGGCGGCATATAGCTTTCGGGTTCCCCGGCGGTGGGGGATCCATGGGGCGTGGCATCGGGTGTTTCGGTTGCATGTATATAAGAGGTAGCAGGCGCCGCCGCGTCGTCTGGTAGGTCCGGGGTGGCGGCTGGGGTTGCGGCCGCAGCGAAACGCACACCCTTTTTGCCCCTGCGCGCAAGGCGCCCCTCGGCCACCAGTTTGTTTAATTCCACGCAGGCATCGCTGCGCCAGATCCCCAGCGCATCCGCCACTTCCTGGGCGGTGACGCCCGGGGACACGCCCGGCCCGGCACCCGTGTGCAGGCTATGCGAAAGGACATATTCCAGAATGCGGTCTTTCCTCATGGTATCACCTCAGAAATACGACAAAGCAAAACCCGTGCCACTACAAGTAGTGCGATGGGCAAGGCAAATCGGTCGATGGCGGCGTGTTTCATGCCTTGCAACCGTGGGGATGCGACGGATGCATATACGCCGCAAGGAAAGCCGGTCGATGGCGGTGCGTGTCATGACCTGCAGTCGTGGGGATGCGGCGGTTGCATGGTTGCACAGGGCAGGTCGGAGGATCACAGGTTGATGGCGGGCAAAGCCGTGTTTGGGGCAGGGGGGCGTCCTTATGATGTGTCCGTAGGCTGCGAACCGGGCTTTCAATCATTATAACAATGTTGCAAAAAAATTTCTAGCTGGTAATTAGTGGAATTACACAAAACCGCTACTAGTTGTGGCACGAAATTTGCTTTTATCACCAACAGTCAGACAGAATACGCGAAGAGTAGTTTTTTATGTGCCGAAAGGAGGAAGGCGAATATGTATGTCAGCATGAAAGAGATTCTGGTCAAGGCGCAGGAGGGCGGCTATGGCGTCACGGCACCCAATGTCTTTAGTGAGGATACCGTCCGCGCGGTCATCGAGGCGGCAGAGGAGTACGAGTCCCCCATGATCATCGATTTCGGCATGATGGGGCCGCCGGAGAAACTGGTTTCCGGGACCCGTCTCATCGAAGACCTGGCCAGGTCCGCGAAAGTGCCGATTTGCTTGAACCAGGACCACGGCCCCACATACGAAAGCGCCATCTGGTGCATCAGGGCGGGTTTCACCTCCATCATGGCGGACCGTTCCATGCTGCCCTACGAGGACAATGTGGCCCAGGTGGCGGAGCTGGTGAAGGTCGCCCATGCGGTGGGCGTGACCGTGGAGGCTGAGCTGGGGCATGTGGGGTTCGCGGGGGAGCCGGAGGGCACCGCCCAGCTGACGGACCCCGAGATGGCCGCTGACTTCGTGGCGAAGACCGGCATCGACTGCCTGGCGGTGGCCATCGGCACGGCGCACGGCCAGTACAAAGAGCCCCCCAAGCTGGACTTCCCGAGGCTGGAGGCCATCCGGAAGGCAGTGAGCGTGCCGTTGGTGCTCCACGGGGGTTCCAGCACCGGGGACGAGCAGCTGGCCAGGGCATGCCGGGAGGGCATCTGCAAGGTCAACCTGGCCACGGACCTGATAAAGGCCGGCGAGAAGAACATCGTGGACTCCGGGTTCCCGAACCCGCCCCACATCCCCGGGAAATACTATTCCGTCACGGGCACCTTCGTGGAAGGGTACAAAAACATGCTCGTGCACTACATGAAGCTCTTCGGGCAGGTCGGGAAAGCATGGTAAGGGGGCAGGTGATATGAGGAAAACACATTTCGCGGCCATCGTGGAGCCGCACAAGGCGCAGACATTCGAGGGTGAGATCGGCGACATCGGGCCGGAGGAACTGTTGATCAAGATGCAGATCTGCAACATCTGCACCAACGACTACCAGCAGTGGCTGGGGCTTCGCAACCACCAGGGCTTCCCCATGGCGGGGGGGCACGAGTGGTCCGGCATCATATTGGAAAAGGGCAGCAAGGTCATCGACGACTTCCAGGTGGGCGACCAGGTGGGCATGGGCATCGCGGGGTGCGGGTGCTGCGACAACTGCCGCCGGGGGATCCAGTCCGACTGCACCACACTGGCGAAGAACAAGGGCGGCATGACGGTGATGGTCAACGGGTTCTACGGGCAGCATGGCTTCGTGGACTACAAGATCATCAACCAGCGGGAGGTGTACAAGATCTCCAATGACATCAGCCCGGTGGAGGCTGGTTTCCTGGAGCCGGTGTCCACGGCGGTCCAGGGGAACAAGCACGCCAATGTCCACACCCTGGAGGACGTGGTGGTGGTGGGCGCGGGCCCCATGGGCATCATCAACGCCCAGGTCGCCCATGCATACGGCGCCAGGGTCATCATCTCCGACATCTCCCCCAAGAAGCTGGAGCGCGCGAGGTCCATGGGGTTCGCCGACGTGATCGACGGGAAGGACGACCCGGTGAAAGCGGTGAAGCAGCTCACAGGCGGCAAGGGGGCGGACACCGTGATCTGCGCGGTGGGCAGCACTGTCGCCTACAAACAGGCCTACGACATGCTGAAGATGTTCCGGGGGAAGATGCTGATGTTCGCGTCGGGGTACCCGAAACCGGAGCTGAACCTGGACCCCAACGAGATACATTCCCGCAGGATCGAGATCATCGGCACGCTGATTTCCAATTCATCGGACTATGTGGACACCGCGAAGATGATTTCCAGCCGCATGATCGACTGCAAGTATGCGCTGGAGGGCAAGACGTTCCCCCTGCGGGATATCCAGGCAGCCTACGAGGCGGCCACCACCCAGGACGCATACAGGATATCGGTGGATTTGCAGGACGTGTGATTCTGACGGCCTGCAAATCCACGGTGGATCTGCGAAGCTCGTAGCCACAAATAGCGTGACGCAACCAAGCAGATACACTCGGATTATGCAGGACGTGTGAAAACCATAGGAGGCATACATGAAAACATTTTCCAATTTCAATTTCCATCTCTACAATGAGATCGTCTTCGGGCCGGATGCGGAGCTGCAGACGGCCGACCTGGTGAAGAAGCACGGCGGGACGAAAGTCATGGTGGTGGTGGACGGCGGCGGGTTCGTGAAGAAATCCGGGCTGTTTGACCGGGTCGTCGCCACGCTGGACGCCGCGGGGATCCCCTACGTGGAGCTGGGGGGTGTGGCGCCGAACCCCCGCCGTTCCCTGGTGTACAAAGGGGTGGAGCTGGGCAAGAAAGAGGGCGTGGATTTCCTGCTGGCCATGGGCGGCGGCAGCACCATAGACACCGCCAAGGCGGTGGGGCTGGGCATCGCCTATGAGGGCGACGTGTGGGATTTCTATTCGTACAAGACTTTCCCGGTGAAGACCACCAAGGTGGGCTCCATCCACACCATCGCCGCGGCCGGCAGCGAGCTAAGCCGCGCCAGCGTCATCCTGGACGACATCGACACCCAGAAGAAGTCCGGCGTGGGGACCCCGTTCAACCGCACGGTCTTCGCCATCATGAACCCGGAGCTGACCTACACGGTGCCGGCGTTCCAGACGGCGTGCGGCGCGGTGGACATGTTCGGGCACACATTGGAGAACTACTTCGTGAACGGCGCGGACTGCTACCTGGGCGACCAGTTCGCGGAGGGGCTCATGCGCGCCGTGGTGAAATATGGGCCCATCGCCTACAAGGATGGGGCCAATGCGGAGGCGCGCCGGGAGCTGATGCTTTGCGCGGGGTTCTCCCATGACATCACCGCCATCGGCAAGAGCGGGATACTGGCGGGCCCCCACTGGCTGGAGGACATCTTCAGCTCCTACTACGACACTGCCCACGGCGCGGGCCTGGCGGTGATGATGCCCGCCTGGCTCCGGTTCGTCATCGAGAGGGGCTCGGAGGCGAACGTGGACAGGGTGGCGCAGTTCGCTGTGAAGGTATTCGGCGTGGAGCCTGACATGGAGGACAAAAAGGCCGTGGCGCTGGAAGGCGTGAAACGGCTGCAGGACTGGCAGGATACCCTGGGTATGCCCACCACGCTCACCCAGATGGGTGTGCCGAAAGAAGACCTGGACAAACTGGTGGCCAATGCTTGGCAGGACCAGGAAGGGATCCTGCGGGGCTACCTGGACCTGGACAAGGACGACGTGCGCTATATCTACGGCAGCCTGCTGCAGTAGCCTGCAGCCGGATCTTGCAGCCGCGCCTATCAGCCGGAGCCGGCCAAGGAAAAGCAAGAGGCCGGGGCGGCCGCAGCGCATATACACGCCTTATGTACGATCATATGGGCGTCGGCCCAAATTGGGTACGGGAAGGTGGCAAGATGGCAGAAATGAAGATACTGATCCTGGGCGACCTGGGGCTGGTGGACGAGGCGTCGGTCAAATCAGAGGCCATGTCCAAGCGCACCGGGGATTTCGGGCAATATGGGGCCGAGGTGGCATATGTGACCGACCCGTCGCTGCTGTCTCGGGGCAACAGCTACAGCGAGGCGATCCTCCGGGTGGAAAAGGAGGGCGCCGACTGGGTGGCCTACACGCCCGAGGTGCTGGAAGCGGTGGGTGACGCCGACGTCCTGGTGGTGCATTACTCCGCGGTGGGCGCCGAGCTGATCAAGGCCGCGCCCCGGCTCAAATTCGTGGGCGTCCTGCGTTCCGGCGCCGAGAATGTGAATGTTGCGGAGTGCTTCGCGCGGGGCATCAAAGTGTCCGTCACGCCCGGCAGGCTCTCGGAGCCGGTGTCGGACTTCACGGTGGCGATGATCCTGGCGCTGAACCGGGGCATCAGCGCAGGCGACCTGTCCAAGCGGGCGGGGTGGTTCGTGGAGCCGAAACGCCAGCCGCTCCTCATGAAGGATGCCACCTTCGGGCTGGTGGGGCTGGGCCAGATCGGCGCCAAGGTGGCCAGACGCCTCAGTGCTTTCGGCGGCCCAAGGATCCTCGCCTATGACCCATTCGTGAAAGGCGAAGATGCGCTCTCCATGGGCGTGGAGCCGGTGGAACTGGGAACGCTGATGGCCGAGTCCGATTTCGTCTCGGTGCATGCCCGCCTGACCAAAGAAACCCGTGGTCTCATAGGCGAAAAGGAAATCGCGCTGATGAAACCCGATGGGTGTTTCGTCAATACCGCGCGGGCCGGGCTGGTGGACGAGGGTGCGCTGCTTAGGGCGCTCCAGGGCGGCAAGATCCGCGGCGCGGCGCTGGACGTGTACAGCGAGGAGCCGCTGGGGGAGGATCACCCCCTGCGCAAGCTGGACAATGTGATCCTCACGCCGCATATCGCAGGGCGGGCAGGGGACACGCTCTCCATGTCTTTCGACATCCTGGCCGAGGAGATGCACAGGTTCCTGAAAGGCGAACCGCTGAAAAACTGCGTTAACTAAAGGCGGGGAAGTCGCAGTTGCGAAAAGAGCCGCCAAAACTGTTGGGATTGGCTTTGCGGCACCGCACATCGTTGCGGGTGCGGCGGGGTGGTGTGGTTGCGGTTGCGGCCGCAGCGGCTCCGGTTTGGGGCACCACATTGATGGGAGGGGTTTTATGGGCAGCGACAACAAAAGCGATTCCTTGCCCGGCATACTTATATTGACACATGGCTTTTTTGGGGAAGAGCTCATCAGGTCCGCCGCCATGATATATGGCGACTTGGATGGGGTGGTCGCCGTGCCCCTGCGCCCTGACGACGACCCGGAGGAATACAGGCAGAGGGTCAAGGAAAAACTGGATGCGCTGCCGGAGGGCAGCCTGGTCATGGTGGACCTGCTGGGCGGCACCCCGTCCAACTCCATCATGCGGCTGGTCCGGGACAGCGGGGTGTGCGTGCTCTCCGGCGCCAGCATGCCCATGCTCATCGAGGCGGCCACGCTGCGCAGCGCCCACTTGGGCAGGGAACTCCTGGAGCTGGTAGTCGAAAAGGGGCACGACGGCATAGTGAACATCACGCAGCTGCTTGAAGGGGCGTAGGGGCAGTGGAGAGTGCGAAGTGCAGGGTGCGAAGTGCGTAACGCGAAGCGCGTAACGCGAAGCGCGCAGTGCGAAGTGCAGGGTGCAGGGTGCGAAGTGCGTATCCCAAGCAAGCCGGGGA